>PWSR01000180.1 GCA_003563985.1 Clostridia bacterium | reverse complement strand
TCCAGAAGATGAAGCGCGACGCCGAAGAATACCTGGGTGAGACCGTGGAACAGGCCGTCATCACGGTCCCGGCCTATTTCACCGACAGTCAGCGCCAGGCGACCAAGGATGCCGGCCAGATCGCGGGGCTCGAGGGCCTGCGCATCATTAACGAGCCGACGGCCGCATCCCTGGCGTATGGTATGGACCGCGACGGTGAAGAATCCACCATCCTCGTGTACGACCTGGGCGGAGGCACCTTCGATGTTTCCGTCCTGGAACTGGGAGAAGGGGTATTCGAGGTCAAGGCGACCAGCGGGGATAACCTGCTCGGCGGAGACGATTTCGACCAGCGCGTGAAGGATTGGATGGTCGAGGAGTTCCGCAAAGACCAGGGGATTGATCTCTCCAAGGATCGCCAGGCCACCCAGCGCCTGGTCGAGGCGGCGGAAAAGGCCAAGATCGAGTTGAGCAGCACCCTGCAGACGAACATCAGCCTCCCCTTTGTAACCGCCGACGCCTCCGGTCCGAAGCACCTGGAGATGGTCCTGACCCGAGCGAAGTTCGAGGATTTGATTTCCGACCTGGTTGAAAAGACCGTCGGGCCCATCAAGCGGGCCGTCGCCGACGCCGGCGTGTCCACCGATGAAATCCACCGGGTGATCCTGGTCGGGGGATCCACGCGGATACCCTTGGTGCAAAAGCGGGTGAAGGACGTCCTCGGCAAGGATCCCTTCAAGGGGATCAATCCCGACGAAGTGGTGGCCCTGGGTGCCGCCATCCAGGGCGGTGTTCTCTCGGGCGAGGTCAAGGACGTGCTGTTGCTCGACGTCACGCCCCTATCGCTGGGTATCGAAACCCTGGGTGGTGTGTTTACCAAGCTCATCGAGCGAAATACCACCATTCCAACGAAGAAGAGCGAAGTATTCTCCACCGCCAGCGACAATCAAACCCAGGTGGAGATCCACGTCCTGCAGGGTGAGCGCCCCATGGCCGCGGACAATCGCACCCTCGGGAGATTTTACCTGGAGGGCATACCACCGGCCCCCCGGGGCGTTCCCCAGATCGAGGTCACCTTCGACATCGACGCCAACGGGATCGTCAACGTGTCGGCGAAGGATAAGGCCACCGGCAAGGAGCAACGGATCACCATCGAGACGTCCAGCGGTCTCAGCGATGAGGACATCGAGAAGATGGCCCGGGACGCCGAGTTGCACGAGGACGAGGACAAGAAGCGCAAGGAGATGGCCGAGGTCAGAAACGAAGCCGACGCCGCCGTCTACTCCGCCGAGCGGACCCTGGGGGACCTGGAGGAGAAGGTGGATGCATCCCTCGCGGACGAGGTGCGAAGTAAACAGGAGGCCCTCAAGGCGATCCTGGCGGAAGATGAGCCCGACCTCGATGCCATGAAGACGTCCAAAGAAGAATTGACCGAGGCGCTGTACCGATTGACGTCCTCGGCCTACGAAGCGACCGGAGCCGAGGGCGGAGATGCGGAGTCCATGGGCTCCGATGGCGAAGATGTCGATGCCGATTACGAGGTAGAAGAGTAGACGACGAGCGGCGGGGCCGGGGGAGCCGGCCCGTTGGGGGGAAAGTGCGTGCCCGAAGGCAAGGACTACTACGAAATCCTGGGTGTTTCGAGGGATGCGTCCCAGGAGGAAATCAAGAAGGCGTACCGGAGACTGGCCCGGGATAGCCATCCCGACGCCAATCCCGACGATCCCGGCGCCGAGGCCCGCTTCAAGGAAATCAGCGAAGCCTATCGCGTGTTGCGGGATCCCGAGACCCGGCAGCAGTACGACCAGTTCGGAAGGGCGGGATCCACCGCGGGTGCCGGCGGATTCGATCCGCAGGATTTCGGATTCGGTGACTTCTCCGATTTCGGTTCCATCTTCGACGCCTTTTTCGGGGGTGGTGCGCGTCGGCGTTCCGCCGGCCCCGCGCGGGGGCCCGACATGGAGATGCGGCTCACCGTGGATTTCGAAGAGGCCGCCTTTGGTGTCCAGCGGGAAGTCGAGATCGAGCGGGAAGAAGCCTGTCCCACGTGCGAAGGGACGGGAGCGAAGCCCGGCACCAGCCCCCGAACTTGCCCGCAGTGCGGGGGTGTGGGCCAGGTTCGCACGACCCGGAACACGCCCCTCGGTCAATTCATGACCACCTCTCCCTGTCCGGCCTGCAACGGAAGGGGACAGATCATCGACGAACTGTGTCCCGAGTGCCGCGGGCGGACCCGGGTGCAACGACGCCGCAAGATCAAGGTGAAAGTGCCCGCTGGCGTGGAATCCGGGATGCGCTTGCGCATGGCTGGCGAAGGTGGACCCGGGGAGCGCGGCGGTCGCCCCGGAGACCTCTACGTTCGCATCGACGTGCGAGGCCATCGCGAGTTCGAGCGCCTGGGCAATGACGTGCACTCCAACCTGACCATCAGCATGGTGGAGGCTGCCCTGGGCAGCAAGAGGCGCGTTAAGACCCTCGACGGTGAAGAGGAAATCCGGATCAATCCGGGTACCCAGCACGGCGCCCAGGTTACGCTGCGGGATAAGGGCATACCGTTTCTCCGAGGATACGGTCGGGGCAATCATGTGGTCAACATAAAGATCGAGATCCCCAAGGGCTTGACCGACGAGCAGAAGGGAGTGTTGCTTGAATTCGCCGAATCCCGGGGCGAGGAGATCGACCCCCCCGAAGAGGGCCTCTTCGATCGAGTGAAACGGGCGTTTGGACGGGGGGTAGGAAGCGATGACTGACAACACGTCCGATGAATCCGGGCGCAGTTCCCTCAACGAGGTGTCCTTGACGGTACCCACGGGGGAAGCCGAGTCCGTGCTGGGGGAATTGCTGGTGCGATTCCCCGGGGGACTGGAGGAACGGAAGGGACCCGAACCCGGCACCATCACCTATGTCTTGTACTCTACCGAGCCCATTCGCGTTCCGGATCTCCCGGGGGTTCACGTGCGTCGGCGCCGGGTTCCGGGCGTGGACTGGACGGAGCAAGCCCGACAGCATTTCCATCCATTGGAGCGGGGATCCCTACGCATCATCGCACCCTGGATGGACCGTCGCGATTCCGCGGATCTCGTCATCGAACCCGGGATGGCCTTCGGTACCGGGGGGCACGAGAGTACCCGACTTGCCCTCGGGGCAGTGGCGGCGGCGGTGGAGGAGATGAATCCCGATTCCCTCCTCGATGTCGGGTGCGGGACCGCCATTCTTTCCCTGGCCGGCCTTCGATTGGGCGTGAAGCGCGCCCGGGCCTGCGACCTGGATCCCGCCGCGGCGGCGGCAGCGAGGAATAACGCCGAGGCCAACGGGTTGATGGATCGGTTGAGCGTCGACGTCGGGGACTTCATGGAGGCAGAATATCCCCCCTTCCCGCTCGTCGTGGCCAACCTGAACGCCCCCCTTATCACGGCCGGGGCCGAGGCCCTGGATCGATTTACGGCGGCGGGAGGCATGTTGATCCTCTCGGGTATCTACCGGGAACAGATGGACCGGATCCGGGATGCATTCGGATGCGGGTGGCGGGAGATCGCGCGCACGTCCGAGGGAGATTGGGTTTGCCTCCGGCTCTGTCGAGAGGACGATCTTCTTGCTCTCTGAGGTGACGGTTGCCTTTCACACCCTGGGCTGCAAAGTGAATCAGAGTGACACGGCCCGCCTCGAGGATGTTTTCATCGAGGCGGGTTTTCGCCCCGTACCCTTTGAGATCGATGCCGACGTATACGTGGTGAATTCCTGTACGGTGACGTCTACGGCCTCGAGGAAGTCGCGACAGCTGGTCCGCGCGGTGCGGCGCAGATCCCCCGGGGCCCTGGTCGTAATGATGGGTTGCTACCCGGAAGTGGCCCGCAAGCGTCCCGGGACGCAGGAGTGCGCCGCCGTGTCGGATCTGCCGGCGGACCTCGTATTCGGGGTCGAATCCCCCGATGTGGTCGTGGCGAAGGTGCGGCGATCGCTGGCGGAGACGTCCTCCGGCGTCGGTGTATCCCATCGTTCCCCGGGGCCCACCGATCGCCCGGTGGTAGTCGCCACCCGGGGCTGCGACGGTGGCTGCACCTATTGCATCGTGCCCATCGCCCGGGGCCCCCTGGCCAGCACACCCCCCAACGCGGTGATCGAAGAGGTTCGCCGTTTCGTCGCCCAAGGTTCCCGCGAGGTGGTCCTGGCGGGGATCCATCTCGGTGCCTACGGACGCGACCTGGATCCTCCGACGGGCCTGGGGGCCCTCCTGTCGGGGGCGGTGGAGATTCCCGGGAACTGGCGGCTGCGCCTCAGTTCGCTGGAGCCCATGGACCTCCAACCCGCGCTCCTGGAATTCATCCTGGAGAGCGAGCGCATCGCACCCCATCTGCACTTGCCCCTGCAAAGCGGCTCCGATGCGGTGTTGCGGCGAATGGGACGCACCTACTCCGCGGAGGAATATCGGGATTTGGTGGATCGAGCGAGATCCCTGGATCCCCGGGTCGGGGTAACCACGGACATCATGGTGGGTTTCCCCGGGGAAACCGAGGCAGATCATCGTCGAAGCCTGGAGTTCGTCCGGGAGATGCGCTTCGGGCGACTGCACGTATTCCCCTTTTCCCCCCGCCCGGGAACCGTGGCGGCGGAATTGCCGGGACGGGTCCATGGATCCGTCGTGCGAGCGCGCAGAGATGCCTTCCTGGCGGTCGCCGAGGAGTGCGCGCTGGCGTTCCACCGCGCACAGGTGGGGAGAGAAGCCCACGTCCTCCTGGAGACGCGGGTGTCGAATTCCTCCGGCGGGGACGGGATGACTGTATTCCGGGGTTACTCGGGAAACTACGCACCGATGCACGTACGGGGTGAGCACGGAGATGCCGCCGGCGACCTGGTCCCGGTCGCCGTGCGAAGCGCGGACCGCGAGGGTTGTTGGGCCGACAGTCTATCGGAGACGGTGTGCAGATAATATGATGGATGGGTAGTATCGTACGAATTCGACGGAGGTGTGGCATGTCGGAGGACCATCGGATCGGATTGGGGATCCTCTTCGGGGGGCCATCGGGAGAGCACGAGGTATCCATAATGTCGGCCCGGGCCATCTGGGATGCCCTGGATCGAAGTCGCTATCGGATCCATGCCCTGGGAATCGCCCGGGATGGAACCTGGTGTTCGGTGGAGGATCCGATACCAATTTTCGATGAAGGCAGGATGGAGAACGCCCTCGACTACCCCGCGGTGAACATGGTACCGGGTCCCGGGGGTGGCCTCTACCGCGGGCGGGACAAGATCGCCCTCGATGTGGTCTTCCCGGTGCTCCACGGGCCCTTCGGAGAGGACGGATCCGTCCAGGGAGTCCTGGAGATACTGGGTGTACCCTACGTGGGTGCCGGGGTCGCTTCCTCCGGTGCCTCCATGGACAAGCACCTGATGAAGCGCCTTTTCTCCGCCGCGGGACTGCCCGTGGTGGATCACCTGTGCTTTTCGAGCGCATGCCTCTGGGAATCCGTCGATACGGTGACCCGATCCGTCTCCGAGTGCTTGGGCTACCCGTGCTTCGTGAAACCGGCCGCCCTGGGATCGAGCCTCGGTATTAGCCGCGTTACCGGGCCCGCCGGGCTTCCCGGTGCGTTGCGGGAGGCCGGCGCCCTGGGGGATAAGGTACTGGTAGAGCGGGGTGTGCAGGCCCGGGAACTGGAGTGCAGTGTCCTCGGGAATTGCCATCCCGAGGTGGCCGGCCCCGGGGAAATTCTCCCGGCGGGGGAATTCTACGATTACGACTCGAAGTATTTCGATGACCGCACGCGATTGATCATCCCCGCACCGGTGGACGACGGGGTTGCCGAGCGGGCGCGCCGGTTGTCCTTGGAGGCCTTTCAGGCCGTGGATGCACGAGGGATGGCGCGGGTCGACCTGTTCTATTGTCCCGGAGACGGGCGCCTGTTGGTCAATGAAATCAATACGATACCCGGCTTTACATCCATGAGCATGTACCCTCGACTTTGGAAGGCCTCGGGAATGGATTTCGGCCGGTTGGTGGATCGACTGGTCGATTTGGCCCTGGAGTGACTCACGAGACATTGAATGGTGCCGATTTGGGTAAGTAAGTGTAATGGGAAGAGGTGGTGTTGCCGGTGGCACTGCGCATTGCGGGGCGTGTCCTCATATTGCTCATCACGATTGTATCCCTGGTCCTCATCCCCGCGGTGACCCCGGATTCGGTTCGCGCGTCAGAGCTGGCGCAGGAGAGTGTCTCCGTCTACGAGGTGACCCTGCAGGGAACCGTAGACGCCGGCCTCGCTTCCCTGCTGCGGCGCGCTATCGCCACAGCCGAAGAGGCCGGCGCCGATGTCTTGCTCGTTCGGATCACGACCCTGGGCGGAGCCGTGAATGCCGCGGTTTCGATGAAGGATATGCTCCTGGAGACGCAGCTGACCAAGGTGGCACTCATCACGGGTCGTTCCTGGTCCGCCGGAGTGCTATTGACCTTGGCCTGTGACCACGTCTTCATGGCCCCCGGTTCGTCCCTGGGGGCCGCCGAACCCCGCCCGATGGACGAGAAGACGATCTCCGCCATCAAGGCGGAAATGGAAGCGACGGCCAGTGTGTACGGGCGCGACCCCACCATCGCGGCGGCCATGGTGGACCAGCGAATCGAGATCCCGGACCTGGTAGCAGCCGGGGAACTGCTAACCCTCACGGCGGAGCGAGCCCTGGAGGTGGACTTCATCGACGGAATTGAGCAAACCGGCGAGGCCGCCCTCGGAGCCCTGGACCTTCGGTCGACACAGGTGATTTCGGTGGAGCCGACTACCATCGATATCTTTGCACAGTACGTCACTGACCCCTTCATAGCCCCCCTGATCCTGGCCCTCGGCTTCGCCGGCATCCTGGTCGAAATGTTCGTTCCGGGTTTTGGGTTTCCCGGGGGGCTCGGGTTACTCGCCTTTGCCACCTATTTCATCGGTCACATATCCGCCGGGTACGCCGGCATGTCCATCGCGTTGCTATTCGTCGCGGGAATCGGGTTGTTGGCCGCCGAGATCTTCGTGCCGGGTTTCGGGATCATGGGGATCGGCGGGGTATTGGCGATGCTAGCCAGCATTTACTTCGCTTCGCCCACGCCCGCGGCGGCGACGTGGTCGATCCTGGCCGCCCTGGGGGCGGTAATCCTGACCGCCGGGATCCTGATACGCATGGGAACCCGGCTGACCCTGTGGCGTCGACTCCTATTGAACACCGAAGAAACGCAGGATCGCGGCTACGTGGCGCAGACGAGCCTCCGCGATCTGGTGGACAGGCAAGGTATCGCCGTGACTTCGTTACGTCCCGCGGGAACGGTGGAGGTAGACGGTGAGCGGATCGATGTGGTGACCTCCGGCGAATACGTCGCGAAGG
The DNA here is from genome assembly GCA_003563985.1 of Clostridia bacterium. GTDB lineage: Bacteria > Bacillota > Sulfobacillia > SLMV01 > SLMV01 > CSSED11-154. The sequence continues at coordinate 29,933 of PWSR01000180.1, read as the reverse complement.
AAACCCCGGTTCGAATTGTTCGAGTGGAGGGCCGCCGCGTCGTGGTTCGGGCGGAATCCTCCGAGACGAAGGACTCCGAAAGGAGTGAGAGCGACTGATGGATGGACTCATGTACACCCTAATCGTGGTTGGTCTCGCACTCATAGGCCTGGTGGTTATCTTGAGCTTTATCCCCCTCGGGCTCTGGATTTCCGCCCTGGCGGCGGGCGTCAAGGTCGGCATAACCGATCTCATCGGCATGAGGTTGCGGCGGGTTCCCCCCGCCCGGATCATACTGCCCCTGATCAAGGCGAATAAGGCGGGGTTGGGCTTGATCGCCGACAAGTTGGAGGCACATTTCCTGGCCGGCGGTAACGTCGATCGCGTCGTCGATGCCCTCATCGCCGCCCAGCGCGCGGAAATCGATCTCGCCTTCGAGCGGGGCGCGGCCATCGACCTGGCCGGACGAGATGTTCTCAAGGCAGTCCAAATGTCCGTCAATCCCAAGGTCATCGAGACGCCGGTGGTGGCCGCAGTGGCCAAGGATGGCATCGAAGTCAAGGCGAAGGCGCGGGTGACCGTGCGGGCGAATATCGAGCGTCTCGTGGGTGGCGCCGGCGAGGATACCATCATCGCCCGGGTCGGCGAGGGTATCGTCACGACCGTCGGGTCCGCAGAGGACCACAAGAAGGTGTTGGAAAACCCCGACTCCATTTCCTCGACGGTTCTCGGCAAGGGCTTGGACGCCGGAACGGCCTTCGAAATTCTATCCATCGACATCGCCGATGTGGACATCGGTCGCAATATCGGGGCTGCGCTGCAGAGCGATCGCGCCGAGGCAGACAAGAGAATTGCCCAGGCCAAGGCGGAGGAGCGCCGGGCCATGGCCGTCGCCCAGGAGCGGGAGATGATTGCCCGCGTCGAGGAGATGAGGGCGCGCGTCGTCGAGGCCGAGGCCGAGGTGCCGCTGGCCATCGCTGCGGCCTTCCGCAATGGACAACTGGGCGTGATGGACTACTACAACATCAAGAACGTGCAGGCCGATACCAGCATGCGGGAGGGATTCTCCAAGTTCGCCCCCGAGCGGGAGGAGGACGCCCCCGATGAGCCAACCCGTCGCAGGCGCGATCAAGAGGAACCGTCCTAACCTGCGTCAACTGGAAGTAGGGGTGATTCGATGAGCCCACTCGATCTGGTAGCTCTACTGGTTCTCTGGGTCGTCTTTCGGTTGATCCGGGGTGCCTTCTCGGTGGCGCGGCGTCCCACCGGGCGCCCGGCGGCTCCCGAGGGCCAGGCTGTGCCATCCGATGCCACGGGAGAGGTGCAACAGGTACCGCCCCCGCCGATCACCGCCGCCCGCGGCGGGCGCGAGGAGCGATCCGCGGGGCGGGATTGGACCGATCCGAGGGATATATCCATCCCGGAAATTGGAATTGCCGCCGAAACCAACCGGGAGATGTGGAGCGATCGCGAAGAGACTTCCTCGATCTCGCAGAGACGAAAAGCGAGGCGGAAATCGTCGGCAAGGGGTTCCGGGGATCTCGGGGGTCTCATTGCGAAATCGCCCCTCGTCGGGGGACTCATCCTGCGGGAAGCCCTGGGACGACCCCGGAGCCTGAATCCCCATCGTCCCGGACCGAGGGTTTGAGGGCATCACCGTACCGGACGGGACGGAGGATCCAGAATTTGCCACCCCGGGGGTCGCGTATCCTTGGGATCAAAGGAGTGGCCCCCGGCCTATCGAAGTATTACGGTGGAGGTGGACGCGCGGTATTGTCCATCCTTCGCAATGAAGGTACAATGTCATCTCCTACCCCGGCGGGACCCGGGTGGGACGGATACGGGATATGGACAGCCGATTCCCCGGGCGAACTCCCGGCCGGCCCGACATGGGTACCGGTGCCGGGTTTTCCCGGGTAAAGGATCGGTGGCTCGCGACGACGTGGCGCCAGGATACGGAACGGGAGTGATGTTGAACCAGTTGACGGACGCGACCCCGAATGCAGAAAAGGTAATACGGGCTACGTTCCGGGTGGATGACAACGCCGACGCGGTGCGTCTCTTCGGCCAGGGCGATCGCAATCTCAACGCCATCGAAGAGCAGTTCCCCGTTCGCTTCGTCAGCCGCGGCAACGAGCTGGTCATCGTGGGTCCGCCGGACGACGTGGGCCGGGTGACTCGCCTGCTCGAACGGCTTCTTTCGACGCTACGATCGGGTAACGAGATCACGGACCAGGTGGTCTTGCATGCCATGGAGTTGACCGCCGCCGGCGATGAAGAACCCCTGGACGACATATACGACGACACGATCATAACCACGGCCCGCGGACGACGCATTACGCCGAAGACCCGCGGGCAAAAGGAATACTTGAAGGCCATGCGGGCCAATCCCATCGTGTTCGGAATCGGCCCGGCCGGAACCGGAAAGACCTATCTCGCCATGGCCCAGGCCAACGCGGCCCTGAAGGCAGGTCTCGTCAATCGCATCATTCTCACGCGCCCGGCCGTCGAGGCCGGCGAACATCTCGGGTTCCTGCCGGGCGACCTGCAGGAAAAGGTTGATCCCTACCTGCGTCCGCTGTACGATGCCCTGTACGAGATCCTGGGTGTGAACCGTTTTGAGAAGGAAATGGGTCGCGGGGTCATCGAGGTGGCCCCCCTGGCCTTCATGCGGGGGAGAACCCTGGACGATTCCTTCATCATCTTGGACGAGGCGCAAAACGCGACGCCCGAGCAGATGAAGATGTTCTTGACCCGGCAGGGATTCGGATCCCGGGTGGTCGTTACCGGCGATGTCACCCAGATCGACCTGGAAAGGGGATCCAGCGGCCTGGTGCAGGTTCAGAATATTCTTCTCGATATCAAGGGAATCGAGTTCGTTTACTTGACCGAGGCGGATGTCGTCCGACATCCCCTGGTCACGCAGATCATCAGGGCGTACGAGCGATATGCTGAACGCGAAGGGTAATCGGGATAGGCGAACCCGGCCCGGACGTCCCGGGCGAAGGCGCGGCATCGATCTGGCGGCATCCGCCAGGTCCTTTTTCCGCGCGCCCCTGCGGGAGGGATCCCGCGTTCGTCGCGCGCTGTGGGGGATTCTCTTCACCGTGTTGCTGGCGCTCCTATTTGCCAGTAGTGCCCTTCCCCAGCGCCTGGACGTGACGGTGGGAGAGCCCGCACCCCGGAATATCAAGGCGCCCTTGGAATTCGTCGATCGACCCGCCACAGAGCGGCTCCAGGCCGAGGCAATGGCCGAGGTGCCCGGGGTCTACGAGCAGGATCCCACCGTGGGCGATGAAGTGCTGAGCCAGTTGGCGGTGATCTTCTCGGAAATCCGCCAACTGCGAGGCGATGTATCCCTCGCGGAACTGGAAGATCTGGTCGACGGCGAATCCGCGGATGGGATGGAACGCCCCGACCTCCACAGCGCAGCGCGGCGATTGGAGAACCTGGTTCCCGGCACCGTAACCGCCGCGGATATCGAGACGATCCTGGAGGCGGAGGACGCGGAGATCGACGCCGCCGAATCCCAGGCGGAAAGTTTGCTCTCGTTTTTCTTCTCCCAGGGCGTCAAATCCGGGGGGCTCGACGCCTTCCGCGACCAGATCCAGGAGGCCTTTGATCGGTCCGAGTTGCCGGATGGACTGGCGACCTTCGTCGGCGACATGACCTCCTCCCTCCTGGTGCCCAACCTGCTTTACAGTGCCGAGGAGACGGAGAACCGGAGGCGTGCGGCCGCCGAGGCCGTCGATCCGGAGATCATCCTGCGCGGACAGGTGTTGGTGGCGGACGGCGAAGTGATCAGTTCCGAGGACATGGTCCGACTCCGCGACGCGGGCCTGTTGGCCGACGATCGACCGTGGCGCATCTACCTGTCCTCTGGAGCCTACGCCCTGGTCCTCATCGTCCTGGCGGGTGCCTACTTGGGGCGCCTGCAACCCGGGATACTCACTTCGGAGTCCAGGTTGGTCCTAGTCGGCCTCGTGTTCCTGGTGACCCTTTTCGTCGCCAGGTTGACCATGGCGGTATCACCCTTCCTGGTGCCCCTGGCCGCGGGAACGATCCTCCTGGCCGTACTCATAGATTCCAATACGGCGGTTTTCATGGGGCTATTAATGTCGATGAGCCTGTTCCTGATCTCCGGGGCCGATGTAAAGGTGGTGCTCGTGGGCCTGGTCGGAGCCATTGCCGCCGCCCTCGCCGCCAGTCGCATCGAAGACCGCAATGACCTGATGCGGGCCGGTTTCCTGGCCTCGATCGCCGGAATGCTGGTGCTGGCCACCTATGCTTTCTATACCGGGGGCGCCACCATCCGCGATTCGATGCTCTGGCGCAACCTCCTCTGGAGCGGTGGCAACGGCCTCCTATCGGCGGTGATCGCCATCGGGACGCTGCCCTTCCTGGAGACGTTGTTCGGCATCATTACCCCGGTGAAACTGGTGGAGCTGGCCAGCCCGACACAGCCCCTGCTCCGTCGCTTGCTGGAGGAAGCGCCGGGGACCTATCATCACAGCCTCATGGTGGCGAACATGGCGGAGGCTGCCTCCGAGGCAGTGGGAGGGGATCCGGTCCTGGCCCGGGTCGGGGCCTACTTCCACGATGTCGGCAAGGCACGACGTCCCTACTTCTTCGTCGAGAATCAATTCGGAGGGGAGAATCCCCACGACAAGTTGTCGCCCAACCTCAGCGCCCTCATCGTCATCTCGCATGTCAAGGATGGCGTCGACATGGCGGACGAGGCAGGCATGCCCGAACCCGTAACCGACTTCATCGCCACCCACCACGGAACCACCCTCACCGGGTATTTCTACTCCCGGGCGAAGGAGTTGTCGGACGGGGACGTGCCCGAAGACGGGTTCCGTTATCCCGGTCCCCGGCCCCAGAGCAAGGAAACGGCCGTCGTCATGTTGGCCGACGCCGTGGAGGCCACGGTTCGATCGCTGTCACGGCCGACCCCGGATCGCGTGCGGGCGGTGGTGCGGGATCTGATCCACGCTCGGCTCGAGGACGGGCAACTGGATCGATGCGATCTTACGCTCCGGGACCTGGATCGAGTGGGAGAAGTGTTCTCCCAGGTGCTTTCGGGCGCCTTCCATCGCCGGCTTGAATACCCCGAATCCGTGATCAAGGCGATGAAGAAAGAAGGGGAGGAGGGATCCGACGGTGAGAATGAGACCGGAGATCGCGCACAATCCTGACATCGGTGTGGAGTCGATCGCGTTTCCGGTGCTCCGACGCGTACTTCGCCGGCTGTACGCCCGGGTGGCCGTGGACAGTCCTTCCGGACGTCCACCGGTGGAGACCTCGGTGGCCATTTCCCTGGTCGGGGAGGCCGAGATTCGAGATCTCAACGCCCGTTATCGCGGAAAGGACGCGCCCACGGACGTCCTGGCGTTTCCGATGTGGGGGGCGGACGACGGCTTCGACGTGGCTTGTCCGGCTCCCCCGCAATCCCTGGGGGATGTGGTGATCGCCGTACCCGTGGCCGAGGATTCGGCGCGAGATCGGTGCGTCTCCGGGCTGCACGAATTGGTCTTTCTCGCGTGTCATGGTACGTTGCACCTGTTGGGATGGGATCATCCCGACGAGGAATCCCTCGAAGAGATGCACGGCCTCGTCGCCGATGCCATGGAGCACGTTCTCATGGCGGGCGATGAGGGCGGGAATCGAGGGAGAGAGGGTGAATGAACTGAAGGCTTCCAACCTGCGATGGCGCGGGCAGACCGCGTTCCCAAGGACCCTGATAGCTATATTGGTGATCCTCATCCTCGTGTTCGGCGGAGCCCTTGCTTGCGGTTCCGCGGAGGAGGAAGAGCCACCGACGGAGGAGCCACCGGCCCCCGAGCCGATGGAACCCGAGGTGGAGGATGAAGGGGGAGAGGAGGAGGAAGAGCCCGAGGAAGGGGGTCCGGCCGAGGGAGAGATCCTCAATCCGCTCACGGGGTTGTGGCATCCCGAAGAACTGGTTGCCCGCCGCATCCTCGCCGTGGCCATCGATAACTCACCCCGGGCCCGGCCCCACATCGGCCTGGCAGAGGCGGATGTGCTCTTCGAATTGCTGGTAGAGGGAGGGGCAACGCGTTTTATCGCGATGTTCCTGGGTGAGGATCCGGAGGTGGTGGGCCCGGTTCGAAGCGCCCGCCACTATTTCGTCGATCTCGCGACGGCCCTGGATGCGCTGCTGGTCCATTGTGGCGGTAGTCCCCAGGCCCTCCGCCAGATCGCCGAGAGCAGCCTGGGGAGCCTGGACGATCTCCGCGGGCGGGGGAATTTCTTCCGCCAACCCTCCCCCGGCGTGCCCTACGAACACACCCTGTTTACGCGCATCCCCGAGAACCGGGTCCAGGTCGACTCGCGGGGGCTGGAACGGGCGGAGGTGCCCAACCCGCCCTGGGTCTACCCGGGTCGACGCGAGGAGCCGGGAATATCCGGGCAGTCCGGCCAGGAGATGACGGGGCTGACGGTCAAGTTCCCCCCGGGTTACGAAAGCTACAGTACGTCGTACCAATACGACGAGGAGAGCGATCGCTACCTGCGTTTCCTCGGAGGGGAACCCCACGCCGACCGGGAGACGGGGGAGCAATTGGGGTTTGAAAACGTCGTGATCCTCTGGGCCGCGACGAAGCCGATTCCCGGGGACCGGTACGGGCGCCTGGATATAGATACCAAGGGGTCCGGGGAGGCCCTCATCATCACCGGGGGCCGGGGTTACTCCGGGCTCTGGTCGGGGGAGGATGGTTTCTCCCTGAGTGGTCCCCGCGGCGGGGACGTTCGCCTCACCCCGGGAAAGACCTGGATCGCGTTCTTACCCCTGGATACGGGGGTAGAGGTGGAGGGGTTGCAACCGTGACGCCAACAGAGGAATCGACGGAGTTTCGCTCCGGTTTCATAGCGGTGATGGGATTCGCCAACGTCGGTAAATCCACGCTGGTGAACGCCCTGGTGGGTACAAAAGTAAGTATCGTTTCTCCGAAACCGCAGACCACGCGGCATCGAATCATGGGGGTGCTCCACCGTCCCGATCTCCAGCTCGTTTTCCTGGACACGCCGGGAATCCACGAGCCGAAGGATCGGTTGGGAGACGCGATGATGCGGGGTGCCCGGGGTGCCGTGGCCGATGTGGACGCCGTGCTCCTGCTGGTCGACGGTTCGCGACCCGAGGCGGGGCGCGGAGACAGTCGCGCCGCCAAGATAACAGTCGCCTCCGGGGCGCCGACGATCCTGGTCATCAACAAGATCGACCTGATTCCCGCGCACGAGAGGGAAGCGCGGATCGCGGAGTACGCGAGACTGGGCGAGTTCACCGCGGTCATTCCCGTTTCCGCCCTAAACGGTTGGAACCTCGATACCCTCATGGACGAGATCCTGGCGCTGATCCCCCCCGGCGGGCCCCGGTATTTTCCCGAGGACGCTTTCACGGACCGGTCGACGGGGTTTTTGGCCGGCGAGTTGGTGCGGGAGAAGATCCTCCTCATGACGAGGGAAGAAGTGCCCCACGCGGTCGCGGTGACGGTGCGGGAGATCGAAGAACGCCCGGGTCCCCTGCTGTATATCGCGGCGGATATCGTGGTCGAGCGGGGATCGCAGAAATCCATTCTCATCGGGCGCGGCGGCAGCATGATCAAGAAGATCGGAGAGGCCGCGAGGCTGGAAGCGGAAGATCTTCTGGGTATCCGCATCTATCTCGATCTGTTCGTTCGCGTAGAGAAGGGATGGCGGGACGACCCCGGGTTGCTAGGTGAGCTGGGTCTCTCGGACGATCCCCGGCGATCCTGATGACCGCCGGGTACCGAATCGAAGGCATCATTCTATTTAGCAAGCCCCTGGGGGAAAAGGATCGGGTTCTCACGGTATTGACCCCGGATCGCGGCCTGGTGCGGCTCTCGGTTCGCGGGGGCCGTTCCACGGGCAGCCGCCTGGCGGCCCTGGCCCTTCCCTTTTCCCGGGTACGCCTGGACGCGTGGCGTGGCAAGAGCCTCGACGGTTTGCGCGGGGGAGAAGTTCTCGATGCCCACAGGTGCCTGCGGGAAGATCCCGGCACCATTGCCCACTCCTTTTGCATCGCGGAGATCGTGGGGCGGTTGGCCCAGGAGGGCGAGGCAGACCGGGCCCTGTACCTCCTGGTGGTCACCGCGTTCCGCCTGCTGGAGGTCGCGGATCCCGACCTGGTAATGGCGTTTTTCCTCGTTCGATCCACCAAGGTCGCGGGCCTATTTCCCCTGCTGGATGCCTGCCGGGGGTGCGGGGGGCCCATCGACGGTGGCTTCCTTTCCTTCGAGGACGGCTCCATCTCCTGCCCCGGATGTCCGCCGGGGCCGCCCCCCGGACACAATATGACCGCCGAGATGGTGAGCCTGGCCCGGCGGCTGCGGGATCTGCATCCCCGGGACGTACCGGATCTGTCTCCGTCCCCCGGGGCCCTGGTGCAGCTGCGGAATTTGCTGCTGGACTACCTCGAGTACCACCTCGGGCGGTCGGTGAATTCCCGACGTTTTCTCGATATACTAGCTTAGACTGGCGAGGCCGGATGTACTTGGATTCGGAGGGATTTGCAATGGAGTATCTCGAGAAGATCGACGAGATCAGGAATCGAACGGGAGTGACCTATCGGGAAGCGCGGGAGGCCCTGGACGGGGCGGACGGTGACCTGGTGGAAGCCTTGATCTTCCTGGAAGAGAAGTTCGAAGGACGGCGCTGGGCCGAGCGGATCCAGGTCAGTGGAAACGAACTGGTGGAAAAGGTCCGCGAACTGATTCACGAGGGCAACGTGCGAAGGGTGAAGGTTCGGCATAACGACAAGACCCTATTGGAATTTCCCGTCACCGTGGGGGCGTTGGGCGCCCTGCTGCTCCCGACCCTGGCCGCCCTGGGGGCCATCGCGGCGATGGTAACGGAGTGCACCATCGTCGTGGAGAGAGGTCCCGTCACCGAGTTCACCGAGGATTGCACCCCCGAGACGGGCGATGAAGCGTGCGAATGAGAATTCGTGGGGTCGCGGTCGGACTGTGAACGCACCGGCCGCACCACCTTCCCATACCGAGAGCCGAAGGGTGATATCTCCATGCATTTGACATTTCAGGACGCCATCCTGAAACTGAACGAGTTTTGGCGCGACCACGGTTGCCTCCTGGAACAACCCTACGACGTGGAAAAGGGCGCGGGAACCATGCATCCCACGACGTTCTTCCGCTCCCTCGGGCCCGAACCCTGGGCCGTGGCCTACACCGAGCCCTCCCGTCGCCCCGTGGACGGTCGCTACGGGGAGAATCCCGTGCGGCTATATCGCCACTGGCAATACCAGGTCATCATCAAACCCTCTCCCGAGGACATACAGGAGATCTACCTCGACAGCCTGGCGGCCCTGGGAATCGATTTCTCCCGCCACGACGTTCGATTCGTCGAGGATAACTGGGAGGCCCCGACCCTGGGGGCGTGGGGTCTCGGCTGGGAAGTTTGGATCGATGCCATGGAGGTGACGCAGTTCACTTTCTTTCAGCAGATGGGCGGCATGGAACTCTCACCCATCGCCGTGGAACTCACCTACGGCCTGGAGCGCCTGACCGGGTTCCTGCAGGGAACCAGCAACGTATTCGACCTGGACTGGAATGGCCGGGTGAACTACGGGGAAGTGTTCCGGCGGGCGGAATTCGAGCACTCGAAGTATTCCTTCGAGGTCGCCGACGTCGATTTCCTGTTTCACTGTTTTTCCGCCTACGAGGGGGAGGCGCAACGCTGCCTCGCCGAAGAGCTGGTTCTCCCCGCCTACGATCTCACCCTGAAATGCTCGCACGTCTTCAACCTCTTGGATAGTCGCGGTGCGTTGAGTGTCACGGAACGGACGGGTTACATGGGACGGGTTCGGAACCTGGCGCGCCAATGCGCGCGGGGCTACATGGACCAGCGGGAGCGGGATGGATTTCCGCTTCTCCACCGTTGCGGAGAGGTGGGGTGATCCCGATGGAGACGACACGGGACGCCGTCCTGGAGATCGGAACCGCGGAACTGCCCGCCAGTTACATACCCGGCGCCGTCGATGACCTTCGATCCGCCATACACGAAGAACTGGAAGCGGCGGGGCTACCCCACCGGGACCCGACGGTTTGGGCCACGCCCCGTCGCCTGGTGGTTTACATCCCCGGCGTCCCGCCTCGCGGCGAAGAAACCGTCGAGGAGGTGCGGGGTCCCTCGGAATCCGTGGCCTTCCAGGATGGCCAGCCGACGCGGGCCGCCGAGGGATTCGCCCGCTCCCAGGGGGTGACCGTCGAGGACTTGGTCGTCCGCCAGGACGAGAAGGCGGCGTACGTCTACGCCCTGAAGAGGGACCCCGGAGGAGTGGCCACCGAGATCCTCGCCGACGCCTTCTCCGCCGCCGCCAACTCCATCAATTTCCCCAGGACCATGCGCTGGGGCACCGGTGAACACGCCTTTGCCCGGCCTGTTCGCTGGTTGGCGGCCCTGTGGGGTGACCAGGTCGTACCGGTGGAATTGGCCGGCATCCGTTCCGGTCGCCGCAGCCTGGGACCGCGGTATCGCCCCGCGGATATCGAAGTGGCGTCGGCGGAGCAATACACCGCCGCCGTGGAGGGCACCGGCGTGGTGCTGGACCCCGAGGTTCGCTCGCGGATGATCGTCGACGCCTGTGGCCGCCTGACGGATGGAATCGGGGGGACACCGGTAATAGCGCCGGAGCTACTGCGGGAGGTCTCTTTCCTCGTGGAGTATCCCTCCGTCTTGCTGGGCTCCATTCCCGAGGATTTCCTGGAGGTTCCACGAATCGTAATCGAGACGGCCATGACCTCCCACCTGCGCTTCTTCCCCGTGGAGGACGAATCGGGTGGCCTGGCCCCCTACTTCCTCTCGGTGATCAACGGCACCGAGGACATGGTGCCCCATGTGAGGCCCGGCAACGAGCTGGTCCTGAATTCCCGGCTCGCCGATGCCCGTTTCTTCTGGGAAGAGGATAAGCGCCGCACCCCCGAGGATTGCGCCCGGGAGCTGGGTTCCGTGGTCTTTCACGAGGGCCTCGGCAGCCTGGCAGATCGCACGGATCGGATGTTCAAAATGGCAACGGCGATGGTCGAGGCGGGCCTGGTACCGTCGGAGGACGCGGATCAGTTGCTACGGGCCGTGACCCTGGCCAAGGCGGACCTGGTGACGCTGATGGTATCCGAATTCCCGGACCTGCAGGGCCGGATGGGTGGAGAGTACGCCCGGGTGTGGGGAGAACCGGAATCGGTTTGCCGCGCCCTGGCCGAACAATACCTACCACCGGGCGGCGCGGGGGAACTGCCGGAAACCTCCGTGGGTATGTGGCTTTCGCTCATCGATAAGGTCGACCACCTGGTGGGCGGTTTCCGGGCCTCCCTGGTGGGGACGGGCTCGGAGGATCCCTACGGCATGCGCCGGGCCGCAACGGCCATCGCCCGGATCCTCGGTACCCTGGAAGAAGTGAAACTACACGATGTCCTCACCCCGGCCCTGGACGCGCACGGGGCCGGTGAGGATGCGGGCCTGCGGGAGACGATCCTGGATTTCCTGACCCGCAGGCTCGCCCGGATGATGACCGACGAGGGGTACGCGCCGGAGGTGGTGTCCGGGGTCTTGGCCCGGGGCCCGGAACGCGTACCCGATGCCTGGGAGCGGGTACGGCAGGTATCGGAATTCCTGAACCGCCCCGAGGCCGAGGACATGCTGGTTGCGTGGAGGCGGTGTCACAATCTCGGGGCCGGGGGCGAGGCCCTCGAGACCCTGGATTCCGAGGAGTTTCCCAGTCGAGAGGGACGGGAACTCGCCGCTGCCCTGGAGTCACTGGAGAGCAACGCATCCGACTCCCTGCCGCGCGGAGATTACCTGGGGTTCTTCTCTGCCGCCGCTTCGATTCGAGGTCCCGTGGATGCGTTCCTCGATGCTGTTATGGTCATGGTTCCCGACGAAGAACTCAAGGCCCTGCGCCTGGGGCTTTTGGCGCGAATCGACGAACTCATTTCCGCACCCATGGATTGGGGTGAACTTCCCGGTTGATGTCAGAAGTGGAACACCTGGGATACGTTTACGTAGTATCGGATTCCGTCGGTGATACCGCGGAGTCGGTGGCCCGGGCCGCCATGAGCCAATTCCAGGCCAACTCCGACCCGGGGGTGATCCGTCGCATTCCCTTCGTCAACTCCCCGGAGCGCGTGGAGGAAGCCATCCGCCAGGTCACCCGCGAGGGAGGGGGGCTGGTGGTCTACACGCTGGTGGTCCCCGAGATTCGATACCACATGGAGACGTCCTGTCGCGAGGCCGGTATCGCCACCGTGGACCTCATGGGTCCCACGATGGATGCCATGGAGAAGCTCCTGGGCAAGAAGCCGCGCCAGGAACCGGGCATCGTCCATCGAATGGACGAGCAGTACTTCCGGAGGGTGGCCGCGGTGGAGTTTGCGGTGAAGTACGACGATGGTAAGGACCCCCGGGGATTCCTGATGTCCGACGTGGTGTTGGTCGGCGTTTCCCGGACCTCGAAGACCCCGGTATGCATGTACCTGGCCCACCGCGAAAAGCGCGCCGCCAACTATCCCCTGACCCCCGAGATCGCCCCGCCCCGGGAACTGTACCTGGTGCGAAACCGCATCATCGGTCTCACCATATCCGCAGAGCAACTGCAGGATATCCGGCGGGAGCGGATCCGGCGCCTCGGGTTGAACGCCAATTCCACGTACGATGACCTGCGGCGCATACGGCAGGAACTCGGCTACGCGCGAAGTATTTTCGACGAACTGGAATGCCCGGTAATCGATGTGACGCACAAAGCCGTCGAGGAGACGGCCACCACCGTCTTGGAGATGATGCGGAAGGGAGAGTGGAGTCGTGGGTGAGGATACGGGCCGCAGCCAATACGTCTACCGCTTCGAGGAAGGCACCCGGGATATGCGGGAACTCCTCGGGGGTAAGGGGGCCAACTTGGCGGAGATGACCCGGATGGGTCTACCCGTCCCCCCGGGCTTCACCATCAGCACCGAAGCCTCGATGGAGTATCGTCGAGCCGGGCGCATCCCCGAATCACTGGTGGGCGAGATCCGCGAAGCGATGGAGTCGCTGGAGACGGCCCGGGGTCGATCCTTCGGATCCCCGGAACGACCGCTCCTCGTATCCGTTCGGTCGGGTGCCCCGGTATCGATGCCGGGGATGATGGATACCATCTTGAACCTGGGATTGAATTCGAATACGGTGGCGGGCCTCGCCGCCGAGAGCGGTGACGAACGGTTCGCCCTGGATTGCCTTCGCCGCTTCATACAGATGTACGGGAACGTGGTATCGGGAATCCCGGTCGGGGACTTCGAACGCATCCTGGGATCCGTGCGAGACGGAGTGGGGGTAGCCTCCGACTACGAACTGGGCGTCGGCGAGCTGCGCCAGGTCATCGACTCCTACCTGGCGATGTACCGGAAGCGCATGGGCCGCGGTTTCCCCGAGGATCCCTGGGAGCAGTTGCTGGGGGCCGTGGAGGCGGTATTCAAGTCCTGGGACAATCCCCGGGCCGTGGTATACCGACGGCACCACGGGATCTCCGACGCACTGGGCACGGCCGTCAACGTCCAGTCCATGGTCTTCGGGAACCTGGGCTCGGGAGGTGGTACGGGCGTGGTGTTCACCCGCGATCCGGCCACCGGTGAGGCGACATTGTACGGGGAGTACCTCCAGAACGCCCAGGGCGAGGACGTCGTGGCGGGCATTCGCACGCCGCGGCCGGTGGAGGAGATGCGGGATACGATGCCCGAAGTGTATCGCGATCTCGAACGGGTCGCGCGCAACCTGGAAGTCCACTACGCCGACGTGCAGGATATCGAGTTCACCATCGAGGAAGGGGAACTCTTCCTGCTGCAAACCCGCGGTGCGAAGCGCACCCCCGCCGCCGCGGTGAGAATCGCCCACGATATGGTCGAGGAGGGTGTCATATCCCGGGAGGAGGCCCTTTTGCGGGTGGATCCCGAGGACCTATCGGTGCTATTGCATCCGAGTATCGATCTGTCCGGGGAGCTGGATGCCATGGCCCGCGGGTTGCCCGCCTCCCCCGGTGCGGCCAGCGGCAAGGTCGTATTCAGCGCCGATGACGCCGAGCGATCGGGTTCCGCCGGGGAGCGGGTTATCCTCGTGAGGCCGGAGACGACGCCCGACGACATCCACGGCATCGTGGGTGCCCAGGGCATCCTGACCAGCCGGGGTGGAATGACGTGTCACGCCGCCATCGTGGCCCGGGGGATGGGCAAACCCTGCGTGGTGGGCTGCGGGGAACTCCGCATCGATCTGGAGAACCGGAAGGCGACGGTCGGTTCGCAGCAGATCCAGGAGGGAGACCTCCTGACCATAGACGGTACCTCGGGGTCAGTATTCCGCGGTGAGATGGATCTGATCGAACCGGTACTGACCCGTCATTTCCGCACCTTCCTCGACTGGGCCGACGACGTGCGTACCCTGGGTGTGCGGGCCAATGCCGACACCCCGGAGGATGCCGCCGTCGCCCGGGACTTCGGCGCCGAGGGGATCGGCCTGTGTCGCACGGAGCACATGTTCATGGAACCATCCAGGTTGGAGGCCGTCCAGGCGATGATCATGGCGAATTCCACCGAGGAAGGAACCCGCGCCCTCGAGGCCATCCTGCCCCTGCAGCGATCCGATTTCGTGGAACTGTTCCGGACCATGGCCGGCCTCCCGGTGACCATCCGCCTCCTGGATCCGCCCCTGCACGAGTTCCTCCCCGACATCGACGAGCTGCGGGATGAGCTGCGCGCCCTGCGGGCGGCCGGTGCCGGGTGGGCCGAGATGGCGGTGAAAGAGGAACTCTACAGCCGGGCCCTGTCGCTGCAGGAGATGAACCCGATGCTGGGCTTGCGGGGATGTCGCCTCGGGTTGACCCGCCCGGAGATCTACCGGATGCAGGTCCGCGCCATCTTCGAGGCCATGGAATCGGTTCGCTCCGAGGGCATCGAGATCTTCCCGGAGATCATGATTCCCCTGGTCAGCGACGTCAGGGAATTCCGGGAATTGGCGCGCATGGTCCGGGAGGTGGCCGAGGAGATCGGAGGCGTCGGCCCCCATCTCGTGGGCACCATGATCGAGGTCCCGAGGGCCTGCGTCACCGCCGGCGAAATCGCCGCCGAGGCGGAGTTTTTCTCCTTCGGCACCAACGACTTGACGCAGACCGTATTCGGCTTCAGTCGGGACGATGCAGAGGCCAAGTTCATGCACTTCTACCTGACCGAAGGGATCCTCGACGAGAACCCCTTCGCGGTATTGGACGAGGTCGGGGTGGGCAGCCTGATCCGGACCGGTATCGACGGAGGCCGGGCGGAACGGGAGGGCCTGAAGATCGGCATCTGCGGCGAACACGGCGGCGACCCGCGATCCATCGACTTCTGCCACCGGGCCGGGATGGATTACGTCAGCTGTTCGCCGTACCGGATTCCCATCGCTCGATTGGCCGCGGCCCGGTCGGCCCTCAAATCCCGGGGGGAGTCGCGGGAAATGTAAAGAGATGGCTGCGTCCCCGGGGACCCCTCGCCCGAATCGGGGCAGGAGATGGGGTCCCCGGAGGCGAACGATAGTCGAGGTGGTCGAAAGCTGGGGCGATGCGGCCCCAGTTTTTCTTGGTCCTTTGCACATCAATACCTGCGAGGGGGGTGTCAGTGGTGGCCGATGACGAAGCCGTAGATCGGGTCCGAGAGTTGAGCGATTTGACAGAAATCGTCTCCGAATACATCACCCTCAAGAGGAAGGGTTCGAACCTCATGGGGTTATGCCCCTTCCACGAGGAGAGGACACCGTCTTTTTCGGTGTCTCCCGACCGCCAGTTGTTCTACTGCTTTGGGTGCCAGGCCGGCGGGGATGTCTTTACCTTCGTCATGATGATCGAGGGGCTCAGCTTCCCCGAGGCGTTACGTCACCTGGCGGATCGGGCCGGTGTCCAGTTGCCCGGTGAGGGCCCGTCCTCTCCCGAAGTCTCGCGGGCCCAGCGGGCGCGGGAATACCTCCTCGGGGTGGCGGAGTTTGCGGCGACCCATTTTGAGGAAAACCTATCCCACGAGGCGGGTTCGGGGGCGCGAGAGTACCTGGAATCCCGGGGTGTCCAGCCGGAATTGTGGGAACGGTATCGACTGGGTTACGCGCGAGCCGGATGGTCATCCCTGGCCGATTCGCTCAAGAGGAAGGGTTTGAACCTTCGGGCCGCCGAGGTGTTGGGATTGGTGAAGCGCGCCGAGGCCGGGCACTATTTTGATCTATTGCGCGACCGACTGGTGTTTCCCATATCGGACGTTCGAGGACGGGTCATCGCCTTCGGCGGGCGAGCGTTGGACGCCGAGGGGCCGAAGTACCTGAATTCGCCCGAAAACCCGATCTTTAGTAAGGGAGACGTGTGGTATGGGCTGGATGTGGCCCGCGATGCCATTCGACGGAGGGATAGAGTCGTCATTGTCGAAGGCTACATGGACGTTCTCGCTTGCGCTGGACAAGATTGGCGGGAGGCCGTAGCCGCCATGGGAACGGCAGTGACCCCCAACCAGGCCCGCACGTTGTCCCGGTACACCCGGAATGCCCTGGCCGCTTTTGATGCGGATGAGGCCGGAGCCCGGGCGGCGTTGCAAAGTTTTCGGAGTTTCGCGGGCAGCGGCGTGGACCTGCGGGTGGTTCGCCTACCCGCCGGGGAGGATCCGGCGGACGTATTGGCCCGGGAAGAGGGTGCCCCGGCCTTTCAACGTGCCATAGAGGGGGCAGTGGATTTCTTCGAGTTCGCCTGGGATCGCGCCAAGGCCGCCGTCGATTTGAGTCGCGCCCGCGGGAAGTCCGACGCGGTGGCGGCCATGGCCGAGGTGGTGGCGGCGGAGGAGGATCCCGTGGTCCGAAGCGATCAGATACGGCGGATCGCCGAGGACGTGCGCGTCCCCGAGGAAGCAGTGCGAACGGGGCTTCGGAAGGCCTTCCGATCCCTGGCGCGGGATCGCCGGACCGAAGATACCAGCGGTGCGGAGGAACGCCCCGACCGCGACGTCGACGAGGACGTGGGTACCGGGCAGGTCCGGGCGGAACGCGTACTGATCGCCGCGATGCTGCGGGGGTCCGAGTATCTCCGGCGGGGTCGCGAATTCCTGGAGGTCAAGGATTTCCAGAGCCGTCTCTATCGCACCCTGGCGGAGCAAATCCTCGAGGGCGAGGAGACGGATCCGCATCGATTGGCCAGGGCGCTGATCGCGGAGGCCGGCGACGCGGAAAAGGCGGAACTGGCTCGATTGATCATGGAGGACGATGTGCCGGAACGCGAGGAGCGCATGTTCGAGGATTGCTCGATCCTCTTGAAGAGACGGGCGGCGGAGCGTAAACTGGAGGAATTGCAAAGAGACATGGGCGAGATTCAGCGGCGGGGCGAAACGATACCGGTGGAGCTTCTCAGAGAACAGGCCGCCCTTTTGACGCAATTGAAGGGTTCTGGAGAATCTTGGAGAAGTAGTCGCGGGCAGCGGGAGTGATGGTCTTTGAGCGTCTTGGAACCCAGAGAAGATGATGATCGAAACGAGGGAAATGAATTGAGTGCCCAGGAATCCGGTGACAACAAGGAATATCTGCAGCTTCCCGAGGTCCAGGAGCTCTTGGATGAGGGCAAGCACCGGGGTACCCTGGCCTATCAGGACATAATGGATGCCCTGGAAGAAGTGGAACTGGACGTCGCGGAGATCGAGGAGATTTACCAGAAACTCCGCGAAGAAGGAATCCAGATCGAGGGCGATCCCGATGAAGTCACGGAGAAGGCCGGGTCGGAACTGGATCTGCCGGAGGGAATTTCCCTGGACGATCCGGTACGGATGTACCTGAAGGAAATCGGCCGGGTTGATCTATTGAAGGCCGAAGAAGAAGTCAGCCTCGCCAAACGCACGGAGGCCGGGGACGAAGAGGCCCGCAAGAAGCTGGTAGAGGCCAACCTGCGGTTGGTCGTCAGCATTGCCAAGCGCTACGTGGGCCGTGGAATGCTATTCTTGGATTTGATCCAGGAGGGCAACCTGGGCTTGATGAAGGCGGTCGAGAAGTTCGACTACCGCAAGGGGTACAAGTTCAGCACGTACGCGACCTGGTGGATCCGCCAGGCCATCACCCGCGCCATCGCCGACCAGGCCAGAACGATTCGCATCCCGGTACACATGGTGGAGACGATCAACAAGTTGATCCGGATCCAGCGCCAGCTGCTGCAGCAATTGGGGCGCGAACCGGTCCCCGAGGAGATCGCCCGGGAGATGAACCTGGATGCCGACCGCGTTCGCGAGATCATGAAGATTTCCCAGGAGCCGGTATCCCTGGAGACCCCCATCGGCGAGGAAGAAGACAGCCACCTCGGGGACTTCATCCCCGACGAAGAGGCGCAACAGCCCGCGGATGCGGCTTCCTTCGCTCTCTTGAAGGATCAGTTGGAAGGAGTACTGCACTCCCTCACCGATCGAGAAGAGAAGGTGCTGCGACTTCGCTTCGGCCTGGACGACGGCCGTTCCCGGACCCTCGAGGAAGTGGGGCAGGTATTCGGTGTGACCCGGGAGCGGATTCGCCAGATCGAGGCCAAGGCCCTGCGCAAATTGCGCCATCCGAAGCGTAGCACATCCCTCAAGGACTACATGGAATGAGGGTTGACGCCCGGCAGGGCTGATTCTATAATGGTCTGTGCTCGTCGAAGATATTGACGCTCCACGGTAGCTCAATGGCAGAGCGTCCGGCTGTTAACCGGAGGGTTGTAGGTTCGAGTCCTACCCGTGGAGCCAATTTTTCGATGATGTAGAGGCCTAGTCGGGCCCATAGCTCAGTGGTCAGAGCAGGGGTCTCATAAACCCAAGGTCGTTGGTTCGAACCCAACTGGGCCCACATAACGCATGGCCCCATGGTCAAGTGGTGAAGACACCAGCCTTTCAAGCTGGAGACCCGGGTTCAATCCCCGGTGGGGTCACACTCAGATTCCAATCTATCGGGGCGAGCGCTCAGCGGACATCCATCGGGATGGAGAGCTGGAAGCTCGTCCCGAAATCTTCTGTACGCCCAAGCAGTTCCAGGTTCCCCCCGAGGTGCTCCGTGGCCAGCCGTCGGGCCAGGAAAAGACCGAGGCCGGTTCCTCGCTCGCGCGTGGTGAAGTAGGGATCGAATATCCTCTCGCTCAAGCCCGTGGGTATACCGGGGCCATCGTCCTCTACCCGCAGAGAGAGCAGCGAGGGGCTCGCCGGCTGCCTCGCGATGCGGACGTATCCGCCCTCCCGGCGCGCGAACCTCAGCGCGTTGTCCGCCAGGTTGCAGAGGATTTGGCGCACGGTTCGCGCCCGGTCCGGTCTCAAGCACACGCGACCTTCCGCGCGGATCTCGAGCCGAACTCCCCGGCCCCTGGCCCGGGGGCGGAGGTGGCCGATGGCCGCCTCCACCAGGGAAGCGACGGAGTAGGTCTCGGGTTCCCCTCGGCGCGATCCATCCAACTTCGGCTCCAGGATGCACGATAGCAGCTCATCCAGGTGATCCGTCTGGTCCAGGGCATCGCCGAGGGATTCGAGGAACTCTTCCTCGGCGCCCTCGGGGGCGCGCATAATCCCCAGCTGGATTCCCGCCCGGATGGCGGCCACGCGGTTGCGCATTTCGTGCAGCGAGTGGGCCGCCAGTTCCACACCCTGGGCCAGTTCTTCGAATATTTCCCGTTCCCGCACGGGACCATCACAACCTTCCAGCCCGGCCGAGCTGAAGATTCTTCTCGTCCCATCTGCGGGTAAACTTCTCAGGTCCCACCGCCAACTCCTCCCACCGCGCCGTGAAGGGAATGCGACGGGGAGGGGGAAGGAGATATCGAGGTGATGGTCGTGCGAGGAGAATTCGACGAACGAACGGTCGTGGAACTTTGCAGGGAGCTGATCGCGGTACCGAGCCCGACGGGGGAGGAGGGCGCCCTGGCCGATCTCCTGGCGAACCGGATGCGCGACCTCGGCTACGATGTCGCGGTGGATGCTTTGGGCAACGTCCTCGGATGCATCGACGGGGGGAGCCCCGGGCCCCGCGTTCTTCTGGACGCTCACCTGGATACGGTGGAGGTGCCCGATCCGGGCTCGTGGACCGTGGATCCCTTCGGGGCCCGGGAGATGGGTGGTCGCATCTATGGACGGGGCAGTAGCGACATGAAGGGAGCCCTCGCCGCCATGGTGCTGGCGGCGGCTCGATTCGCCGAGGAACGGGACGGATTTGCCGGACAGGTGTTGGTATCGGGCACGGTGGCGGAGGAAACCTTCGAGGGAGTGGCGGCGCGGGCCGTCGGGGAGAAAGTGGATCCCGACCTGGTGATCATCGGGGAGTCGACGGGTCTGCAGGTGAATCGCGGGGGGCGTGGTCGCGCCGAGATCTCCTTGATCACCGCCGGGCGTTCGGCGCACTCCTCCAATCCCTCCGAGGGCAGGAACGCGGTGTATGCCATGGCGGAGGCAATTCGGCACCTGCAGAACATGCAGCCACCCGAACACCCCGAACTGGGCCGGGGAATCCTGGAATTGACGGATATCATCTCTTCGCCCTACCCCGGTGCATCGGTCGTCCCGGACCGGTGTACTGCCACCTACGATCGCCGCGTTCTCCCCGGAGAGGATCGCGAAGGCGTCATCAACGAGTTGACGGGGGAAATTGCCCACCTCGATGATGTGCGGGCGGCCCTGGTTTGGGCCGAGATGGAAACCTGGACGGGGCACACCCTGGGTGCAGAACGCTTCTTCCCGGCCTGGATCTATCCCATCGATGATCCGGATTTGATTCGGGTTACCGTCGCCCTGGAGGGCCGGGGATTGTACCGCGGAACGGGGACGTACTCCTTTTGCACGAACGCTGCCCATTGGGCGGGGAGCGCCGGCGTTCCCACCTTCGGATACGGTCCCTCCAGGGAGGAAATCGCGCACATCCCCGACGAGTACCTGGAGATCGAGGAACTCGTGGAGGCCGCTTCCGGTTACCGCGCCATCCTGGAGGGACTCATGAAATAGCTACTTTCTTTCCGCCGCCGCCGGGAAGGTCTCCAGTGCCCGCCGGATCCGGTCGGCGGAGCGAGCGGGGCCAACCAGTCGGACCAGAGTGAATAGGCTCGGACCGGCGGTCATGCCCGACAGTGCGACCCGGATGCCGTGGATCAGGGGTGCCGCCTTGAGGCCGGCCTCCGAGGCCGATCCGCGCACGATGGATTCGATGGCGTCCTCCGTCCATTCCGGCGCGTTTTCGAAGGATTCGGCCGCGGCCGCCAGGGCGCAGCGGACGTCGTCCTCGGCGAAGTAGGATGCCAGGTCCACCGGTATCGTCACTTCATCGGCGAAGAAGTGGGCGCCGAACTCCACGATCTGGGCGCCGTACCGGAATCGATTCCCCAGGGCTTCGACGATATCGTCCAAGTACGACTCCATCTCCGGATCCCCCAGGCTTTCTGCATCCAGTATCCCCGCCTTCACCAGGGCATCCGAAGCGAGGCGCCGCTTTTCTCCGGGCTCCAGAGTCTCCATGTACATGGAGTTGAGGCTGACCAGTTTCTCGATGTGGAACTGCGCGGGACTCTTGCGCACATCTTCGAGGTGGAACTGCGCTACGAGCTCCTCGGGTGGCATGAATTCCCGCTCGCCCTGGGGGGACCAGCCCAGGAGAGCCAGGTAGTTCATGAAAGCCTCCGGGAGGAATCCCTGGTCCCGGTATTCGGTCAGGGACGCCGCTCCGTGGCGCTTGCTCAGGCGGGCACCATCGGGCCCCAGGATTTGGGGCAGGTGGGCAAACTTGGGCCGCTCGTACCCGAACTTCTCGTACAGCATCAGTTGTCGCGGTGTGTTGGAGACGTGATCATCTCCCCGGATGACGTGCGTAACCCGCATTGCATTGTCATCCACCACGTTGGCGAAATTGTAAGTGGGAGTTCCATCGGACTTGACCAGGATGTAGTCGCCGAATTGCTCATTTTCAAAGGATAGATGTCCGCCGACGATATCATCGAATTCGGAGCGACCGCCGGGGTTGACCAGTCGGACGGCCAGGCCGGGGGAGAGCGAATCCCCCGCGGCGTGCCTCTCGCGGCAGTGACACTCCGATTCCGGTGCGGCGCCCTCGGCCTCGCAGTAGCACAGGTAGGCACCCCCGTCGGCGATGAGTCGATCGACGTGTTCATGGTATAGATCGAGGCGTTCGCTCTGGAAATAGGGACCGTAGGGACCTTCGATGTCGGGACCCTCGTCCCAATCCATGCCGATCCAGGTCAGTCCGTCGGTGATGACCTCGACTGCCTCTTCCACGTGCCGTTGTTGGTCGGTATCTTCGATCCGCAGGATGAAGACGCCCCCCTGTCCCCTGGCGAAGAGCCAGTTGAACAGGGCGGTTCGGACGTTACCCACGTGCATGTAACCCGTCGGGCTGGGGGCGAATCTAACTCTTACGTTCACGATTTCTCCCCGGCCTCCCGGCGCGGGGATCTCACACTCCTTCGAGGGATGTATCGGATCGTTTTCGTTTCGACGATCTCCCGCCTCAATGATAATGGCAATTTCCGGGCCCGGGCAAGGCGTAGGAAGAGTCCGACCCGAGCCGGGGGAGGATCGGACCTCGACGGGACGGGAGGAATTCAAGTTTATTCGGGCGGCTGCCGATAGTAAGGGCGAGGATAGGGAGCCCGGTGGTTGCGACGCTTGCGCGAAAGAACCCGAATGCCGTCGTTCCCCCTCGAAGATCGGAGAGAGAGGGGAGAAGGAAGGAGGCGTTGCATCCAGAAGCTCGTGAATGGTAATAATTGCCATATATTCCATATAGGAGGGGTAACGTGTTGCACGCGAAGGAGACGGACGAACGGATCGGCGTCATAATGGCCGAAGACGACGAAGGTTTGCGACGGTTGCTGGGGGATTACCTGGAGGGTGAATCCGATATGCACCTGATGGGTGCCCACGGTGATGGCATCGAACTCATCGAGGCCCTGGGCTCCCAGAGTCCGGACGTCCTGCTGCTGGACGTGGTCATGCCCAGGCTGGACGGTATCGGGGTACTGGAACGCCTTCGAGAGCGGGGAGAGACCCCTCCTCCGTCCATCCTGGTTCTATCCGCCTTCGGACAAGAGAAGATCACGCGTCGCGCCGGCCAACTCGGGGCGGACTACTTTCTGCTCAAGCCCTTTGACCTGGAGGTGCTGGGTCGGCGCATACGCGAGGCCGCCCGCGGGGATGCCGGGTCGTGCTCGGGGATGGGGCGTTCCGCGGCTTCCTTGGGAGAGGGGGCAAATCCCTACCAAGTGGTCACCGAGGTCATTCGTTCCGTCGGAATCCCCCCGAATATACGCGGCTACCGCTACCTTCGCAGCGCTGTGCTCCGGGCGGTGGAGGACCTCGGGGTGATGGAGGCGGTAACCAAGGAACTCTACCCCGCCGTGGCGGAGGAATTCCGGACCACGCCCACGCGGGTCGAGCGGGCCATACGCCATGCCATCGAGTCGGCCTGCAATCGGGGACACGCCCGGGCGATGTCGGAAGGGTTGGGATTTGCACCGGATGCGACGAAGGGAAAGCCGACGAACTCAGAATTCATCGCCCTGGTCGCGGATCGCATCCGGATGGCTCGACACCGGAGCCCGTGAGGAGAATCGGGCGAAAATGACGATTTCCGTATCCTGCTCCCCTTCTGCCCTCCGTCGTCTGGTTACAGAAGGACCGTTAGTTCCTCGATTCGGAGGCGCGATCCGGGGGAGGATTGGGCGCCGCGATCGTGCCTAATGCGGCGGAGCATTCGAGAGGGAACGAGCGGCCCCTTAAGAGGATAAATGCCCATCTTCCGAGAAGTACAAGTACAGATTGACCCCGCAACTCGAAATGTATCAACGGCGGGGTGGTCTCCTCTTTCGGCCCGCACGAACGGCGACTAGGGGATGTCGATGATTCCCGGGCGGGCCCTATTTTGTGGTCGGGTTGCGATCGAAAAACGTAATGTTGTACGAATAGCGATGAAGGGGAAAGGAGCATGGACTTGGGCATCTTTGAGCAAATGGCTGAGAGGGGTCACGAGCAGCTGGTATTTTCCCACGATTCCGAGAGCGGTCTCCGGAGCATCATTGCTCTACATGACACCACCCTGGGATCCGCCCTGGGCGGCTGCCGCATGCGGGACTACCCAACCGAGGCCGAGGCCGTCGATGACGCCCTGGCGCTCTCGTGGGGTATGACCGCCAAGTCGGCGATCACCCGGACGAATCACGGGGGCGGAAAGGCCGTCATCTGGGGCGATCCAAAGACGGACAAGACGGAGATTCTACTGCGCGCCTTCGGCCGCTTCGTCGAGGGTCTCCACGGAAGATTCCTTACGGGAACCGACATGGGTACCACGGGCGAAGATTTCGTCGTGGCCGGCCAGGAAACGGACTGGTTGGTGGGCCTTCCGGAATACGCCGGGGGGAGCGGTAACACCTCGGTGACCACCGCCCACGGTGTGTGGCACGGCATCCGCGCCGGCGCCTCTCACCTCTGGGGAAGCGACGATCTTCGCGGTAAGACGGTCGCCATCCAGGGCGTCGGCAAGGTCGGCGAGTACCTCGCGGAATTGTTGGATGAAGCGGGCTGTGAACTGATCGTCTCCGATGTGGACGGGGAAGCCGTCGAACGCGTCGTGACGGCCCATGGCGCCCGCGCCGTGGATCCCGCGGACATCTACGATGTGGAGTGCGATGTCTTCAGCCCCTGCGCATTGGGCGGGGTCCTGAACGAAGATACCATCGGTCGGTTGCGCTGCCAGATCATCGGTGGAGCGGCCAACAACCAGGTGACCGATCCGGAGATCGGTCATCGGCTTCACGAAATGGGGATCTTGTACATTCCCGACTACATCATCAACGCGGGCGGACTGATCCAGGTGGCCGACGAGGTGGAAGGATTTAACCGCGAACGGGCCATGAAGAAGACAGAGGCCCTCTATCAGTTGCTGTTGGACTGCTTCGCGCGGGCCGAGGAACTTTCGGTGACCCCCTTTGAGGCCGCCGACCGATTGGTGGAGGAACGCATTAATATCCTGGGCGCGGTGAGCCGCATCTACTTACCCCGCCGGTAATCGCCTGAGAGGAGAATTCTACGTGGAAATCTTTCAGTCCATGCAAGAGATGGAACACGAGCAGTTAGTGTTTTGCTACGATAGCGTATCCGGCCTCAAGGCCATCATCGGTATCCACGACACCACGCTGGGTCCCGCCCTGGGAGGCACGCGGATGTGGCCGTACGAAACCGAGGAAGAGGCCATCATCGACGTTCTCCGCCTCTCCAAGGGCATGACCTACAAGAGCGCGGCCATGGGGTTGAACCTGGGCGGCGGCAAAGGCGTCATTATAGCGGATCCCCGCCGGGATAAGAGCGAGGCCCTGTGGCGCGCCTACGGTCGCTTCGTCGACTCCCTGGGCGGCCGGTATATAACCGCCGAGGACGTCGGAGTATCTCCCGACGACATCGACATCGTCAACGACGAAACCGACTTCGTCGCGGGGCTTTGGCACAAGTCCGGAGACCCGTCGCCCGTGACCGCCTATGGAACCTTCGTCGGCATCCGGGCGGCCATGCAATACCTGGAAGGCTCCGCCGATCTCACCGGCGTCGTCGTCGAGGTGCAGGGAGTGGGCAGCGTGGGGTATGCCCTTTGCGAGCACCTCCACGAGGCCGGCGCAAAACTGCTGGTGGCCGACATCTACGAGGACAAGTTGAACCAGGTCGTAGAGGACTTCGGGGCCGAAGTGGTCGATCCCGACTCCATCCACGCCGCCGAGTGCGATGTCTACGCACCGTGCGCCCTGGGCGCCACCGTCAACGATGACAGCATTCCCGAGCTCAGGTGCAGGGTCGTCGCCGGTGCCGCCAATAACCAGTTGGCCGAGACGCGCCACGGCCAGGTCTTGCGGGAAAAGGGTATACTGTACGCCCCGGATTTCGTCATCAACGGGGGCGGCGTCATCAACGTAGCCCAGGAATTCAATCCCTCCGGGTACAATCGCGATCTGGCCCTCAAGAAGGTCGAGACCATCGGTGAGAAGTTGCTCGATATCTTCGAGGCCAGCGAGGCCGAGGACATCCCGACCAACGAGGCAGCGGAACGCTTGGCCGAGAAGCGCATACGATCCGTCGGAAGCATCCAACGGATTCGGACGTAGACGTGGAAGATCTTTTTGCCTGCACGCCCCTCGTCCTGGGAGGTGCCTTCGGCAGTGGGAAGACGGAGATCGCCCTCTCCCTGTCCCTGGAGGCCCTCCGACGGCGCGGGGGAGAGGTCGTCTTGGTCGACTTGGACCTGGTGACCCCCTTCTTCCGCGCCCGGGACGCCGCGGAGATTCTGGAAGGGGCCGGCGTAAAGGTCCTATATCCCAGCGGCTTTCCCACCGGCGTGGATCTTCCGGTCTTGCCACCGGGGGTATCCGAGGCGATTGCCTTTGCCGAGTTCGCCGTGCTGGATGTAGGGGGCGGGCGAATGGGCAGCCGCGTCCTCGGCGGCCTGGCCTCGGCCGTATCGGATCGGGGGGGATGCGCCCTGGCCGTGGTCAATCCGTATCGCCCGATGAGTTCGAGTCCCGGCGCCATCGCCGAGGGTGTGAAATCGCTGTCCGCCGACCTCCGATTGCCCGTGGCGGGCGTGTTTGCCAACCCCAACCTGGGTCGCTCCACCGGGCGCGACGAGGTAGTGCAGGGCCTGGATGTGGTTCGGGCCGGCGCAGATGAACTCAACTTGCCGATTATTGCCCTGGGAATAGGGGAACATCTTACCGTAGAAGGCCAGGTACCGGGATGGGCGCTGGATGCCGCCGGGGATGCAGAGGTGATCTCCGTAGGGCACCGGTTACGCTTGGATTGGGAATAGGCTGTGGTTTTCGGGAAGAGGAGGGTTGTCGTGGATTCGAGATGGATTTTGGATCCGGAACGCTGCAAGGGATGCGGTCTGTGCACCACGGTGTGTCCCCGGGAGATCGTTTATCTCTCGGACCGGTTGAATCGCCAGGGTTATCGTACGTCCGCGATCACGGACCAGGAGGAGTGCATCAGCTGCGGTTTCTGCGCCATGATGTGCCCCGATGTTGCCATCGAGGTCTATCGTCCCGAGAAGACGGAACGATAGCGGTGGAGGGAGAAGGAACGAAATGAGCGAGAGACAGTTGCAAATGGTCAAGGGCAACGAAGCCGTCGCCGAGGCCGCCGTCCGGGCGGGATGTCGCCACTTTTTCGGCTACCCCATAACACCCCAAAACGAGTTGCCCGAGTACATGTCGGGTCGCATGCCCGAAGTGGGCGGGACTTTCCTCCAGGCAGAGAGCGAAGTCGCGGCCATCAACATGGTATACGGAGCCGCGGGGGCCGGGGTTCGCGTCATGACATCGTCATCGAGTCCGGGCATCAGTCTCAAGCAAGAGGGTATATCCTATATCGCCGGGGCGGAACTCCCCTGCGTGATCGTGAACATGGTCCGCGGAGGACCGGGTCTCGGGAGCATCCAGCCCGCCCAGTCGGACTATTTTCAATCGACCAAGGGCGGAGGGCACGGCGACTACCGTATGGTGGTGCTCGGCCCTGCGACGCTCCAGGAGATGGTGGATCTCACCTACGAGGCCTTCGACATCGCCGACAGGTACCGCAACCCGGTCATGATTCTCGGGGACGGGGTCATCGGCCAGATGATGGAACCGGTCCGTTTCCCCGATCTCATGGATCCCGACACCCTCCCCACCAAGGAGTGGGCGACCAAGGGACGGCGGGACCGGGAGGAATTGAACCTGATCAATTCCCTCTACCTGGATCCGGATGCCTGTTGGGCCCACAATCAGCACCTGGCCAGGAAATATGCCGAGATGCAGGAGAACGAGGTCCGCTACGAGGTGGTACACGGGGATGCAGAGTACTTCCTGGTGGCGTACGGGACGACGGCCAGGATCGCGCGGCGTTCCATGACGGACCTGCGGGAACGCGGGTACGACGTAGGACTGGTCCGACCCATCAGCCTGTGGCCCTTCCCGGAGAAGGCATTCCGGGATCTTGCCGATCGGGCGCGGGGCTACCTCGCCGTCGAAATGAGTCTCGGCCAGATGGTGGAGGATGTACGCCTCTCCGTCGATTCCTCGGTACCGGTTGCGTTCTACGGAACCGCGGGAGGCGTCATGCCTCACCACGCCGACATTACCCAGCAGATGGAAGACCTCATACGGGGAACGGGGGATGACCGATGAAGGCGGTATTTACCAGGCCCCGCAGTTTGACCGATGGCGCTACCCACTACTGCCCGGGATGCATCCACGGAGTGGCTCACCGCATGGTGGCCCAGATCCTCGACGAGATGGATCTCGCCGACAGGACCATCGGTGTGTCCCCGGTGGGATGCGCCGTTTTCGCCTACGACTATTTCCAATGTGATTTCCAGCAGGCTGCCCACGGACGCGCCCCCGCGGTGGCGACCGGTATCAAGCGGGCCGTGCCCGATTCCTTCGTGTTCACCTACCAGGGCGACGGGGACCTGGCCTCCATCGGGACGGCGGAAATCGTTCACGCCGCGAGCCGGGGCGAGAAGATCAGCGTGGTCTTCATCAACAACGCCATATACGGCATGACCGGTGGACAGATGGCTCCGACGACGCTGGAAGGACAGAAGACGACCACCTCGCCCGCGGGTCGCGATTTGGCGGATACCGGCAACCCGATCCGGATGACGGAGATGCTGGCAACCCTGCCGGGTGCTGCCTACCTGGCCCGTGGATCCTGTCACGACATCAAGCACCTCAGGGCGACGCAAAAGTACCTCAAGAGGGCCTTCGAGGTGCAGGAACGAGGAGAAGGGTTCAGTATGGTAGAAATACTTGCCAACTGCCCCACGAATTGGGGAATGAGCCCGGTGGAGTCGCTGCAATGGATGGAAGAGAACCTGGTTCCGTATTACCCCCTCGGCGAATTTCGTTCGCCCGAGGAGGTGGAATGACATGTATCACGAAATACTCATCGCAGGGTTCGGTGGGCAGGGCGTCATGCTGATGGGGCAGATGTTGGCCTACGCGGGGATGAAGCGCGACCTCAACGTCTCCTGGATTCCCTCCTACGGGCCCGAACAGCGCGGGGGAACGGCAAACTGTGGCGTGGTGCTATCCACGGAACCGGTGGGTTCACCGGTGGTGACCGAACCCTCGGATTGCGCGGTGATGAACCTGCCGTCCCTGACGAAGTTCGAGCCGGCGGTTACGCCGTCGGGGTATCTGTACGTCAATACTTCGCTTTGTCCCGATGAAGTGACGCGGGACGATATCAAGGTAGTACGCGTGGCCGCCACCGAAGAGGCCGACGCCATGGGCAACGCCCGGGTGGCGAACATGATCATGCTCGGTGCGATGATGGGGGGATTGGAGGGCTTACCCTTCGAGGTGATGGAGGAAGTCCTACCCGATGTCCTCCCCGAGAGGCACCACGGCCTGATCCCCGTGAACCTGAAGGCCCTGGCCCGGGGACGCGAGATCTTCGAATCTGCAGAATAGTGCGTTTCCCCCGCGCCGGGGGAGCGCAGCGATGGGAGGAAATCCGTGGCTACTTCGGAGGGAGAGGTAGGCAGGCTGCCCGAGAGGGTTGCGGTAGAACAGGTGGAGCGTCTCCTGGAGAGCTTATCCGGCATCGATGCGTGCCGGGTCGTGGCCAGCGAGTGGGGTGCGCTGGAAGAGATCCACGTCCTCGTCGGGGAAGAGCGCCATCCTAAGCAGGCCGTCCGAGACATCGAGAGCGCCCTGGCGGCCCGGTGGAAGTTACGCGTGGATCACAAGAAGATCAGCGTGGCGCAGATCGCGGCCAAGCCCCCCGTGTCTTCGCCGGCGCAGCAATCGGCACAACGTCTACACCTGGACTCCCTCCGCACCGTCAACAAGTTGGATGAAGCGAAGTTGGAGGTCACCTTGATCCTCCGGGACGGTAACGGCGGCACCATCGAGG
>PWSR01000112.1 GCA_003563985.1 Clostridia bacterium | reverse complement strand
GTTTCCACCGGGACGATCTCTACCTCCACCGCTGCCTCCCGTGCATCGTCGTAGTTGGCGGCGGGTACCATGAAGTAGTCCGCGCCCGCCCTCTGCGCGGCGTAGGCCTTGAGACGGACGCCCCCTACCGATCCCACTTCACCCCGAACGTTGATCGTTCCCGTACAGGCCAGCTCGGTATCCCCCACCAGCGATTCGTCGGGGGTGAGTAAATCGATCAAGGTGAGCGCGAAGGCCAGTCCGGCCGAGGGTCCGCCGATGTTGCCGGCATCGATTTCCACGTCGATGGGGAAGACGAAACTCGGGTTGGCGGTGGTCACTCCGATTCCGATGATACCCGATGCCCGATCATCGGGGGATTCGATGAGGGTGATGGCGGCCGTGCGTTCGGCATCATCGTCCTCCCGGCGGAAGGTTACCTCCAACGTATCGCCCGGGGCGTGGGCGCCGACCACATCCAGTAAATCGTCGGTAATCCGGGTCGGTTGTCCTCCCGCCTCCAGGATGACATCCCCGGGCTCGAGGATATCCGCCGCGAGGGAATCGACGCGAATGTTTACGACCAAGACCCCATCGCCGTCGAAGGAGACCGCGTATCCCAGGTAGTCCAGGGCGGCGAACTTGGCCAGTTCCTGGCTCTCGGTCATCATCTGCCGGGTACGTTCAAGATAATCTTCGAATTCCTCGCCCGGGCGCAGGTAGCTTCGCACCGGGGTCATTTCCGCCCGGGGATAGAAACCGCCCACGATGTAGAGCAGGGCATTGGCCTCCCGGGTGATCACGGTGGTGAGCATGATGCGACCCCCGCCCGGAATCGACACGGCATCATCCGCCCTCACCATTCCCGCCGTGTCCGTCGCGGAACCCGGCACACTGATCATGAGATCGGTAGGTATGAGCCAAAGGGTCACCATGAGCGCCGCCACCACGCCCAGGACGACGAGGGTGCGGCGACCTATGCTGAATCTACCCAGGTTCATCGAGGCCTCCGTATTCTCTATGCCCGGCTCCTACGGTGCGCAGTTATCCCTTTTCGCCCCGCCCGGCGGGAGGCGGCACGGTCCGCGTGGGACGGGAGGTCTTCGCGCCGGCCCGGGATTCCTTGGCATCGGAGGACGCTCGCAATTCCTTCCTGCCCTCGGACACGCGCTCCATGGCGCGGCCCAGGATGCCGCCCAGCTGCTTGAGAACGTCGTCGGCGTAGCGATGGGCCTCCACCTTGATCTTGCGCGCCGACTCCTCGGCCTCGGCCAATTTCCTCTGGGCTTCTTCCTCCGCCTGCATGGAGATCTCCGACTCGGAAGTGAGCTTGGCGGCGTATTCCTCCGCCTCCTTGACCGTCCGGTCGGCGCGGGCCCGCGCCTCGGAGAGTATCCGCTCTTCCTCCAGCACGACGCTCCTGGCCTGGGAGAGCTCCTCGGGCAACATGGCCCGAAGTTCATCAAGGAGGGAGAACAGTTCCTGCTCACTTATCATTACGCGATCACTCAGCGGCAGGTGCATTCCGTCGGTCACTGCCGCCTCCAACTCGTCGATGATGCTCCAAAGATCCTGCGTCATCCCTCATCGCCTCCCGATAATTGAATTCCAGATGCGGACGGTCCGCCCGTCGTCTTCCTTCGCTCTTCCAGGGCCCTCTGTACCTCGGGGGGTACCATCTCCCCGATATCTGCACCATGGGTCGCCAGCTCCTTGACGAGGCTGGAACTCAGGTAGGCGTGCTCGGGCCGGGCCATCATGAACAGGGTCTCCACGGCATTTCCCAGGGCCCGATTGGTCTGGGCCATCTGGAATTCGTATTCGAAGTCGGAAACGGCGCGCAGCCCCTTGATGATCACGTTGATCCCGCGGCGACGGGCGCATTCCACCAGGAGTCCGTCACCTCGCTCCACCACCACGTTGGGTATGTGCGCGACCGCTCCCTCCACCAGCTCCATCCGCTCGTCCAAGGGTAGCAGGTGGTCCTTGTTGGGGTTGGCAAAGACCGTCGCGACGACCTCGTCGAAGATGGCCGCGGTGCGGCTGATGATGTCGACGTGGCCATTGGTAACGGGATCGAAACTCCCCGGGCACATCGCCTTACGTTCCAAAGCTAGGACTCCCCTCCCGTGCTCCATCGATAAATCAAGACCGCCGTATTCGCGTACACTCGCGTGCGCAATGGCGCCAGTTTCTCGTCCACAACCGCCGATTCCTCCAGGGTCCCGGGCGCGGCCCGTTCCGTTTCGACGACCACGATGGCGGGATCGGCGAGCCCGGGCCAGGACACCAAGGCCTCCAGCACCTCCCGGGGGAAGCCCGCACCGTAGGGAGGATCCAAGAATACCAGCGAGTACACTCCACCACGGCCCTCGCTCGCGGCGAGAAACTGCATTACATCTTTCTCCATAATACGGCATTTCTCCCGCACACCCAAAGCCGCGGCGTTGTCGGCTATGGTGCGACAGGCTTCCCGGGAAGAATCCACGAAGGTCGCCCCGGCAGAACCCCGGCTGATGGCCTCGAGTCCCATCGCCCCGGATCCGGCGAATAGATCCAGCGCCCGTACCCCCGAGGGCACGTCCCCCAGCATATTGAAGATGGCTTCGCGAACCCGGTCGGTTGTGGGACGCGTCTCCCGGCCCCGGGGGGCCTTCAGGGGACGACCGCGATACCGACCACCGATGATGCGCAAGGAATCTCCTCCGGCCGCATTAGAGTCGTTTACGATCCCAATGATACGGCAACGGAGCACGGCTCGCCAGACTGCGGGACGATTCGGGTGATTCCGGCGCACCCCGCGAATGGGTCACCGCTCAGCGGAGGAAATCCACCAGTGCGCGAAGGGCGAGGGTATAACCCGCGGGGCCCAGGCCCCAGATCCCGCCGAGGCAGACCGGGGCCACCACGGAGTCCGCCCGGAAGGCCTCCCGTGCGTGGACGTTGGAGAGATGCACTTCCAGGGCGGGCACATCGACGGCGGCCAGGGCGTCCCGTATACCGATGCTGTAATGGGTATAGGCGGCGGGATTGATGATGATCCCATCGCCCTCCTCCGCCGCGTCCTGGATGGCGTCGATCAGGTCGCCCTCGGAGTTCGATTGCATGAAGTGGAGATCGACGCCCAGCTCCGCGGCCAGGCCTTCCATCTCCGCCCGGATCTCCGCGAGGGTGCGATCCCCGTAATGGTCGGGTTCCCGGGAACCCAGGAGGTTGAGGTTCGGTCCATTCAATACGTGAATCTTCATCGTTACTCCCCTTTCAGGGCGGCCAATACCTCGGTTTCGGGCACGTCGTCGACCACCGTAGGACGCCCCGGACCCTCCAGCAAGACCCAGCGAAGCCTGCCGTCGCGTCTCTTCTTGTCGGCGGCCATCGCGGACAGGAGCGCTCCCGGATCCATCCCTTCGAGTAGTTCGTCGGATCCGGTGGCGAATCTCCAACGGTCCAAGGTGGCTTCCATTTCTCCCCGATGGGTAGATGCCAGGTAACCGAGGCGCTCCGACAACCGCAGCGCAACCCGCAAGCCGAAGCCCACCGCTTCTCCGTGGGCGATTTGCCCGCGGGAGAGGGTTTCCACGGCGTGGGCGGCGGTATGGCCCAGGTTGAGGTGCACCCGCCGGCCGGCCTCCCGCTCGTCTCCGGCCACGTAGCGGGCCTTCAGCCGGCAGCTGCCGGCGACGATATCCCGCAGGAAACGAAGATCCCCCTGGCCCCGGCACGGCGAGGCTCCCGCGACCCGCTCCAGGTACGCGCCTCCGTCCAAGAAACCGTGTTTGATGACCTCGGCCATGCCGTTACGAAACTCGTCCCCCGGAAGGGTGGACAGCGTCCGGATGTCCGCCAGGACAGCCCGAGGCTGATGAAACGCCCCGATGAGATTCTTGCCCTGGGGGTGATTGACCGCCACCTTCCCTCCCACCGAGGAATCTACCTGCGCCAGCAAGGTGGTGGGAAGGGCCACCAGGGGCAAACCGCGCAGCGCCACCGCGGCGACGAAACCGAACAGGTCCCCGACCACTCCTCCGCCCAGGGCCAACACGGGCGTATCCCGATCCGGATCCCCGGCCAGGAGTCGATCCAGTATCTGCCCGGCTTCCCGCAGGGACTTGGCCTCCTCACCTCCGGCGGTGACGTGGCGACGTACCGGGTATCCGGCGTCCCCGAATGCCCGGGTCCAGGGATCGGCGTACAACTGCTCCACCATCCGGTCGGTTCCGAGGAACGCGGGGCGCGGTGCGAGACCGGCATCCCCCAGGATGTCGCCGATCCGTTCCCGGAGCCCGCATCCCACCAGGACACGATAGGCAGGGTCTACCGCCACCTCCACTACCTCTTCGCGAACGGCGGGCGCTACCACCAGATCCAACCGGCGGGCGATTTCGTCGGCGAGTTTCCCGGGCTCGCGCCCGTCGGTCGGAACGGAAATGCTAACGCGGCGGTAGTCATCCGACCGCGACGCCAGAAGTTCCCGAACCCGGGCCGCGGGATCCTCCACCCGGAGGAGCGGGCGGTCGCCCGAGTGGGCAACCCGCCGGAGGATCTCCTCCGCGGAGGTCTGCAGGTACACGGAGGGACCGGAGTCCGAGAGCACCGCTCGGTTCCCGGCATCGGCCCACGCCCCACCGCCCGTCGCCACCACGACGTTCCGGAGCCGGGCCACCTCCCCCACCGCCACCCGCTCCAGGCGGCGAAACTCCGCCTCGCCGCACGACTCGAAAATCTCGGATATGGAGCGACCCGCCCGCGCCTCCACCAGGGCATCGGTATCGATCAGCGGCCGCTCGAGCCGATCCGCCAGGGCGCGACCGACCGCGCTCTTCCCCGATCCCATGAACCCGACCAGGATCACGTTCTTCACGTCAATCCCTCCCGGTACGCCGCCAGGTTGCGGCGAATTTCGACCAGCGAATCCCCGCCGAACTTCTCCAGGACCGCCTCGGCGAGGCAAAAGGCCAGGGCGGCCTCCACCACCACGCCGGCGGCCGGCACGGCACACACGTCGGAGCGCTCGTGGTGGGCGGAGACGGCCTCCCCGGTATCCAGGTCGACGGATTCGGTGGGGCGGCGCAGCGTGGCGATGGGTTTCATGTGGGCGCGGACCACCACGGGCTCTCCGTTGGTGACACCGCCCTCCAATCCCCCGGCGCGGTTGGTCCGGCGGCCCGGGTATCCCCCGCCGGATCGCGGGTGAATGGTGTCGTGGACCCGGGATCCGGGGAGGCGGGCGCCCTGCACGCCGGCGCCGATCTCGACGGCCTTGATTCCCTGGATGGAGGCCAGGGCCCCGGCCAATCTTCCGTCCAGGCGGCGATCCGCCTGGACATAGCTGCCCAGGCCCGGCGGCACACCCAGCGCCCGCGCCTCGATGACGCCCCCCAGGGTATCCCCGCCCTCCCGGGCGGCATCGATGGCCGCCACCATCGCCTCCTCGGCCGCGGAATCGGGGCATCGGAGGCGGGTTTCGTCCTCGCGCTTTCGCCACGAACTCCAGGTTTCCCGGGGATCCTCACCGTCCGGGTACGCGGCGGGGTCCGCATCCACCCCCGCCACGGACGCCGTCCACCCGACGATATGGATGCCGAGTTCCGCCAGCAAGCGGGTCGCCACGGCCCCGGCGGCCACGCGGGCTGCCGTCTCGCGGGCGCTGGCGCGTTCCAGCACGTTTCGCAGGTCGGTGTGCCCGTACTTGGTCGCCCCGGCGAGATCCGCGTGCCCGGGCCTCGGCCGCCGAACCGGTTCGCCGCCCGCCCCGGGCTCGGGCCCCATGACCTGGTGCCAGTTCGCCCAGTCGCGGTTGCGCAATAATAGGCCGATCGGGCTACCGAGGGTGACGCCGCCGCGGACGCCCGCGAGGATCGTTATCCGGTCTCGCTCGATGGCCATCCGCCCTCCGCGCCCATACCCCATCTGGCGCCGGGCGAGTTCTACGTCGATGTCCTCGGCCCGCAGCATCAGTCCCGCGGGCATGCCCTCCACCAGGGCCATCAGGGCCCGCCCGTGGGACTCCCCGGCGGTCAGGTAGCGTAACAAGCCGACTCCTCCTTCAGTGCTGCCCCCATGATGCCCTCGGGGGGCGGAAAACCGGTCATCAATTCAAATCCCCGCACGCCCTGGTAGATGAGCATGTCCAGGCCGGGCACCACCCGAATTCCCTGCGCCCGCGCCCGGCGCACCAACTCCGTCTCCGCCGGCGCATACACCATTTCCAGCAGCGTGCCGCCGGATCGGAAAGTGTAGCCCTCCGGCAGGGGGGAGTCCTGGCCGTCACCCATGCCGACGGAGGTGGCCTGAATCACCAGGTCCACGTCTTCGGGGGCCTCCCGCGGGATCGAGGAGGATGCGGAGAGGTCCGGGTAATCCCGGAGCACATCGGTGACCAGGGCCTCGGCGCGTTCCAGCGTACGATTGGCGATGTGCAGACTCGAAATCCCCACGCGCGCCAGGCCGAAAGCCGCCGCCCGCGCGGCGCCACCGGCCCCCAGGAGGAGGACGGACAGTCCCTCGGGGGCGCACCCGCCCCCGCGCAGGGCCCGCAGCATCCCGAACCCATCGGTGTTGTACCCGACGAGCGTCCCACCGCGATTCACCACCACGTTGACGGCTCCGATCCCCGCGGCGGCGGGGTCCAGCTCGTCCAGGAGCTCGAGGATCGATCGCTTGTGGGGTACGGTGACGTTTACCCCGGCCAAGTCTAGGACGCGCACGGATTCCACCGCCGCCGGGAGATCCTCCGGTGCCACCTCGAAGATCCGATAGTCCCAGTCCAGGCCCGCCTCTCGAAACGCCGCCCGGAACATCTTCGGAGAGAGGCTGTGGCGGGCCGGGTAACCCAGGATCCCCGCCAACCCCGTCGGGCGGGGACGGCGAACGCCGACTCCCAGGCCCGCCAAGTCGTCCGCGAAACCCGGGTAGGAAATCTCGATGGCCCGACCGCCAGCCACCCGCACGTCGATATCCCCCAGGCCCGCCAGGGCCAGGGTCATGGCCATCCGGTGATCCCCGCGGGAATCGACGTCGGCCGACCTGAGGTCCCGGCCGCCGCGCACTACCAAATCGTCACCGAGTACCTCCAGTTCCGCGCCCAGGCGACCCAGCTCGTCTACCAGGGCGCCCAATCGATCCGTCTCCTTGACGCGCAACTCCCCGGCGCCGCGGAATACACTGCTCCCGTATGCATTGGCCGCGACCAGCGCCAATACCGGGATTTCATCGATGAGGCTCGGGATCTCGTCTTCGGTCACCACGAAACCGCGCAGCGGCCCCGCGGTCACCCGGAGATCTCCGACGGGTTCCCCCGCCCACTGCCGTATGTTCTCCCGCTCGATTCGGGCGCCCGCCCTCTCCAGGATCACCAGGAAGCCGATCCGCGTCGGATTGAGACCGACGTCCGTCAATCGGACCTCGGATCCGGGGACCAACAGGGCGGCGGCCACCAGGAAGGCGGCGGAGGAGGGATCCCCGGGGATCTGGAAGACCTCCCCGGGCGCACACAGGCGACCGGGATCGCCACCCTCCAGGAACACCTCGTTCCCCAGGTTCACGACCTCCGCCCCGAAACTGCGGAGCATCCTCTCGGTGTGATCCCGGGATCGGGAGGGCTCGGAGACCGCCGTATCATCCCCGGACAACAATCCCGCCAGCAGCACCGCGGACTTGACCTGGGCGCTGGCCACCCGAGACTCGTACCGGATCCCGCGCAGGGGGCTTCCGTTGATGACCAGGGGCGCTCTACTGCCATCGCGTCCGCCGATGCGCGCTCCCATGGCGGTCAGGGGGTCGATGATGCGATCCATGGGGCGACGGCGCAGGGAGGAATCCCCGGTCAATATGGAGGTGAAGGATTGTGGGGCCAGGACCCCTGACAGCAGGCGCATAGTGGTCCCGGAATTTCCGCAATCCAGGACATCGTCGGGCTCGACCAGGGCGCCCCCGGTTCCTTCGATGGATAGGTCGGATCCGTCCAGCGATACCCGCGCTCCCAGGGCCTCGACGCACCACAGCGTGCTTCGAACGTCGGCCCCGGGGGCGAAATTCGATGCCCGGAGCGTACCCCGGGCCAGGGCACCCAGGATGGCTGCACGATGGGATATGGACTTGTCACCGGGAACCTTGACTTGACCTTTCAGGGGACCGACGGCCTCGAGAGAAAGCAACATTACCCCCTCGCTTTCAACAATGCTTCTCGTATCTTCGACATCCGGGCCATCAATTCCCCGCGCTCACCGCGAGATATTGTTTCGTGCAACTCCTCCAGGGCCCGGATGGCCGCCCGCAGCGGGGCATCCAACTCCCGGGCGTTGTACATGCACATGTCCACCCCCATCGGGACCGAGCCCGCCGCCACCCGCGTGGTATCCCGAAAGCCCCCCGCCGCGAGCAGGGAGAAGGCCTCGGGGTCTTCTTCGTGGGCGGCGAGGGCCGCTTCCGCCGCCGCGGCGGCCATCATCAGCGGGAGGTGGCTGGTGTGGGCCACGATCCGGTCGTGTCGCGCGGCATCCATGCGGATCATCTGCGCCCCCGCGACCTCGATCACCCGTTCGACCAGGGGGTGCGTCTCCCCCGTGAGAATCCAGTTGGCCCCCTCGAAGAGGTCGGCCCGGGCCCCGGGCATCCCGGCGACCTCGGAGCCGGCCATGGGATGCCCGGGGACATACGCCACGCCCGGCGGCACCAGGGGCAGCAACTCCCGGATCAGCGGCACCTTGACGCTGCCGAGATCGGTGACGACCGTTCCCGGCGCCAGGTGCGGGGACAACGCAGCCAGGGCGTCGGCCATGGCCCCCAGGGGGACCGCCAGCACGACCAGGTGGGCACCGGCGGCCGCGGACGATATCTCCCCGCCGGCGGCGGTCGCGTTCACGGCACCCAGTTCGACCGCCAGCCGGCGGGCCTCCCCGTCGGGGTCGACGCCGACGATCTCCCCGGCCGATCCCGCGAGGGCCAACCCCAGGGAACCGCCCATCAGGCCCAGGCCCGAGATGAGGATCCGCGCGTCACGCAGTCGAATCGACACCGGCGACACTCCGATCCACCGCCTCGGCGATGGGACCCAGGCTCTTCATCATCGCCTCGAACTCCTCCATCGTGAGGGATTGCGGTCCGTCGGATAGGGCTTCCTCGGGACGCGGGTGCACCTCGATGAGGAGACCATCGGCACCGGCGGCGACGGCCGCACGGGCCATGGCAGGCACCAGGTCCGACCGACCTGTGCCGTGGCTGGGATCCACCACGACGGGCAGGTGGCTCAGGCCCTTGACCAGGGGCACCGCGCTCAAGTCCAGCGTGTTTCGGGTGTAACCCTCGAAGGTTCGAATGCCGCGCTCGCAGAGAATGACCCGCTGGTTGCCGCCCGATAGAACGTACTCGGCGGACATCAACCATTCCTCCACCGAGGCCATCATCCCGCGCTTCAACAGGACGGGTTTATCCACCGCACCGACTTCGTGCAGCAGGCTGTAGTTCTGCATGTTGCGGGCCCCGATCTGCAGGATGTCGGCGTATGAGGAAACCAGCTCCACGTCCCCGGGGGAGAGCACCTCCGTGACCACCAGGAGTCCCGTCTCTTCCCGGGCCTCGGCCATGAATTCCAGGCCCTCCTCGCCCAGGCCCTGAAAGCTATAGGGGGACGTACGCGGTTTGAAGGCGCCCCCGCGCAACACCTTGGCCCCGCGGGCCCGCACACCCCGGGCGGTCTCCATCAGGGTTTCCCGGTTCTCCACGGCGCAGGGGCCCGCCATGACCGGGATTTCCCTCCCCCCGATGGAAAACCCGTTGAGCTGGATCTCACTGGTCTCCTCGCGAAACTCCCGGCTGGCCAACTTGAAGGGGTGCATGATGCGCACCACGCGCAGGACCCCCGACAGGACCTGGAGATCCTCGGGGCGGATGTGGCGCACGTCGCCCACCACGCCCACGATGGTGTGTTCTACCC
Organism: Clostridia bacterium; assembly: GCA_003563985.1. Taxonomy (GTDB): domain Bacteria; phylum Bacillota; class Sulfobacillia; order SLMV01; family SLMV01; genus CSSED11-154. The sequence goes on along the minus strand of PWSR01000112.1, from coordinate 3,044 downwards.
CCTCGGACAGGTGAACATCCAGTCCGACATCCCGGATGCGCGATACGACGCGATCCAGGTCTCGCTCCTGTGCATCCTTTTTCATCACTACGATCATTTCGAATTCCCTCCTTCGACGAGGTCCGGCCTGAGGGATATGGCATCTCCCAGGTAGACGTGGCGTACATCCGACTTCGGAAGCTTCGTGTCAAAGTGCATGAGCAGGCGAATGCATCGTCCCAGGGCACCGGGTACCGGGATCTCGCCCGCGCACATCAGCGGCGTGTCGGTCCATCCCATCCGCCTCGCCGCCGCCGCGGGAAAGGCGGACGAGAGATCCGGCGTCAGGGTGAACAGGATGCTGACGGCGGCGTCCTCTCGAATCCGATTGACCTCGACGACGGCGCGCAACAATTCCTCGGTGGCCTCCAGTATTTCCTCCGGCTCGTCGCGCTCCACGGTAATGGCCCCTCGAACGGCCCGAATCAATATGCATCGCCCCTTTCTCCAGAAAACAAAAAAACCGCCCCTTTCAGGACGGTTCGTGACCGCGGTACCACCTGACTTGGCCCCGAATGCGGGACCCCCTTGTTGGGAGCTGGCACTCCCTCACCGGATAACGACGGAATCGGCTCGGCTTACTCGTTGCCTTTCGGCCTGCGGCTCCGGGGTGTATTTCGATCCTTCGAGTTGCCGGGTTGCAGCACCCCCGACTCTCTGGAAACCCTCCGGACCTACTCCTCCCCCTCATCGCTTGGGGTTATTGAATTGGTTTTACTTTACACGTCGACGGGTAGGCTGTCAACGGAGGCGATTCGAGATCCTCTGCCCCGCGCATTCCGATATCAGGTGCACCGGAGAAACGGATCGACCGAGACCCGGACCCGAGGGAGCCAACCCCTCGGCATCGTGCGCGCGCGCCGGTCCTCCCGCGGGGTTCGTCGCGGTGACCGCGGGCGAGCCACATTTTGGAAAGGGATTGAATATGCCGCAAAGCGAGACCCGAGTCGAGCTGTCGCAGCCGACCCTGACCCGCCTGTTGAATACCCTCGTCGAAGAATTGCGCCGGGAGCCCGAGTACGCCTGGAACCGGGCGTTACCCGCGATGGCCACCGATGCCGACGGACGCTCGGATGCGAAGCTGGCCGCGGCGAATTGTGCCCCGGATTTCGATCCCTGGGATCGATTGCGCAACCCCGCCCTGGCCGGGCTGCACCCCCTGGGATTCGAAGACCTCTGGAACTTTTACGCCGCGCACAGTACGAAGAATATCGACGAAGACGGGCGCGCCACCATCTTCCGCGTTCCCCAATCCTACGAATCCGCCCTGGAGAACATCCAACGTGTCGTCCTGATCCCCGTCATGATCCCGGTGGCCCCGGAGCTGGCGGGCGCGTACGCCGCATCTGCGGCCCGGGGGGATCTCGCCCCCGACCACCATTATCTTCGGGGGATGCGGGAGCTGGTCCAGCTGGTCGATGCCGCCGTGACGCGGATGGCGTATCGGTTGATGAGCCCGGACCGAACGGTGTTGGCCATGACGGCCCCGGCGGTGAAAAGCATTTCTCAGGAAATCCTTCCCTCCCTCCGACGCGGGAACTACCACGGCGCCTGCAAGGGTGACAACTACGCCCAAAAGAGCGTCGCCGTTCTGGCGGGACTGGGCCAATTCGGTGCACATCGCCTCGTCATGCGCGATGAGATCGTCGGAGGGCGGGTGCGGCGTTTCATGGGACCGGTACGGTCCCTGGTGGTTTTCGATCCAGAGGAACCCCGCGAGGAGGAGGGGCTCCGCTTGCTCACCGAAGGGTGGCGAGACCATCTCTTCGCCCTGCACTCCGACGATCCCGTTACCGGGCGAGATCGGTTCTGCCGACATTACACCGGTGACCCGGATCGCAGTTGTTCGGCGTGCTTCGAGGCCTGCCCGGCCGATGCCATCGCCTCTTCGGCGACGGAGGCCGGCGGCGACTACCCAACTGCCGTGGCGGGACAGGAACACCGCTTCTGGGACGGAGCGTTGCAATTCGATTACCGGCGCTGCCTCGAACGACGCACCCAACTGGCCGAGATATACGACGAATGGATCTGCGGACGTTGCCTGGCGACTTGCGTGGCGCGCGGCGGTCGTAGCGCGGACGCGGTGACGAAATCCCTATCGCATTCGCAATGAAAGGCATGCCCTCGGCATCTCCCCCGGATTTGTTATACTGGGGATTGATTGGGAATACCAGTAATCGAAGGGAGTCGTGAAAGAATGCAAGAACAATTGGTTGCAAAGATCAATGATCAGCTGAACAAGGAGCTTTATTCGGGCTACATCTACCTGGGGATGGCCGCCTGCTTCGAAGAGGGGGGCCTCCCGGGCTTCGCTCACTGGATGAAATGCCAGGCGTCCGAAGAGCAGGAACACGCCATGAAATTCTTCGAATACCTGGTCCAGCGCGGAGAGCGCGTCAAATTGACGGCCATCGAGGAACCGCGCTTCGAATACGATTCTGCGCTGGATGCCTTCGAGGCCGGCCTCGAGCACGAAAAATACGTGACGGGCCTCATCGACGATCTGTACGAGATGGCCCTGGAGGCCGACGATCACGCTGCGGCCATCTTCCTGCAGTGGTTCGTCACCGAGCAGGTCGAGGAAGAGGAATCCTTTACCAAGATGCGCGACGACTTGCTGCGGCTCGGGGATTGCGAGAAGGGCCTGTACATGCTGGACCGGGCCGCGGCGGCCCGCGAGTAGTGGTACGAGGAACGATTTGGCCGGGGGAACGCAAGGTGCGTGCGTTCCCCTCTTCGTTCGGGAAGTCGGGGTTCCATGGGGTTCTGGGAGATCGACGGAAAACTGAAACCCGCCACCCGCCAGGGCTTTCACCTGCTCGGTCTCCTGGTGCTCTTCCTTCCCATCTTCATCATCGGTCGCCGCCTCTCCGGAACCGACGGTTGGCTGCTGCTGGCGCCCCTTACGGCACTGCTGCATCAAGGGCTGGTGGCCGTGGCGTGGCGGGGTGAGATCTTCGGCCGGCACGTATCCCGCCGCCTGGGATCGCGCTGGTTCGTAGTCT
>PWSR01000041.1 GCA_003563985.1 Clostridia bacterium | reverse complement strand
CTCCTCAACTCCGGTGCCCTGCCCCTGGACCTCACCGCCCTGCGCCCCAATTTCGTCAGCGCCACCCTGGGGGAGGCCTCCATCGACCAGAGTTGGCGGGCCGCCATCCTGGGCGTGGCCGCCGTAATCGCCCTGATGATCACCTTTTACCGCGTGCCCGGCGTCTGGGCTACGGCCGCCCTGGGACTGTACATCGTCCTCTTATTGGCCCTGCTGGACGGGATCAACGCGACGCTGACCCTGCCGGGAATCGCCGGTATCATCCTGTCTATCGGTATGGCGGTGGACGCCAACGTCATCATCTTTGAACGAATCAAGGAAGAAGTGCGGGCCGGGGCCACGCCCCGGGCCTCCATCGACAGCGGCTTCCGCGCCGCCTTCCGCACGATCCTGGACGCCAACGTCACCACCCTCATCGCCGCGGGGGTCCTCTATTGGCTGGCCACCGGGCCGGTGCGCGGGTTCGCCGTCACCCTGTCCCTGGGTATCCTGGTCAGCATGTTCACCGCCCTGGTGATCACCCGCTTCGCCCTGGTGCAGATGGCCGGGGCCGGCCTGGTGAGACCGGGACCCGCCTTCTTCGGTCGGGGGGGTGATGCGTCGTGAGGATGATCACCTCCGCCGTAGCCGGTTTCAGTTTCATGTCCCACCGCCGCAAGTGGTTTGGCATCTCCGGCATCATCATCCTCATCGGCCTGGTCAGCCTGCTGTTCCAGGGACTCAACCTCGGCGTGGACTTCACCGGGGGTTCCGTCCTGGAACTGGACTACGAGTCCCCCGTGACCTCCGCCGAGGTCGAGGCGGCCCTGGTGCCCTTCGACCCCATGACGGGCTCGCAGATCCTGCGGTTGGGAGACGCCGAGGCGCCCCTGATCCGGATCAAGTCCCCGGCCTTGCCCGAGGGGGCAGAGCGGGAGGCCATGTACGAAGCCCTGGGGACCCTGGGGGATTACAGCATCGCCTCCATGGACGTGGTATCCCCCGTGATCGGTCGCGAGATGACCCGGGCCGGCCTCACCGCCCTGGCGGTGGCCCTGGTGGGTATGGTGGCCTATATCACCATCCGGTTCGAGTTTCGCTTCGCCGTCACGGCCATGGTGACGCTCCTGCACGATAGCCTCATCACCCTGGGGCTGTTCTCGCTTCTGCGCGTCGAGGTGGACCAGGCCTTCATCGCCGCCATCCTGACCATCGTCGGTTACTCGGTGAACGATACCATCGTCGTCTTCGACCGGATCCGGGAGAATCTGAAGTACCGGAGCGCCTCCGAGGCGTCCTCCGACCTGGTGGATCGCAGCATCCACCAGACCCTGAGCCGGAGCCTCATCACCTCGGTGACCACCTTCGCGGCGGTCATGGGGATCTACATTTTCGGTGGGGTTTCCATTCGGAACTTCAGCCTGGCCCTGATGCTCGGCGTGGCGGTGGGTACCTACTCTTCCATCTTCGTCGCCAGCCCGATCTGGGTGACGTGGCAGGAGATGAGACCGGCCCGGTCGACGTCGCGCTCCTAATCCCCGGGAACAGGGAACGAGGGGTCCGGAGGCGAATCCTACCCCAGTGTCCTCCAAGGAAAGGGGTTCGATATGCGTTCTACTCTTGCACCCATTCTTATGCTACTGATCGCCGCCGTCATCGCGGTCTTCGCCGGGCAGAATGCCCACGTGGTCGACGTGCGTTTCCTGGGCTGGGGGGCGGAGACCTCGCTGGTGGTGGTGATCGTGTTCGCCGCCGCCGCCGGGGGCATCCTGGTGGGAATCGCCAGCCTGTGGCGCCAGCTCCAGGCCGGACTGCACACCCGCGAGGTGTCGTCGCGCCTCAACCGCCTGGAGAAGGAACGGGATGAATTGATCGCCGAGCGCGAGGGCCTGCGCGAGCAGGTGGATACCCTGCAACACGCGGTGAAAGAGATGTCATCGCGGGAGAGCGGGCAAACCACCGACCAAACCTCGACCCGCCCGGAAGCGGAGGAGAAACCATCGTCCTCTGGAGCATAGGCGAGCCGGATCGCGCCGCGGTGCAAACCCTGGAACGGGAACTGGGTCTCGGCGTGCCCGCGGCCCTCACCCTGGTCGCCCGGGGCCTACACACGGCGGATGAGGCCCGGGCGTTCCTCGAAGCGAGCCCATCGGATTTGTCGGACCCCGCGACCCTGCCCGATGCCGCGGCGGCCGTGGATCGCCTCCGGCGCGCCCTGGATGGCGAGCACCTCCGGATCTTCGGCGATTACGATTGCGATGGCATCACCGCCACCGCCCTGGCCGTCGGCGTCCTGCGCCGGCTGGGCGCGAATGTCGACTACCGCATCCCCTCGCGGCTGCGGGAGGGCTACGGCCTATCCCGGGCCGCCGTGGAAGCCGCCGCGGCCGACGGCGTGGACCTCCTGGTCACCGTGGATTGCGGGGTGGCCGCCACCGACGAGATCGCCCTGGCCCGATCCCTGGGCATGGACGTCATCGTCACCGATCACCACGAACCCGGGGCGGGTTTGCCCGGGGCCGTCGCCGTGGTGGACCCCAAGCGTGCCGATTCCGAATATCCCTACCGCGACCTCTCGGGCGTGGGCGTGGTCTACCAGCTGCTGGGGCTCCTGGCGGAGGACGATTTGTCGCGGGAACTGGACCTGGTGGCCCTGGGCACCGTGGCCGACGCCGCGCCCCTCACCGGGGACAATCGGTTGCTGGTCCGGGGCGGGCTGGATGTCATCCGCCACCGGCCGCGACAGGCCTTCGCGTCCCTGGCCACCGCGGGTGGCTTCGAGCTGGACGGGGTGGACGCCACCACCCTGGCCATGGTCCTGGGGCCGCGAATCAACGCCCCCGGGCGGCTCGGCAACGCCGCCGGGCTGGTGGAACTCCTGCTGACCCGGGAGCCGGCCCGGGCGGACCGGATCGCCGCGGGTTGCGAGCGCGCCAACGCGGAACGCCGCCGCTTGCAGGAGGAGTTGGCGACCGCCGTGGAGGCGATGGCCGCCGCGGATCCCGATTTCGAAACCCGGGGTTTCCTTCTCCTCTGGGACCCCGGGTGGCACCCCGGCATCCTGGGCCCCGCGGCCTCCCGGGTGGCGGAGACCTTCCGTCGCCCCGCGGCCCTGCTGGCGGCGGCTCCCGACGAACCGGGTATCTTCCGCGGTTCCGCCCGGAGCGTGGGGGACTACGACGTGCTGGGGGCCCTGCGATCCTGCGGGGATCTCCTGGAGGGCTACGGGGGACACCGGGCCGCCGCCGGGCTCAGCGTCTCCCGGGACAACCTGGAGGCCCTGGCGGATCGGTTGGACGCCCGGGCGCGGGAAGACCTTCCGGCGGAGGAAGTGTTGCCTTCCCTGGAGGTCCTGGGGGAGCTGCCCCTGGCCTCCCTGGATCGAGATTCCGTGCGGGAGATGGAGTCCCTGGGTCCCTTCGGGCCCGGCAATCCCCGGCCCGTGTTCCTGGCCCGGGACGTGGAGATCAAGCGGGCCCGTCCCGCCGGGGCGGAG
>PWSR01000098.1 GCA_003563985.1 Clostridia bacterium | reverse complement strand
GCCCAGGGGTGCACGGATCCCGTCCGTTCGGCGGGATGGCCCTCGCATTTGGCGTCGGGGCGTTGATGGGGTTCCTCGCCAAGTACGCGGATGGTGTGCCCGTGCTGGGATCCATCGGAAGCGCCCTGGGGATATGGATCCTGATGGCGACGTTGATCGCTGCGTGGAGTCGTTCCCCGGAAGCCGCCGTACTGCACGTATTCACCTTCTTCGCGGCCATGCTGGGCGCATACTATGTGTACTCGGCGGTACAATTCGGTTTCTTCCCGACGTACTACTTCCTGGCCTGGGGCCGGGTTGCCCTCCTCGCGACGTTGGCCGCCTATTTTGCCTGGTATGCCCGCGGAAGGGGTTGGTTCGCGGCCCTTTGTGCCTCGGCGCCGATGGCACTGCTGTTGGCCGAGGGCCGTTCCTTCCACTACACTTTCCACCCGGCCGCCGGTGTATCCCTGTTCTCCGCCGCCCTGCTATTTCTCATCCTGCCCCGGGAGGGTCGACAACGCCTTCGAACGATACCCATCGTCCTCATCCTGTTTCTGGGGATCGACCGGCTTCCGTGGGTCTACGCATTGTTTGGCGGGCTCTGAACGGGATCGAGTCTCGGTGGCAGGCGGCGACGCGAGTGGCCCCGGAGAGGAAAGCAAAGAGCCGCCCGCGATTGGCCCGCGGACGGCTCGGGGTGGGGGAGAAGCGCAGCGCGGGCCCATGCCGTGGGCCCGCGCGATACCCGCGCTAGATGAGTATCGGCTCGTCTTCGTCCATGTCCCCCAATAACGTCAGTAGCTCCCCGGTGGAGCGGACCTTGGTCAGCGCGTGGGGTGCCCGTGACATGGTTTGACCGTGTGAAGCGTAGCACAGCCCCGCGCAAGCATCCCTGATCAATAACGGGCGCATCCCGACGTCCTGGGCCACCTGCGCCGTCGCCCATACCCCGAACTCCGCGTGAAGTCCCGTGAGGATCAGGTTCTCGATTCCCCGGCGCGCCAGGTGATCCGTGAAGTCCGGGGAGCTGAAGGCGCCGAATCCCGTCTTCGCGTACACGGGCTCACCAAAACGCGGGGCTACATCATCGATGATCGCCGCCTCCGGATCCAGGGAATCGAGTACGATCCCCGTACCCACCTGCAGCGCCGAAATGTCGCGCTCATCCTCGTAGGCGAAGGTGGTGTACAGCACCGGAATCGTCAGCTCGTGGCACCGATCCACCAGCGTGCGCACGTTATCCTTCATCTGCCCGATGATCCGGAAATATTCCTCGTATTCAAAGGAAATCCCGCGCTCTGCGGCCACGCGGGCGTATCCTCCCTCGGGATCCGCGAAGTAGCGTTGCATATCCTGGACCACCAGGGCTGTGTTCTCCCGGCGAAGCGCCATCCTCGGGATCGCCCGGGTCGCCAGCGTCAATAATTGGCGATTTGCCATTGCGAAATACCTCCTCAAAGGGTTCTACCGGGTCAAGGTCAGCACCCGGGCGGGATTCTCCTCCATGACGGTGCGGATCTCCGAATCGGTGAAGTCGCCGTGTTTCTTGAGCGTGTCGAAGAAACGTTCGAAGAGGTGCGTGTACCCGAATCCACCCAGTTCCCGGTAGAACTCGGGCTTGTGGCAGCGATCGGTGCCGAGCAGGAGTTGGCCGAGGTGTCCCCGGTCCCTGAGTTCCTTGAGTAGGTGGGCGCGGGTTTCCTCGAGCAGCCAGTGTTGCTTGCCGATGACGTCGAACTGGATGAAACAACCCTCGTCCGCTAGGGAACTGAGGAGGTTGACGTCCGGACGTTCATCCACGTGACCCACGATCAACCGGTGGGCGGGGACGCCCTCCTCCTTGAAGAACTTCAGGTGCTGTGCGCCCACGGTACCCCCGGGGACTTCATAGCGGCGGGCGCCCCCGGTGTGGGTGGTCATGGCGGCGCCGGTTTCCCCGATGGCCCGGGCCACCGCGCGGAGAGCCTTCAACTCGGGGCCCTCGATGCGACCGCGATAGATACCGGACTTGAACAGGCCGACCTTGATACCGTGTTCATCGCCCTCTTCCATCTCGGCGATGAGGCGATCGCGGATTTCCCGTATGCTGAGGGTATCCACCCATTTCGGTATGCTGGGCTCGGTGTAAAAGCCCCCGGTGATCACGATCTTCACCCCGGACTCCTCCGAGAGTTCCCGCACCGTGAGGCAATCGGGGCGCCAGTGATTGGTGGTGACATCGACGAGGGCCCGTCCCCCCATCTCGTAGTACATCTTCAGTTCTTCCAGCATCCGATCCCTTTCGTCGAAGATCATGCTGCCGGAGTCATCCCGCTTCACCGTCCCACTCAAGTGCTTTCTTTCGTTGAGGCGGACGTCACACCAGATGTGCTCGTGGGTCTGGCAGAATCCCAGTTGATCTGGAGGTATATCCCCCGTTACCGTCCGAATGATCTGCAAGGGAACCCTTCCTCTCGATAACGCATGGACTTCGGTTGCCATGATTGCAAACCTCGATGCTCCAAGCTACGTCATCGGGGGGCGATATCCTCCAGGGGGAACCCGTCGTGGCGTATCGACCGGGATCATCGGCGGGGATGGGTGGCGGGTTCCATCGCGAAGCGGGATGAAGGGATCTCTGGGGGGAGGAGAGCGGCGCAACCGCATATTCCCCGCCGGGGGCTTGTGGATTCCTTGGTGGCGGCCTTCAGGGGCGATACATCAGGTAGAGCATGCCCGCCATATGGTAGCCGGTGACCCAGCTATACGCCAGGAGGGCCAGGATCAGCAGGGATCGCGAAATCCATCCCATGCCGTCGCGCAGGGTCCAGATGCGATAGAGTCCGAGGGGAACCAGGAGTAGTTTGACGATGGGAAACCAGGGGGTACCGATGAGGGCATCCATGTACGGATTGCCCTCCTCGATGCCGAAGGAGAGGGCGCGAAGGGTGAGGAAATAATCGGCGAAGTTCAGTGCCCCGATGGCCACCAATATGTATGCGATCCACTTGTCCCGCTGGGTTTTCATTCCATTCCTCCCAACCTCATCTTACCCGCTCCCGGTCCGGCTAATCCGGGAAGCCCGTCGTTGGTCTCTCCAGTCCCCTGATATATACTGGTGGACGGTGTAGTTACCAGGGCCGCGTGATCCCGGTGGGACGCGCGGCGAACCCTTACATATTTGACGGATCGGAGATGCATCCTATGAATCGCAGGGGAGCGGGCATCGCGCTGTTGCTCGTGGCGACCATTTTGCACAGTACGCATTACTTGAGCGCGGCGATCTTCGGGAGCGGTTTATCGAATTGGAACCGGGATCTTTTCTCGGCGATGCTCCAATACGTTGGGCCGAACCTGGCCATCTGGGGATATGCTGCCCTCGGAGCGGGCGTGGCTTACCTCGTCTGGGGCGAGATCGGCGAATCCTGACCTCGAGGTGCACCGCGGGGGCACGGTCCGGTGTAGACCTTCCCTTTTGGCGAACGGTATGTAGTCCACGGCTGCAGGCGGGCGGAAGATTGT
>PWSR01000033.1 GCA_003563985.1 Clostridia bacterium | reverse complement strand
GGAAGTGCACGGGCCGCACCTGCCCCTGGGCACCGATATCTTCGTCGCCGAGGATCTTCGGGACCGATACATCGAGGGATTCCTGGAGCGCTACCCCGGGTATGGAGCGGTCGTCCTGCCCACGGTTCCCATCGGCGCGGATGCGCTACCGATGCGTGGGTCCCTGGAGGTACCCGCCCGGGATCTCGAGAAATTCCTCGTGGCCTGGGGTCGGGGCCTGTCCCGCGCCGGATTTCGCCACCTGGTGGTGGCGGACAACCACGGGGGTCCCCGGCACCTTCTCGCCGCGGAGGCGGCTTCCCGCACCCTGTGGCGCCGACATCGCTTTGCCCTGCTGAATCCCTTCGTCGAGGAATTTCGGCGCATGTTGGACCTGGATGAAGGACTCCTGGATTCGGTCCAAATGGGTGCCGGGCGGGTGGGGGATCTCAGTGATCTGCACGCCGGGACCAATGAAACCTCCCTGGCGCTGGCGTCGGGCCGTATACGGCCGGCGCAGGATTACACCGCATTGCCAAGGCGGGAAACGCCGCCACCGGGACGCATCGTCGGAGGGGTGGCCTCCCTCCTCCGATTCCTGGGTGCGCGGGGTCCCTCGGCGGAAGTCCGCCGCCTGGGATCCGTCATGGCGTGGGCCTCCGCGGAGGGTCCCGGGTACGTCGGGGCGCCGGGCGAGGCCTCCCCGGAGGCGGGGGAGCGCATGATGGCATACCGGGTCGGGGTGGCGGCGGAGATGATCGACCGGGTGCTGGCCGGAGAATCCCCGGGGGCGCGCCCACCCCTGTGGTCGCTTCGTCTCCTTCGCTACCTGCCCTAGGATCGATGGGAGGTTACACGAAGAGTAGCGTAGCGAACATGATGACCATGCCCAGGAGAACCCCGACGCTGGCCACCTCGGGGCGCTCGGTGCGATGGGCCAGGGGTAGGAGCTCGTGGAAGCTGATGAACACCATGATTCCGGCCACGAAGGCCAGGGATAGGTTGATGAACCCGGGGGTGAGGTAACGCCCGAAGATCAATAACGTGGCCAGGGCACCGATGGGTTCCGCCACGCCCGACCCCAACGCGTATAGGAAGGCCCGCACCTTATCCCCGGTGGCGTAGTATATGGGCATGGCCACGGAGATTCCTTCGGGGATGTTGTGCAGGGCCACGGCTATGGCCAGGGCCAAACCGAGGCGGGGGTCGTGCAGGGCGGAGAGGAAGACGATGATCCCCTCGGGAAAGTTGTGAAGAAAGATGCCCAGGGCGGTGAGCAGGCCCGCGGATAGGATCTCCGACTCGTCACCCGCCCCATCGGGGTCGACGCGGCCCGCGAATCCCGTCTTCTCTGCCAGGTAGTGATGTGGCAGGACTTGATCGAGGGCGTACATACCCAAGATACCTCCGAAAAAAGCCAGGTTGGCGTTGAGGAACCCCGAACCCTCCACGGCTTCCTGTAGCAGCTCGGCGAAGGATATGTAGATCATGACTCCGGAGGCGAAGCCCATCAGGGCGCTCAGGTGGGAGCGCTTGAATTCCTTGACGAACCAGGGACCCAAGCCTCCCAGGCCCGTGGAAAGCCCCGCCAGGGCCGTCAGGCCCAGGGGTATCAGATATGGTTGCATGTCGTCTCCCTTCCGCGTTCCAGTGCGTTGGGATATCGTTCTACCCGGGATGACGGCTTCCCTCTCCACCTCGGGAATCCGCGGGGTGGGAGGGGGAATCCGCCTGTCCGTGAGGGTTATTCCCCCGCTCCGCCGGGAAAAACCCTCGTAAGGAGGGGTAGAACGCGGGTGCGGATGATTGCCCCCGGGGCGCGTCGAACCCCGAATAGATGTGGCACGCGGGGAAGAACGCCTTTTCTTTTCGCCCAAAAGGTCTTGCGTTACGATAATGGAGGGGTGCTGGCGTTGTTGCGCGGCGTGCCCCAAAAAAGTGACCCCGACAAATGAGGGGAGATGATTCGACGTGGCGGATGCTATCGAGGAAACCCTGGCGGATCGCTTGCAGCGCGCCGTCCCCCGGATGATTGCGCTACCGGTTGGCCGCCGGCTGGGCGAAGGAATGGACCGGGGACACTATCTCATGGTCTACTCCACGCGCCGGGAGCACCTCACCGCCGCCGCCGCTTTTATCGCCGGCGGTTTGGCCGCCGGGGACCGGTGCCACTACGCCCTGGACGCCGAGGATATTCCGGCGCTCCACGCCGCTTTATCCGACGCCGGATTCGATCCCGAGGGGGCCGAGATGCGTGGCGATCTCTTCATCGCTTCGGTGGAGGACATGTACCTAGACGAGGGGGAATTTCGTCCCTCTCGGGCCTTGGAATGGGTCGCCGATGCGCTGGGATCGGCGCTCCAGCCGGGATACCCGGGCGTACGTATCGGGGGAGATGTGGGTCGGGTATTGAATCTCGGCGTGGCCCCGGAACTCCTGGTCCAATACGAGGCGATGGCCGACGAAGTGATCGGGGGCTATCCCGAGGCTACCGCGCTTTGTGCCTACGATGCCGAATTCGTGGGAACCCGCGAAGCATGGGGCTTGATCGCGAGCCACCCGACGATCCTCCACGAGCGGTATCAGCACCAGAACGAAATGTATGGGCGCGACGGAGGAGGGGAGCAGGCAAATCCCGTCACCTGGCTCCGTTATCTCGGGGAAGATTTGGAGACCCGGGCGCGCAACGCCTTCCTGGCTGCACTGCTGGACGATTCCACCCAACCCCTGGCCGTCGCGGAATTGGACGGAACCCCGGTGCTCGCCAACCGTGCCTTCGAAGACCTGACGGGAATGCGGATTGAAGAACATCCCGAGGAATTCCGAGGCTTCTTCGTCCCCCTGGCCCGGGATCTCCGGGAGGACCAAACGCTCCGTCGCGAGCTCGCCTTCGAGACGCCCGCGGGGGATGTCGTACCCCTCCTCGTCCTCGCCCACTCGGTGGTCGGGCCCGCCGAGGGACGTCGATACGTATGCGTTTTCGCCAGCGACATCGCCGGAGAGCGGGAGACCCGGAGGGCACTGCGGCGCGAACGGGATGTCATCGCCAAACTCATGGATACCAGCCCCGCCGGAATCACCCTGGTGGATCGGGATGGCACCATTGCCTTTGCCAATGCCCACGCCGAATCCATACTCGGACTGGAGCAAAGCCGCCTGCGGGATCGCACCTACGACGCGCCGGACTGGAACAGCACGGACTTCAAGGGTGATCCCATCGAAGAGGGGGAACGCATCTTCGATCGCGTGATGCGGGAGGGGCGGACCGTCCTCGATTTCGAGGAGCGCATCGAACGGCCCGACGGCAGTCGAATTTACCTGCGAATCAACGGGGCGCCGCTGCGCGACGAAGACGGCACCATCGAGGGCGTGGTATTCAGCCTCCACGATGTCACCGATCTTCAACGCGCCGAAGAGTTGCGCGATCGCAAGTTGTCCCTTCTTTCGTCGCTGGCCAGCTGCGAAACCCTGGTAGAGGCCACCGAGATGGTCCTCGATGACGTGAT
>PWSR01000110.1 GCA_003563985.1 Clostridia bacterium | reverse complement strand
GAGATGGGACGGGATGGTCAACGAACCAGCACGCCGCTCATATAATACTGGATTTGCGACGCAGCGTGAAGAAGTGTGGATAGCCCCCTTAATGCTCATTTCCTGGGGCGAATGATCCATGCCAGTAGGATGCTGAACTCATAAAGTAAGATGATCGTCGGTGCCAACACGATCTGGGTGATACTGTTCGATGGGGTGAGGTCGTGCCCGAGGCCCGGGTAACCCGCGAGGTGTCCCCCGGCATAACGTCATGACGTTCCACTTCTTCACGACCAATGCCAAGGCGGTCGTCAATCCTGTGCTGGATCCGACGGCCAAGATTCCCGGGTACAAAGGGTGTACTGTGGGGGCGCCCATGCACCTGATCTGGGGTAACTGAAGGCCGGGACAGGGGTGGGGTCCACAGCGGATGCGGACGCGGCCCCGTCGTGTTCTCTCCCGACACCGGTCGTTATCGCCGGGCACTGGTCATGAAGCGTGTTTCGGAAATTAGGCGCCCGGTTCCGTTTGGAGTCGATGGGGATGAGTGTAGCAGTTGAAGCGCCGGCCCCGGGCGAAACCCAGGAGTGTCATGCCTCCGTCGTCGGCCATTCGAACGGCGAGGTGGGTGGGCGCTCCACGGGATACCAGGATGGTGACGCCGGCCCCGAGACACCGCAGGGCGATCTCAGAGGATACCCGCCCGGTAGTACACATCGTGCCGGAGGCCAGATCGACGCCGGTCAGGTGGGCCTCCCCGACCACCCGATCCACCGTGTTATGGCGGGCGATGTCATCGTGGATGATGTGCGCCGTGGTCTTCCGAAAGAACCCAGTGCAGTGTGCAGCCCCGGTGGCGAGGAACAGAGAGGAGTCCCGGGTCAGGCGCTCCATGTTCTCGTATATCGTTTCGGGATCCACGGTGACGGGGGACGATGCGCAATGGATTCGGGTTTTGGATTGCGCTCCCGCTTTGCCTGCGGTTGTGACCAGGGCCTGGGTCTTTTCCCCCGAATCCTCGAGGATGACGTCGACTCCATCGCGGTGGGATATTCGACCCGCGCTCAATAGGTGACCTACGGCGAGGGCGTCCAGCGCCGAATGGGAACAGGAGAGTTCGGTGACGAATGCACCGTCCAACGTGATCCCGAGTGTGTGTTCCGCCGGAACGAGATCGTCGAGGGTATCGCTCACTCCGTCAGTAAATCGACGGATCCGGACTGATCGCATTCTCTCGGACAATCGATATCAACTCCTCGGCCCGTTGTAGATCCCCGTGGTGGTTGATATTGAAGAAGGATTGTAGCGAGGGATCGAGGCTGCGCAGGCGGGCTTCGTCCACGTAGGCACAATCCACTGTGCGGAGCATGTCCCCGATCTTTCGACTGCCCGAGGCCAGGTGTTGCTCGATAACCGGAATGCAGCTTCTGCGATATACGGCACAGAGGGGTTCGATGAGCTTACCGGTCCGGGGAATTAAGGCCTGGCGCTCTTCGATGTGAAGATCCAGGTACTCGAGTAGTGCCCGCTGCAAGAAGGGCATGTCGCACCCCACGATTAGGTTCTTATCCCGGGATGCGTGGTGGAGTCCGGTGTAAATCCCACCCAGTGGGCCCGCCCCGGGAATGAGGTCGGCCACGGAAAGGACTCCGTATCCCCGGTAGCGTTCGGGGTTATTGGAGACGATCACGATGTCGGGTCTGCCCGCCGTGACCCGGTCCAGGACGTGCTCGATAAGCGGGCGACCGCCCAGGCGGACGAAGGCCTTGTCCCGTCGACCGAGACGGCGACCGTGTCCTCCCGCCAGGATGATCGCACCCATCCGGGCCCTATCCTTCGCGTGCGCCACGTCAGCACTCCTCACCGCTTTGTCACCGGGGAAAGGGTCGCCCCGGGATCGCCGACTGCCATATGTTAGAGCGTACCATATTCCGACCGCGCTGGAAGGATCCACCCGGATCGGGTGGGCGCTCGCGGGGTCGTCGCCGGGCGTAGCAGTTATACGTCCACCTGCATCCACTGCCCTTTTCGGTAGATGATGAAGAGGACGCCCGTTCGGATAATCCATTCCACTACCAGCGCCATCCAGACGTACACCAGGGAGAGGCCGAGGTGCACAATGATGAACCACGTGAGTGGTACGCGCATTCCCCACGACCCCAGGGCAGCGACGACCATGCCGCTCCGCGTATCCCCGGCACCGCGGAGGGATCCGGCTAGAACTTCACCCAGGGCCACGGGGATCTGTGCGAAGGCGCCGATGCGAAGACAGGCCGCGGCGAGGGGCACCAGGGTTGGATCCGCGGAGAAGAGGCTGACCAATTCCCGGGGTATGATGAAGAAGAGCACCCCGACGGATCCCATTACCATCACCGCAAGTCGCGCGCACTCGGTGGTTCCCACCCGGGCGCGCTCGGTCAACCCAGCCCCGAGACTCTGGCCCACAATGACTCCTGCGGCCAGAGCGAAGCCGTATCCCGGCATAAAGGACAGGGCCTCCGTGGTCATAGCCACCTGGTGTGCGGCCAACACGACTTCCCCCTCGGCGGCGATGATGAAGGTCGTAATGGTCCGCGCCGAGTCCATCAGCAGTACGGATATGCCGGCCGGCAGGCTGAGGATCAGGAGGCGCTTGAGGGTCCACCGGTCCGGGTGCAGGATGGACTGCAGATCCAGGTGGATCCTTCTACGCATGGACAGCGCATAGAAGGCAAAGGCTGCGGCTATCATCTGGCTGATGCTGAAGGCTAGCGCGGCGCCCGCCACCCCCATCTCCGGGAAGATGCCGATTCCGAAGATGAGTAGGTAATCGCCGACGATGTTAATTACGTTGGCGATTACAGTTACCATGAGTGGGGTCCGGGTATCCCCGGTCCCGCGCATGATACCATTCACCGCGAACGTGGGTACCATGAATAAGGCGGCGGGGGCGGAAAAGCGGAGATAGCTGATCCCCGAGGTCATCGCACTCCGCCCGAATCCCGAGAGGGCAAATACGGAGGGCGCCACGAGATAAAGGGAAATCGCCGCCACGATTCCGAGGAGGATGGAGGAGAACAGCCCGGCAGAGGCCGCCCGGGAGGCGGCCTCGGTATCCCCGGCGCCCCAGCGCCGGGCGACGAGGGCGGTCATACCAACCCCGATGGAGCCCAAGAAGAAGGCCGCGGCGAAGAAGATTTGTCCACCCAGGGATACGGCGCCAAGGGCCTCCGCGCCCAGGCGGCCGACCATGGCAACGTCTACCACCCATGCCAGCATGTGGAGGGTCATCTCGAGAATCGCTGGCCAGGCCAGGGCGAAGATCTCAGAGCGAGTTATCGGGGCCTGGGCCCGAGCATCTGCGGCTTTAGCCGCTCTCCTCCTGCGCAAAAGCATTTCTGCACCCCCCTCGGCCACATATCCGGCGCGGAGGATATTCTAGCAGGGATTGCGGTGAATACGCCAGTCCGGATGGACGCAATGTTACGCAAAAGCAATACTCCATAATGACTTCTGTGTAGCGGTACACCATTC
>PWSR01000181.1 GCA_003563985.1 Clostridia bacterium | reverse complement strand
GGGTCTGGCCCTCGGGATTGGTCCTGCTGGCCCTGCTGCAGGCATTCCTCTGGTTTCCCGCCGCCGGCGCACCCCGCGGGCGGCGCCCGTGATTCCCACCCGCCCCGGTCCCGGGGGAGTGCACCGGAGAGAGGTGTACGGATGATACGAACGGGAACCTGCTCGTGGGCCGATCGATCCATGGTGGAGGCGTGGTATCCCTCGGATCGTCGGACGCCCGAGGATTTGCTACGGTACTATGCCTACCACTTCGACACCGTCGAGGTGGACTCCAGCTTCTACGCGCTCCCCTCGGCGGAAAACGCGCGCAAGTGGGTCCATCGCACCCCCGAATCCTTCCTGTTTCACGTCAAGGCCTTCGGCGCCATGACCGGCCATCGAATCCGCCGGGAGCGGTTGCCCGCGGACATGCGGACCGGGGTGGACGGGGAGGGTCGCGCCGACCCCGAGACCGTCCGGGAGTCTTTCCGGCGCTTTCGGGCGGGAATCGAACCCCTGCGGGCGGCGGGCAAGCTGGGAGCGATCCTGATGCAGTTTCCCCCTTCCTTCGCCGCCCCGGACGCGGGGAGCTGGAGGCGATGCATGGGCTGGATCCGCCGGGCGGGGGAGTTACTGGAGGGAATGGATATCGTCGTCGAGTTTCGACATCGCTCCTGGTACGCCGAGGGCGTCCTCCGTCCCACGGCCAAGGGCCTGGCGACTTGGGGGATGGGCCTGGTGACCGTCGACGAGCCCCAGGTGGGGCCGCGCTCCATCCCGCTGGCGGTGGTCCCGACCTCGGCCACCGGGTACTTCCGGTTGCACGGCCGCAACGAGGCCAATTGGAACCGCAGGGTGTCCTCGGCGGCGGAGCGTTTCCGCTACCTCTACGAAGAGGGGGAGCTGCGGGAGTTGATCCCCCCGGTGCAGGAGATGGCCGCCCAGACGGAACGAACCTTCGTTCTCTTCAACAATTGCTACGCCGACTACGCGCCCCGGAACGCCCTGCAGATGCGGAGCTTGCTGGGGGGAGGGGAAGGATAACGGGATCCGGTCTCGGTCGCGATCCGCCGGGTCGGCATTGTGCCCCCGGGAGGAGTTCTCTCCCGGGAGGCGAAAAAGACAGGACGAGGAGGATCACGTTGCGCGAGCGAAACGATCGGGATACGCGAATCATCCGAGAGGGAGAGATGGACGCCGGGCGACGGGACTTCGCCGGGGCGCTCTTTCTCATGTACTCCGCCCTGCAGGAGCGGGGTTACGATCCCGTGCAGCAGATCGCCTTCTACCTCTTGACCGGGGAGCCCGCGTACATCACCGCGCACCGGAACGCCCGGGCCCTGACCGCCCACCTGGAGCGGGACGAGATCGTGGAGGAATTGGTCCGTTTCTACGTGACCACCCACCCCTCCATGAAAGGGAAGACGTAACCCCCGGGGATTTCCGGTATCCCGTGATCGCCCTTCGCCCGACGAGGCGTCGCCGCATCGCCGGGTGGTTGGAAACCCCGCCTCTTTCTTGGTATAATATTCCAAACGGCCCTCGAAATGGTGTTTCCCATGAAGAAATTATTGTTGCTGGCAGCCGTCGCCCTGGTCGCGGTGACCGCGGCGGCGGCGGGTGGTGTCCTGCGATTCCTGGATATCGGAAATCCGGGGTCCGGGGGCGCGAGCCCGTTATTGTTGGAAGTGGAGGCGCGGACGGTCTTCGACGGGATGGATCCGGGGATGGCCCTCCCGGGCGACGGGGCGGAGACCCGGCTCGAACCCACCCCGGGGGACGCGGTGTTCCTGCGCGCTTCCCTGCGATCCGGGGAGATGCCGCGGGACCACCTGGAGACGGGAATCGCGTCCTTCCCCGCGGCCATGGACGTGCTGCGGGAGAGCCCGGTCTTCTCCGGGTTGCCCCTGGAACTGGTGCGCCGAAGCGAGGAGGGGCGGATCTCCCTGCGGGTCGCGGACGAGATCTTCGTCCTCGCCCCGGGGGAGGATCTCGCCCTGGGAGTGGTCCCGCGGGACTCCACCTTCGCGGTGGAGACCGAGGAATCCAACTGGAGGAATCAATTGGAGGCGGCCCTGGAAGCGGCCGAACCGGCACTGGTGCTGCGCGTGGCAAACCGCGGCGCGCTGGATGCCGGTGGGGGTGAGAGGCCGTGAAGGGACCCGTCGCATGGATGATGGCGTGCTGGTTACTGCTTCTCGCCCCCCTATCCGCGGTCGCGGCCCCCGGGGGGGAATCGCTGGGGAACGTGGTGATCGCCACGGCTCCGCCGTACGGTG
Source organism: Clostridia bacterium (assembly GCA_003563985.1). Taxonomy (GTDB): domain Bacteria; phylum Bacillota; class Sulfobacillia; order SLMV01; family SLMV01; genus CSSED11-154. Next base: position 1,241 of record PWSR01000181.1, on the reverse strand, counting down.
AAGTGGGGGCCCTGGTGGATTTCCTGGAGGGTGCGGCCGCGTCCCTGGAGGTCCTGCGGATGCGCGGACAGCCCGGGGAGTTCGCGGGGCGATTGGACGGTCCCGGGCCCGACGTCGTGGTGGCGGTGGGGGCCGCCGCCCTGCCGGTGCGGGATTGGCTGGCGGACTGTTCCCGTCGACCCCGGGTGGTCTTCGTCGGGGCGCCCCACGCGGGTTCGGTGGGTGCCGAAGTTGCCTTCGCCCTGCGGGCGGCCACCGAGGTGGAGCGGATCCGGGCACGGACGGGAATGGATCGCAATACCGCGGATCCCGACTGGGCCTTCCCCGCGGAGCCGGCGGGGATGGACTACGTGGTGCGGCGCGCTCACGACCTCTTCGAGCCGCTGTACCACCGATACCTGCTCTCCTCCGGGATGTCGTTGGTGCCCGAGACCAGCGGGGACTACCTGGGATGGCTGGCGCGGCGGTATCCGTCGCGGTTGGGGAGCCGCTTCTCCGACGCCCGTCCCGTGGGAACGCCCCCGGCGGGTTCCGACGGGGACTTGCTCTTGGGATTGCCCCGGGGCTACCTCGACTACGTCGCCGCCCGGACGTCCGCCCGCACCTACTACACCATGGCCCGGCCGGCGGAGGTGCTGGTCGACGGCGCCCTGGGTGACGTTCCCGTGGGGCACGATCTGCGCTCCATCCTGTTGGATTTCCTGCGCCGGCGGGCGACCCGTTTCCTCGGGGAATACGTGATACCCCAGGCGGCGCGGCGGGCCCGGGAGGCGGGACTGGATTGGCTGGAATCCAAGGCGGACCTGGACCCGGGGATCCTGGCGGCGCAGCTGCCCCCCGCGGTCGAGATCCCCTGGGAGGAAGGTTACCTGGAGGTACCGGTCAACGGGGAGGTCCTGGCGGTGCCGACGCCGGGCGGGGACATCGCCTCGGTGGTGGTTACCGCCCCCAACTGGTGGCAGCTGGTCCGACCGGGTACCGGATCCAACGACTGGTGGACCGAAGCGTCGTCCGCTTCGTATCCCCGGGGATCGATCCGGGAGGTGTTCCTGCCCTCGGGGGGCAGCCTGGGTCGGCGAGAGCCGGTGGCCCGGGCGGTGGCCCGGGAGCTGGGATTAGAACCCGGGGAAGCCCCCCCGGTGGGACTCCGCGGCTGGCTGGCCCGGGGCGCCGACGTGCTGATGGGGCTGGTATCCTCCCTGCGGCCGAGCGCCCGGGGGGAGAACCGGGACGAGGAAGCG
>PWSR01000058.1 GCA_003563985.1 Clostridia bacterium | reverse complement strand
TGATGAACTACCTCATGCCCCTGGGCTTCTACCTGTTGATGGGGAGCATGATGCCCGGGATCAACCCCTTCTTCGCCGACCAGATGATCCCCGCGATGGCGATCTTCGCCATCCTGTCGGGTACCATAATGGGATTGCCGACTCCCCTGGTGGAAGCGCGGGAGGGCCAGGTACTGCGCACCTACCGGGTCCACGGTGTCCCGGCCCCCTCGCTCCTGGCCATTCCCGCCCTCTCCACATCGGTGCACGTCGGCGGGGTTTGCGCGATCATCGCGGCGACGGCCCCCCTTCTCTTCGGGGTGGAGGGCCCGACGAGCCTGCCCGCATATGCTTCCATCCTCGCCGCCTTCACCTTCGCCGTCGCGGGCATGGGTTCCCTCATCGGGGTCGTGTCCTCCGGGAGCAAGGTGGCCATACTCTGGCAGCAGCTGATCTACTTGCCCTCGATGATCCTGGGTGGGCTGATGATCCCCCTGGACATCTTGCCGGACATCTTCTTCCGCATCGCGCATCTATTGCCGACGACGTACGGGATGCAGGCGTTGATGGGTGCCGCCTTCGGTTCCCCCACCCCGTACCCTCCCCTCGGGGCGGCCCTGGTTCTACTGGCAGGCGGTAGCGTGGCCTTCGGATTGGCACACTACCTGTTCTCCTGGGACGATCGGAACGCCCGGCGCCGGGCACATCCCGCCCTGGCCCTGCTCGCCTTCCTGCCCTACATCGCCGGCGCCCTCCTCTTACTTTCGTAGGGGGAGGGGCGATCCGGGAGGAAACTGACGGTTCGATTCGGAACTCTACCGATTGTAAAGAGTTCCCGGCGTGCAACCCCCGGCCGTCCCCGCGGGGTGGGGCGCGTCCCTCGAAGGGAGGACGGCATGGCAAAGGAGAGCGACATCCGACTTCTCATAGTCGATGATCATCCCCTGTTCCGCCGCGGCGTGCGCTTCTACCTCGACACCGCTCCCGGGATCTCCGTGGTCGCGGAGGCGGACTCGGGACGCGACGCATTGGATCTCCTGGGAGACCTGGAGGTCGATGTAGTCATGCTGGACCTACAGATGCCCGGGCTCGACGGCATCGAGACCACGCGACGCGCGCTCCAGGAAGATCCCGGTGCCCGAATCCTCATCCTCACGTCCTTTGGCAGCTGGGACCGCATCCACGGTGCCCTGAAGGCGGGAGCGGCGGGATACGTGCTCAAGGACGCCGAACCCGAGGAACTGGAGGCGGCGATCCGGGCGGTGGCGGCCGGCGGCAGCTACCTGGATGCCCGCGCCACCGAAGAACTGCTACACCGCATTGAGCCCGCCCAGCCGGACGACGGAGAAGGGAGCGCGGCCACCGATTCCCTCTCGGATCGCGAGCGGGAGGTCTTGACGTTGCTGACCCGTGGCCTCGGAAACCGGGATATATCCGAACAACTCGTCGTCAGCGAGAAGACGGTCAAGAGCCACCTGGCCAATATCATGGCCAAGCTCGGCGTAAAAAACCGCACCCAGGCGGCACTGTTGGCCATGCGCGAGGGCCTGGTACCAAAGGAATGATGAGCCCATGGCGGAGAACCTGAACATCGTAGACGAAGAGATTGATGTCCCCGGGTACGCCAGTTCCTTTTGGAAGAGCGCCCTGGCGGGTGCGGGTTTCGGGCTGGTGGCCTCTTTGGTATTCCTCCGCTACACCGGCGCACCCCTCCACCCCGGACTCGTGGGCCCCACCGCCGCCGCCATGGCCGCGGCGGGAACCTTTTCGGGCCTGGCGGGTCTCGCGGGCACCCACCTCGACGAGGTGCTCCGGCGCCGGGGCATGGGCAAGGTGACCCGCGCCATCATCAGTTTCGCCGCGGTCGCTTTCCTCACCCTGGGATTGGCGGCGGGCGCAACGCTGATGGGATGGATCACGCCGGAACCGGCCCTGCAGCAATTCATCCTGTGGGGCGCCCTTACCGGCCTACTCTTCGGTGCCGCCATTGCCCTGCTCAGCTATCGCGCGGAGGCCGCCCGACGGCGATGGCAGCTGCTGGAGATGCAGAACCGGCACCTGGCGGAGCTGGCGCGCCGGGAGGAACTCCTCCGGGAGGCATCCCGGACCCTGGCGGTGGCCGAGGAACGAAACCGGATGGCCCGCGAGTTGCACGACTCCATCGCCCAGGGCATCCACGGCATCGTCTACTCCCTGCGTTCCCTCCGAGGCGTCGTGGGCGAAGACGAGCGGGGGACGCAGATAGTGGATCACCTCGAGGAGACCGCCCGGGAGACCCTGGAGGAACTTCGCCACCTGGTTCGGGAACTCTCGCCCTCATCCCTGGAGGATCGCGGATTGACCGAGGCCCTGCGGCTCCACGCCGATCTCTTCTCGCGGCGAAGCGGGATCCGATTGGAAACGGAGCTGGCCTACGAGGGCGGATTGCGTCCCGAGCAGGAGACGGCCGTCTATCGGATCGCCCAGGAAGCCCTGGCCAACGCGGGCAAGCATTCGGGGGCGGAGGATATCCGCCTGGAACTCCGATCCGTCGGGGATATCGTTCGCCTGGTGGTCGCCGATGATGGCTGCGGCTTCGAGCCCGGCTCGACAGCCAGGGGGAATGGACTGGACAACATGATAACCCGCGCTCGTCGCAACGATGGGAACCTCCGCATTCTCGCGGAACCCGCCAAGGGAACCACCATCGTCGCCGATTTCGATCCCGCGCCGTAGCCATCCCTGCGGGATCCATCCATCTATGCGGGTTCCCCCGGCGGCGATGCCCCGGTCGGCCGGCGAAAGCTGCCCCGCAATATACCCAAATGTAATGTAGATTCGGGAACCCCATCCCCTCCCGGACGTCACAAGGGACAATACCATAGATTCTGGGAGGGAAACCGTGAAGAGATATCTGTCCATTCTCGCCATACTGCTCGCCATCGGCGTGACCCTCGTCGGCTGCGGTGCATCCACTACACCCGCCGATCCGCCCGAGGCCCCCGCGGAGGAACCCGCGGAAGAACCCGCGGAGGATCCGCCCGCCGAAGAGGCCCCGACGAGTCACGCCCCCGGCGAAATTGCGGGGGAGTCCGAGCCCGAGGGACCGGATTCTCGCGAAGGAACGATTTCCATCGAGGGTGGGGAAGAGCCCACCGCGTTCGCCCGCCACCACTTCCCGGGGATGAAGATGGTAGCGTACGTCCCCGAGAATATTGAAGTCGAGGAAGTATTGGCCGCCGATGCGGACCGGGTACAGTTTCATACGGCCTTCGGCGGAACCCTCCGCGACGACGTGTACCTGGCCATCGAACTCTCCGCCCCCGGGCAGACGCCGGGGGAAATCCTGGAACGGGAACGCGAGCGTTTGGAAGCAGACGGTTACCGGATCTCCGCAGTGGATCCGGCGGAACGTTCCCACGAATGGGCCGAGGCGGAACTGGCCCTGGAGAAGGGGTCGGGAGGCGATCTCTACGTGGGACGCCTGGCCTCCGGTAACGTCGGCCACCGCGCGCTCCTGGTCATGACGCACATGCCCATCGAGTTCGCCGAGGGG
>PWSR01000197.1 GCA_003563985.1 Clostridia bacterium | reverse complement strand
GCCTACGGCGTCACGGAGGCCGGGAATTTCGAGGGCAAGAACATCCTGAACCGGATCGCCGCGCGCAGTCCCTTCGCCCCGGAAGGGGATGCAGATCCCGTCGAAGATGGCGAACTCGAGGCCGACAGGAAACGATTGTTCGCCGCTCGAGAGGAACGAGTTCGGCCGCAGAGGGACGACAAGGTTCTCACCGGATGGAACGCCCTGGCCATCACCGCCATGGCCCGGGCATCCCGGGTCCTGGATCGGCCCGAGTATCTCGGGGCCGCCGTCCGGGCCGCCGAGTTCCTGTGGACCAACCTTCGCGATGAGAATGGGCGCCTGCTGGCCCGCTACCGGGCGGGGGAGGCGGGACACCTCGGTTACGTGGACGATTACGCCTTCTTCATCGGGGCTCTGCTGGACCTGTACGATGCCGACATGAAACCGATCTGGCTGGATCGAGCGCTGCGACTGCAGCGGGACCAGGATCGCCTGTTTCGCGACGAGGCGGAGGGTGGATATTTCTTCTACGGCTCCGATGGAGAGGCGCTCCTGGCTCGACCCAAGGAAATCCACGACGGAGCGTTGCCCTCTGGGAACGCCATCTCGGCCCTCAACCTCCTGCGGATGGGGCGCCTCACGGGCGACGAGACGTGGAGCCGGAGCGGGGAGGAAGTCCTGGGAAGTTTCGCCGGGGACGTGACGCGCCACCCGGCGGCCTACGGGCAGTCCCTGGTGGCGATGCTGTTTGCCCTGGTTCCCGGGCGCGAAGTGGTGGTGGCCAGCGGGCGCTCCGCGGAGGACGTGCGCCGGGATCTGCGACCCCTCGCCCGGATCTTCTCGCCGGAGACGACGTTCTTGTACCGGCTCACCGGTGAAGCGTACGTCGGCATCGAGGCGCTGGCGCCCTTCGTGGCGGACATGGAGCCCGCCGAGGGGGAGACGCGCTTCTACGTATGTCGCAATTGGAGTTGCGAACGGCCCACCGAAGATTTGCATCGCGTGATCGGGCAGCTGCGCGGCGAGGGCGAAGCGACGTCGGATCCCCCGCCCGGGGAGGGGGACGGGTAACGATTCCGGGCCATCCCCCCGGTCCCGTGGATCTTGGCAGTCTTTCCCGGGAATCCCGGGAACCGGGAGGATCGGTTTCGGCGGCAGGGGATGGCTCCCTCCGCCGGGAAGATACCCGGGTCGGGGCCCTGGGTTCCGGATGGAGCTATAACCTGGCATGACCGCCCGCCGAACCCGGGGGATCAAGGGGGACAACCATGTCGAATCGAGATACAGCTGTTACCGGGTGGGATCGCGTGTTCCTGGTCCACGGGTACCTGCTTCGAGGTACCGGAAGCAACATCTACGTGCAGAACCTGGCCCGCGCCCTCTGCCGCCTGGGCCAGTCCGTCACCCTATTCAGCCAGGATTCCGAGCCCGAGAAGTTGGACTTCGTATCCGAGGTGGTGGTCTATCACGACGGGGATCCGCAGATTCGCCTCTCGCGAGCGACTCCGTACCCGGCACCATGTCGGGCCGTCCGGCCCGATATCGGGGACCTGCTTCCGGTGTACGTGTGGGATCGCTACCCCGGTTTCCGCGTTCTCGAGTTCTCCGAGGTGGGGGATGCGGACCTGGAGGCGTACATCGAGGGGAATCGGAGGGCGCTGGCGGCGGAAATGGCCCACGCACCGCCCGCCGCCATCTTTAGCAACCACGCGGTGATGCAGCCCGCGTACGTGGCCCGGGGGCGCCGGGGCCGGGGTCGGCACGTGGTGTTGCTCCACGGCAGTGCCCTGAATTTCACCGTCCGCGGCGACCATCGCATGGGGCGCTATGCCCGGGAAGGACTGGAGGATGCCGATGCCCTGGCGGCGCCCAGCGTCCACGCCGCCGCGGACTTGGCCCGGGTCCTCCCCGAACTCGCGGGTCGCCGGGTGCACTCCGTCCCGCCCGGTGTCGATCTCGAACGCTTCCTCCCGGGGCGGGCGTCCCCGGATGGTAACGGGCTCCTGCCCCCCGCGATGTTGGCCCGTCTCGAGTCGGCGATTTGCGCCCGGCCCGGGGGCCGGGACGAGGAGACTCGGCGGGCGTTGCGCCGCGCCTGCGGGGAACTGGACGAACCCGAGGCACTGCAGTCCTTCTTGCAGCGAAGCGCCAAGACGTACGACGCCTGGTCCCCGGATCCCGGGGGCGCCCGTCGCCTCGCGCAACTCGAGGCGGAGGACGAGTTGATCCTCTACTTCGGGAAATACCTTCCCACCAAGGGGCTTCGCGTCCTGCTGGCTGCGCTTCCCCTCATCCTCCGGCACCGCCCCCGGGCGCGGGTGGTCGCCGTGGGTTTCGGCGAGGATCGTGAATTCCTGGAGGCCGGTGCCGAACTGCTGGACGCGGGACGGAGGGATCTCTTCGAACGTTTCTTCCTGGAAGCCGATGAGAGCGGAACCCTGCGGGGATTGATTGCGTACCTGGCGGATCCAACCCGGGCGGCGGCGTATTATGATGCGGCCCGGGGGAAGTTGCGGGAGCGTTTCATCACCACGGGGATCATGGAACAGGACGACCTCGGATCCCTGGTCGGATATGCGGATTTGACCGTCGCGCCGTCGATATTTCCCGAGGCCTTTGGCCTGGTGGGTGCCGAAGCCCTGGCGGCGGGGGTACTCCCGATCCTGACGGCCGGATCCGGTTTCGAGGAGGTCGCCCGGACTTACGTCGACGCCTTCGAAGACCTCCTGGGGGGTACCGATCTCTCGCCCCTGCCGGTGGACGGGGACCTGGTAATCGAACTGGCGGATCGGTCCGTGGCGCTGCTGGAGGCCCTGGACGCCCTTTCCCGAGGGGAACGGGGGCAACTGCGGTGCCGGGCCCGTTCCCTGGCGGAGAAGAGTTTCAGCTGGGAGCGAGCGGCCCGGGATCTCCTGGGCCTCGCCGGCATCGTTCCGGGCTAAGGATCGTCCTTCCCCGCGAACCCCGCCGCGAATCCCGCAGGATTGGGCGGGGCGGAATCGAATAATCAGTGCGAGGGTCCGACGATCGAAGTGGGAAGGGGAGGCCATGCAACTGAAAGAATACGAGTCCAGGCGGGACTTCGAACGCACCCGGGAACCCCGCGCGGGCGGCGGAGAAGGTGGAGGAGAAGCGGGCCCCATCTTCGCGGTCCAAGAACACGATGCCTCGACTCTGCACTACGACTTTCGCCTGGAGAGTGACGGGGTGCTCCTGTCCTGGGCCGTCCCCAAGGGCCCCTCCCTCGACCCGGCCCAGCGGCGCCTGGCCATCATGGTGGAGGATCACCCGGTCACCTACGCGGATTTCGAAGGGGTGATCCCCGAGGGCGAATACGGCGGGGGCACCGTCCTCCTCTGGGATCGGGGCGTCTACGAGCCCCGGACACCCCTCACCGAGGGACTCGGCGAGGGGCAATTGGAATTCGAACTTCGCGGCGAGAAGCTGCGCGGCGCCTGGGCGCTGATTCGCGTGGACGGCGAAGGCGGAAAGAACTGGCTGCTGGTGAAAATGCGGGACGATGCGGCGGATCGGGATCGAGATATCCTCGCGGATAGACCCGAGTCGGTCCTGTCCGGTCGGACCCTCGAGGAGATCGCCGAGGAAGAGGGGGAGGGAGCATGATGCCTCGCATACCAACCGGGGGGATCCTGTTGGGTGATGTATCCCACGTCGGCATTGCCGTGTTCGACGTGGAGGAGACGGCGACGGCCATGGCGGAGTCCCTGGGGATCGGGCCCTTCCGGCTGCGAGAGATCCACACGCCCCGGGAACGCGGATCGATCCGCGGTGAACCCCGGGCGTATACCCTCCGCTTCGCCTACGCACGGTCGGGTCCCGTCACCGTGGAACTCATCGCCCCCGCCGGGGGCGAGACCATTTACGACGAATTCCTGCGAGAGCGCGGCCCGGGATTGCACCACCTGGGATACCCGGTGGGCGGCCTGCTGGACGAGGAACTGGAGCGATGGGAGGAGGCGGGCTACCGGGCGGACATGGTACACCGCCGCGACGATCCCCGGTACGGATGGGCTTACCTGGATACCGGCCTGGGCTTCCTCGCCGAGATCCTCTGCGATCCGCCCCTGGGCTGGTGGGAGAGTCGTACCCTGGCCCGGGACCTGGCGGGTCCATTGGGCGCGCATCTTCGCCCATCGGAGGAGTAGCGCGGTCGGAGAGCGGTGGCGATGCCCGGGGTTGACGCCGGGGCAAGTGCCTCCCTTCGCCGGGGAGAAGAGGCCCGGGCGGGAGGTAGATGTCGCCGGTGGAGAAGATTCCCCCGTCGGTTAGGACTACCCTTCTCGGCGCGGGGGATGCAGCCGGTTCGGTTACGAGTCAGATTGGGGAGGGAACCCGGTATGAAGACGTTGGTTCGCGGAGGGTACGTGGTTGGTTTCGACGACGATATCGGCTCGCACGTGGTGTACCCCGGGGGAGAACTGGTCTACGAGGGGAACGTGGTAACCTTCGTGGGCCGGGACTACGCCGGGGCGGTGGACCAGGTCATCGATGCCCGCTCCGCCCTAGTCACCCCGGGATTCGTCAACGCCCACTCCTGCATGGATATCTCGACCTTCCAGTTCTTCTTCGATATCGCCCGGGAGCGGCGTCGGGGCTACACGGGTGAGACGCGAAAAAAGGACCTGTTTTCCGGGGAGAAGGATCACGTATTTGATCCCTCGGAGATCCGCGCCGGGGCATTGCTGGCCTTCCTGAACATGGTGCGGGCCGGCACCACCACCATGGCGGGAATAACCTCCTATCCCTTCAAGGCGTACAACGATCCGACGTGGGAACCGGAGATCTACATGGAAGCCGCGGTGACCGCCGGGATCCGCGCCTACCTGTCCCACATGTACCGCGATCGAATCGACGGGTGCGTGGATCCCGAGAAGGGTCGAGAGGGGTTGGAGCGGGCGGCGCGATTCGTGGAGAACTACCACGGCAGCTTCGGTGACCGCATCCGCGGCCTGCTCTTTCCCTACACCCTGGACTCTACGAGCCGCGAGACCCTGGTGGAGACGCGTCGCCTCGCGGATTCTCTGGGCGTGGGCATTCGCATGCACTTCGCCCAATTCCCCGACGAGATCCATCTGCTGGATGAAGTATACGGGAAGACGCCGGTGGATCTACTGGAAGACATCGGATTTCTCGGGCGGGATGTGTTGTTGACCCACTGCCTGTATCCCGCGGGACTGGAGCCGTCCGCGGCGGAACGGGACCGGGCCCTGCGCCTGCTGGCCACCAGGGAGACCAGCGTCGGCCACTGTCCCTGGGTACTCATCATCCGCGGATCCGGGCCCCTGTACCTGGATTCCATGAGCGATTATTCCCGGGCCGGGATCAACGTGTGCCTGGGCACCGATACCTTCCCCCAGGACATGATCCGGGAAATGCGCTGGGGTGGCATCATGGCCAAGACCGCCCACGGCCGACGGGATGGCGTGGGGACGGCCCGCGAGGTCTTCGATGCCGCCACCGTGAACGGGGCCCGTTGGTTGGGTCGCGAGGACATCGGGCGCCTGCGACCCGGGGCCAAGGCGGACATCAACATCATCGAACTGGCCGATCACAACATCGGTCCCCTGGCGGATCCCATCCGGAACCTGGTCTACTTCGGTACCGGCCACAACGTGCGGACGGTTATCGTGGACGGGGTTCGGGTCGTGGACGACTTCCGCCACCTCACCCTGGATGCGGAATCCGTGCTCCGCGCCGCCCAGCCGGTGTCGGACAAGGTCCGGGACACCCTGGTTCGTTGGGACGACGCCGGCTCGCTGCCCCGGGAGTTGCCGCCGCCGTCCTATCCCACCCGGTAGTTTGCGTCCACGGCTTCCGGTAGAATGGCATAGAAGGTTCGCCCCGTCGCGGGCGCAAAGTCGAGAGAGGGAGGATCCCTATGAATAAGAATGCACCCTTGGGTCTTTTCGATTCCGGAGTGGGGGGTCTCACGGTAGTCCGGGAGGTATTCCAGCGGCTGCCGCGGGAGAAGGTCATCTATTTCGCCGATACGGGACGAATTCCCTATGGTCCCCTGCCCCAGGAGGACATTCAACGCTACACGGTTCAAATCGTCTCGTTTCTGCAGGAGCGCGGCGCCAAGTTGGTTATCATCGCCTGCAACACGGCGACGGCGGCGGGTTTGGAGGCAGCGCAGGAGGCCGTGGATATCCCCGTGATCGGAGTCATCGAGCCCGGGGCCCAGCTGGCCCTGGAGACCACGAAGTCCAAGCGGATCGGCGTAATCGCCACCGAGGCCACCATCAAGAGCGGTGCCTACGAGAGAACCATCAAGGCCATGGATCCCGAGGCCGTGGTCTTCGGGCAGGCCTGCTACGAATTCACTCCCCTCATCGAGGCCGGGAAGAAGGACTCCGAGGAAATCGCGGAGTACGCCCGGGAATACCTGGCGACCTTCGAGGGCAAGGACATCGACGCCCTGGTCTACGGTTGTACGCACTACCCGTTGTTGGAGGAATTGGTACAGGGCATCGTCGGGGACGGCGTTGCGCCGGTAAACCCCGCCGTCAAGACGGTACAAATCGCCGAAGAGATGCTGGCCGAGGCGGACCTGTTGGCGGATCGCTCCGAGGATCCCGAGCACGAGTATTTCGTAAGCGGCGATCCCGATGCCTTCGCGTCCCTCGGTTCCGTCATCCTGGAGCGGCCACTGCCCCCCGTCGGCAAGGTGGAAATGAAGTAGTGGGTGCCGGGGGAAGTCGCTGAAGTTGCTGCAATGAATGGGCGAGGGGCCGCCGACGCGGCCCCTCGCTCGTCCCGGGTGCGCTACAGTTCGTCCACGACCTGGGCCAGGGCCAGGAGGATGGCGTCGATCTCTCCCTTGGTGATCACCAGCGGCGGGGAGAGGCTCATCACGTCGCCCAGGGGACGCATGATGACCCCGCGTTTCAACATGCCCCGGTTCACGCGAAGCCCCGCCAGCTCCGAAGACGGGAACGCTTCCCGCGTTTCCTTGTCCGCCACCAGTTCCAGGCGGGCGATGAGGCCCAGGGCGTTGACGTCGCCCACGTGGGGCATCCCCGTCAACTCCCGCAACCCGTCGAACAGGTAGTCGCCCAGTTCCCGGGCGCGCTCTACCAGCCCTTCCTCCTCGATGATACGGATGTTCTCCAGGGCGGCTGCGGCTGCGGCTGGATGGCCCGAGTACGTGGTCCCGTGTCGGAATTCGCGGCCTTCGCCCCACTTGCCGATGCAGGCCTGGAATATCTCTTCGCGGGCCATGGTGGCGCCCAGGGGTAGGTACCCGGACGTCAGGCCCTTGGCGAAGACCATCATGTCGGGCTTGACGTTCCAATGGCGGCATCCGAACATCTCGCCCGTGCGCCCGAATCCGGTGATCACTTCATCGGCGATCAAGAGCACATCGTGGTCCCGGCAGATCTCCTCGATGCGCTGCCAATAGCCCTCGGGCGGGATGATGACGCCGCCGGCACCCATCACGGGTTCCCCGATAAATGCGGCCACGGTGTCGGCCCCCTCGAAGGCGATGGTGCGCTCCAGTTCCTCGGCACAGGCCAGGGCGCACTCCGGGTGTTCCAGGCCGTAGGGGCAGCGGTAGCAATACGGGGGCTCGATGTGGCGGAAGCCCGGTACCAGGGGTTCGAACAGGCGCCGGTTGGCGGTGACCCCGGTGGCGCTCAGGGCACCGAAGGTGACGCCGTGGTAGGATTTGCGGCGGGAGATCACCTTGAACTTGCCACCGTGTCCACTGAGGCGCCAGTACTGCCGGGCCATCTTGAGCGCCGTCTCCACCGCCTCGGAGCCACCCGAGGAAAAGAATGCCCGGGCCATGCCCTCGGGTTCGGTCAGCTGGACCAGTCTCTTGGCCAGGGCGATGGCCACCTCGTTGGACATGCCGCCGAAGGACGGAAACCAGCTGAGTTTATGCATCTGCTCCGTGGCGGCCTCGACGATCTCTGTGCGCCCGAAGCCGGCGTTGGCCAACCAAAGGGCGGCGTGTCCGTCGATGAACTCCCGGCCCAGGGAGTCCACGATGGTGGCACCGTCGCCGTCCACGGCGACGATGGGTTCTTCCTCGGCCAGATCACCCATTTGGGTGTAGGGTGCCCACATGTACTGGGCGTAATCTTTTCTCGGATCGGATTCCACGATATCTCCCCTTCCCTATAAGCGCATCGCACCCCGGGTCGCGGGCTGCGGCACGCAGCTCTCCGTTATCCTTGGGAGCTTCGATGCGGGAGGCGATTATCCTATCCGGGGAAGGAGAAATCCGATGCGGTCGCGGGGACCGCATCGGATGGGTAGTTCGTTACGACGCCCTCAGGCTGGATGGATGGGGTCCAGCTCCATAGCGCCCTGGGCGCAGGCTTCCATGCAGGCGAAGCAGCTGACGCACAGTTCCTGGTTCAGCGCCGGGTACTCACCCTCCATGGAGAGCCCGCCCGTTGGGCATTCGGCGACGCAGGCGGCGCAGCTATCGCACTCGTCCTCGCTCAGGGCGAGGATCTTGCGCGAGGCGGACTCTACCAGGCTGGGGCTCGCGGCGGCCTCGGGCCGGGTCTCGCCCGGGTTGAATCCCATCGGGAGGGCGATGTCCGGGGCCGGCGCCCACTCGCCCGCGATCTGCAACTTCGAGGCATCCAGGGGCACGCCCTCGCGCTCGGCGACGTAGGTGAGGTGGTAGAGGTTCGTGGGGTCCAGGCCCAGGATGGTAGCACCCAGTACATCGACGGCCGCGGCGGACTCCGAGGCCAGGATCTTCCCCAGGTAACGGAGGTTGGTGCCCAACTTTGCCCGGCCCTCTGCGGCGAGGATGGCGTCGACGATGTTGAGATCCGGGCGGCGGAGGGCAAAGACGTCGGCTAGGATCATCTCGAAGTGACGCCGATCCCGGGCGATGACGTGCAGGTGCGCCTTCTGGGCGCCGGCCAGGTAGCCGAAGGTATTCTTGATGGCGGCGGTCAGGCCCGTCCCCGGATGCACCTTGAGCTTGGGCACGTTGATGACGTAGTCGGCATCGAAGAGCAGCTGCGGGAAGTAGAGGGTTTCATCGGGCAGAGAGGGCAGCTCCCGGGGGACCAGGTTGATCCCGAAGTTCCGCAGGGAATCGCCGGCCGCCTCTCCCAATCCGTTGGTATCGAACAGGTCTTGGATCACGCCGTAGTTGGCCTGGCCGGGATTGTCCGCCACCATGACCTCCGAGGCGCCGGCCTTCTCCGCCGCGACCACGATCGCCTTCAGGAGGGCGGGATGGGTGTTGGCACCCTGCTCCGGCTCTCGCTCGCTGAGGGCGTTGGGCTTGATCAGGGTACGTTTGCCGGTGAGATCCACCCCGAGGTCCGCGAAGATTTGGTCCACGGTGGCCTGGGCGTTGCGATATGTTGCGTCGTAAGCGAATACCTTTGACATAAATGAACTGCCTCCATTCGATTTAGACAGGTTGACAGCGGACCCTCGCCCGAAATGCCGGGGAATTGTCCGCAACTAGTGTAGCACAGCCGCCGGGCTTTGCGCATAATAGTGGGGTGCGTAAGGTGGGAATTCCCGTGGTTCGGTGCAGTCCCCCGAAGAGGAAATCGGGAGCGCGAGGGGAATAAGGGACGGTATGATTGCCGGCGATTACACGAAGGGATACGGGGGAGACGTCCTCGGAAGCGATACGGGTCGCCTGCGGCTCGCCGCCTTCGAAGACTCCGACCTGGAACGCGATTACGTTCGCAGTTCCATGCGGGAGGCATTGCCCTACGTGCGTCCGCTGGTGCTGGTCCTGGGCGTCCTGTACCTGGCCTTCCTGATCCCCGATTCTCGCCTCATCGCGAACCCGGGCACCTTCCGCTTCATCGCCGCCAGCCGGGCCCTGGTCTTTTTCGCCATCCTCTTTCTCTACCACGAAATGGGCCGGATCGGAGATGAAGCCCGCTTCAAGCGCTGGTTCACCGCCTACCAATTGCTGATCGGCGCGTCCTTCCTGTCCATATTCGCCGTGTACGAAGAGCCCGATCTGCTAATCCAGACCAACGGGGCCGTGATCCTGATCGTCGTCGTGTACTTGATCCCGAACCAATGGGTGAACAAGGTGGTCGTGTCCGTCGCGGTGGCAACCGGATTCCTGGGCGTCGGCTTCCTGCGCCCGGGACACTTCGACTCCAACGAGTACGTCGCCGCCGTTGTATACCTGGCGGCGATCCTGGTCCTCAACGCAGTATCGTCCTACCGGTTGGCGATTTCCAAACGTACGGCCTACCTGCGGGGCCGGAGGTTGGCCCGAATCTCGGTCACGGATCCACTGACGGGGGTATACAACCGCAACAAGTTCGACGAGGATATGGACTCCTGGATCGCACAGGCGGAGAGGTATCGGATTCCGCTGTCCCTGGCTCTATTCGACGTGGACGATTTCAAGGCGACCAACGATGTGCGAGGTCACCTGGCCGGGGACCGCATATTGGCGGACTTGGCCCGGAGTGTATCCGGGGCGGTGCGGGAAACGGACATCTTCGCCCGCTGGGGAGGGGACGAGTTCGTCCTGCTGATGCCGAACACCGACGCCCGGGAGAGTCGGGATGTGGTGGCGCGCCTGCGGGCGCGAATAGAGGCGGAGTCGGAACTCAGGTGCAGCTTCGGCGTCGCCACGCTCCACCTCGGGGAGGATAAAGGGGGACTGCTGTACCGGGTGGACCGGAACCTGTACGCCGCCAAGTCCCGGGGCGGGAATGCCGTGGTGGGAGAAGGAGAACTCGCAACGGGGGAGATCGACATTTTCGGGACCGCCGTCGAGATAGGAAATTGGCCCGTCGGAGGAGAGTTCCCCCGGGGCGGGGAAGGGAGAACGGGGCAGGCCGTTCGACTGCCCGATGACGAGAGCGCAAACGCGCGCAGGAAGAAGGGGGCACACCAACGATGAAGATCGAGTACCCGATTACCTTTCTCTATTATCGCGACCTGGATGAAGTCGTACCTTTCTACCGCGATGTACTGGGCCTACCCCTCCGCGTCGACCAGGGCTGGGCCAAGATTTACGGCGTCGGAGAGGGCGCATGCGTGGGCCTGGTGGATGAAACCCGCGGATCGATGAACGTGGTGGAGGACAAGGGCGTACTTCTCACGCTGGTCGTCGACGACGTCGATGCATGGCACGCGTATATGGTGGAACAGGGCGTCAAGATCCTCCGGCCGCCGAAGTTCAGCGAGGAACTCGGAGTGTATTGTTTCTTCGCCGAGGATCCCGGGGGCTATCGCCTGGAAATCCAGCGGTTCATGGACGCGCCCCCGGGGGGATAGGTCTCACACCAAAGAGCGCGAGAAGGAGAGGGGGCGGCCCGGCCGCCCCCTCTCCTTTGCACCCTTCGCGATCGAAGGCCGCGCCTACCAGGCCATTACGGCCCCATCGGCACGCGGCTCCGTGGCTCCCACGAGTACATCGTCGGAGTGACGCCATACGATCTGGCCCCTCCCGAATCCGCCGGACCCCAGCGCCCAGCCGATGTCGTGGCCCCGGGCCGCCAGGGCCAGGCCGATGTGCTCGGGTACGGAGTGTTCCAGGCTAACGGTCCTTCCGGCGCTCCACTGCCAGCGCGGTGCATCCAGGGCGGCCTGCGGATTCAACCCGAAGTCCACCACGTTGGCCACCACCTGCAGGTGCCCCTGGGGCTGCATAAATCCACCCATCACGCCGAAGGGGCCGATGGGTTCCTCGCCGCGGGTGAGGAACCCGGGAATGATGGTGTGATAGGTCCTCTTTCCGCCGGCCAGGACGTTGTCGTGCCCCGGATCCAGGGAGAAATTGGCCCCGCGGTTCTGCAGGCTGATCCCCGTCCCGGGGATGACCACCCCGGAGCCAAATCCCATGTAGTTACTCTGGATGAAGGACACCATGTTGCCCTCCGAGTCCCCCGTGCACAGGTACACGGTTCCCCCCGAGGGTGGGGTCCCGGGAACCGGGTCCAGGGCTTTGCGCCCGATCATCCGGCGGCGCTCCTCGGCGTAGGCGTCGGAGAGCAGGTCCTCGACGGGCACCTGCATGGCGCGCGAGTCGGTGATGTACTTCAGGCCGTCGGCGAATCCCAGTTTGATGGCTTCGATTTGCCGGTGGAAGGTCTCCACCTCGTCGCGGGCATCGAAGTCGAAGCCCCGGAGGATGTTTAGGGCGATGAGTGCCACGAGACCCTGTCCGTTGGGTGGGATCTCCCAGACCCGGTAACCCCGGTAGTCCACGGAGATGGGTTGGACCCACTCCGGTTCGAAGGCCGCCAGGTCGTCCGCCGTCAGGAAACCGTCGTACTCGGTGATGAACGTCTCGATCCGTTCCGCCAGGTCACCGCGATAGAAGGCCTCGCCATTGCTCTCGGCGATGGCCCGCAACGTGGCGGCGTGTCCGGGACTACGCCACATGTCGCCGGCCGCCGGAGCGCATCCGTTCGGTGCGAAGGTGTCTAGCCACGGTCGGTATTGCCCCGTCGGCTCCAGCGTGGAGTAGCGCGCCAGGGCGCGCGACCACGCACCGGCGAGCACGGGAGACACCGGATAGCCTTCCTCGGCGTAGCGTATGGCTGGTTCGAGGGTTTCGGTGAGGGGGAGGCGGCCGAAGCGTTCGGCCAGCTCCGCCCAGGCCGCCGGGGCGCCGGGTACCGTCACCGGTTCCACGCCGAACCGCGGCATCGTATCGTGGCCGCGACGACGCATGGCCTCCGCGGAGGCGGAGGACGGGGCGGGTCCGCTGGCGTTGAGTCCGTGCAACTTACCCTCGCTCCAGACGAGGGCGAAGGCATCGCTGCCGATACCGTTGGAGGAGGGTTCCACCACGGTGAGGGCGGCCGCCGTCGCGATGGCCGCGTCGATGGCGTTGCCGCCTCGCTTCAGAATGTCCAGGCCGGCGCCGGCCGCCAGGGGCTGCGAGGTGGCCACCATGCCGCGCGCACCGTATTGCAGGATCCGTCGGGATGGGTAGGGGTAATAGTTGGGATCGTAGTTCATTCCATTGCCTCCTAGTCGGGACGCGTCGGCGCTAGAGATCGTCCAGGGGGAAGATCGGGCGCCGCAACTTCACGTATTCGAAATGGTCCAGGTTGGGGCTGGCGAAACCGGGGCAATCCACCTCGATGATTTCCGCGGCAAAGGGTTCGTAGGCGGCGCGGAAATGTCCCCGGGATTTCACGACGAGGATGTGCTTATCCGTGGGTTCG
>PWSR01000141.1 GCA_003563985.1 Clostridia bacterium | reverse complement strand
TACCGGGTGGAGGGCTCGGAGATGGACGTGGTGGTGTCCTTTCGCGAGGCCTCCGTGGCGGATCGGGCGGGGTTGCTCCGCATCCCCATTCCACTGCCCGGTGGCGGGAGCGTTCCGCTGATGGAAGTGGTCGACCTCCGCGAGGAGCGGGGGCCCTCGGCCATCGACCGGACGGACCAGTCGCGCTCGGTTGCGGTGACAGCTCACGTCTCGGGGAGAAGCGCTTCGGCGGTGAACGCCGAGGTGGCGGCACTGGGAGCGGCGACGGACCTGCCCCTGGGGTACTCCCTGGACCTGGAGGGGGAACAGGCGCTCATGGAAGAATCCTTCGAGACGCTGTTCTGGGTCGCGGTGATGGGCTTCGTCCTGATGTACTTGATCATGGCGGCGCAGTTCGAATCCTTTGCCTTCCCCCTGAGCGTGATCCTGACCGTCCCCATGTCCCTGGTGGGAATCGCCGGGATCCTGGCGATCACCGGCCGCACCTTCGACGTGGGGGCCTTCGTGGGATTGATCGTGGTCATGGGGATCATCGTGAATAACGCCATCGTCATGGTGGACTACACCAACCAGCTGCGTCGCGGCGGCATGCAGCGGCGGGCGGCGATGGTCGAGGCGGGGACGGTGCGGATGCGGCCGGTCCTGATGACGGCCCTCACCACGATACTCGCCATGGTTCCCCTTTCGCTGGGGATCGGGGAGGGAGCGGAGATGCAGGTGCCCCTGGCCACGACGGTGATGGGGGGATTACTGGCGGGTACGGCCCTGACCCTGATCGTGCTCCCCGTCCTGTACACGCTGATCGACGATTTGGCCGGCGGGATGCGTTCCGTCGACCCCGATGAAGGAGGTGGAGTGGCGTGATGGACGATGAGAGGGAGAGACATTCGGTGCCCGGCGACAAGGCCGAGGCCATCCTGGAGGCGGCCGTTCGCGTGCTGGCCCGCCGGGGGTTCGACGCCACCAAGATCGAGGAGATCGCCCGCGAGGCCGGGATCGGCAAGGGGACGGTCTACGAGTATTTTGACAGCAAGGAGGATCTGTTCGAGCGTACGGTGATGCACGCCACGTGGATGTATGCGGGGGAGTTGCAGGCGGCGGTGGCCGCAGGCGGGACCCTGGAGGAATCGCTGTTCGGCGCCATGGTGGCCTCCTTCCGTTTCTGCGATGATAAGCGGCACGCGGCCCGGGTGCTCCTCAACAGTCCCGTGGGTCGCGGCGGCGCCTCGGTGCGGGCTTGGCTGCTGGGATTCCGCCGGGAGATGGTGGAGACGTTAACCCAGGCCATACTGCGCCACCGCGGGCCGGACTTCGGCCGCGATCCCGCCGTGGCCGCCAACGTATTCATCGGCGCCCTGAACAACCTTACCCTGGCCCGGCTGTTGGACGATCCCGGGGCGCGGGGGGATGCGCCCGAGGCGATCGCCCGCGAGGCGGTGGCCATCATCCTGGAGGGATTCGGCCGCGAGCCGGAGGGGTCGGGGTGCTAGGCGGCATGGGTCAAGGGTCTCGCGACATCGCCGTATGAGCGGTGAAGCCGGGGCAAGGCGGGAGAGGGGCACGGTTCACGTCCCTCCCCGTTCTACGTAAGGCGGCTGGAGAGGGCCTCCAGCAGGTTCAAGCGGTAGACGCGGGCCCGGATGGCGACCATCACGACGACCGTGAAGAGCACCACCAGGACTCCGGCGATGCCGTAGGAGATCGGGCTGGTCACCGCCGGAAGGTAGAACATCTCCGATTGCAGCATGGATGCCATGAGGCCCACGCTAGACCGGGCCATGGGAATCCCGAGGAGGATGCCGGCGATGGTCGCCAGTACGTTCTCCCGGACCAGGGTCTGGAAGATCTCCCCTTGCGTGTACCCGAGCACTCGCATGGACGAGAACTCCCGGGCGCGCTCTTCGATGGCCACCGACGTGGTGTTGAACAGGATGGTGAACCCCAGGATGCCCCCGATGAGGACGAGCGTCGAGTAGGTAACGATGATCAATCCCATGAAGTCGTTGAACACCCGGATCAGGTCCTGGGTGGAGTAGATACTCGCCACGTTTCCCACCCGGCCCAGGGTGACCTGTATATCCTCCCCCGAGTCGACCAGCGCCCCCGTGTGCAGCCCCCGGCCCCCCAACCGATCCATCTGCTCCCGGGACATGTAGGCCCCCGACCCCAGGTATTGGTTGATCACCGCGCGGACGGGGAGGGTGTATTCTCGTCCCCCGAGCGCGGGAGAGGATACCGTCACCATGTCGCCGGGTGCCACGCCGAGATCCTCTGCCAGGTATTGGGAGATCAGTAGGCCCGAGGCGGGGATTTCGATGATGCCGCCCCGCACGTCTTCGAATCGCTGCAGCCGGGAGCCCACCTCCAGGGCACGGACCACCACGGTATGCTCCCGCCAGCCCCGGGTGATGGTGAAGGGGTGCTCGGCGTAGGGTTCGATACCCTCGGCCTCGATCATCTCCGCCAGGTGGGCGATGCCCTCGTCGCCCACGGGTTCTGTGAAGGCGACCGAGTAATTGTAGATGTCGAACTCTTCGAACTGGCGGAAGAACATCAGGTCGATGACGTTGAGGGCGTAAAACGGGAAGAATACCACGGTGAAGGTAAGGGAGACGCCCAGGACCGCCAGGGCGAACCGCTGCTTGTTCCGGGACAGCTGGCGCCACACCAGTTTCCACGAGAAGGATAGGCGTTCCCAGTAGTCCGGGGCGAATCGCTCGAAGAGGTTTTGCCGTCCGGGTGCGGGTGCCGGGGGCCGCATGGCATCCGCCGGGGATATCTGCAGTACGCCGCGGGCCGCCCACACCCCCGTCCCCCCGCAGAAGACCAGGGTGAGGAGGGTTCCCATCACGATGAAAGAGCCGTCGTACTGCATCTGGTGGAGGGGAAGGTCGAAGAATTCCATGAACAGTGCCGTCACCGGCGCCACGAACAGGTGTCCCGCTACCATTCCCAGGGCCGCCCCGAGGAAGCCGAAGAAGAGGGCGTACTTCAGGTAGTGGCCGAGTACCTGCCGGTTGTCGTACCCCATGGCCTTGAGTACACCGATCACCATGCGGTCCGACTTCACCAGGCGCGATATCAGCATGTAGATGATGGCGGCGGCGATGCTCAGAAACAGGAGGGGGATCATGCGGGAATATTGCTCCAGGAACTCCAGTTCGATGGCAACCATGAAATGGCTCAATTGATCGTCCCGCGTGATGATCCCGCGCAGCCCCCGTCCCTCCATCTCCTCTTCCACCGCGTCCCGCGCCGCCTCCGGGGTGAATCCCGGGGCGGCCAGGAAGGTCGCCTCGTTCACCTGCCCGGGCATGCCGAGGACGTCCTGGGCCAGGCCGAGGTTCATGAATACGACGCCGAAATTGCGGTGATCGGGATAGGGATTCTTGATGTCCTGGATGGCGTAAACGAACTCGGGACTGTCCACCACGGCGGATACTTCGGCGGCGAAGGGCTGCCCGCGGATGATCAGGTCCACGGAATCACCCACGACGATATCGTTGGCCGCGGCAAAACGGGCCAGCAGGGCTACTTCGCGCTGGCGGTCGCGCGGGAGTCGT
>PWSR01000122.1 GCA_003563985.1 Clostridia bacterium | reverse complement strand
GTTTGAACCGTCGATCTTTCCGCGCAATCTTCGAAATCCTACCCTATTCCCTTCGGGAACACTTTCCCCCGCTCCTTCACCGGAGCGATCCGCCGTGCCCTTGCCGTCTTCCCGGGAGGACATCTCCTACCCCTGCAACCGAGACGCCAGCGCGCGCGAGCATCCCGGAGAGCGGGGGCCCTGGCAACCCGGGAGGATGCGGGTCGCCTTGCCGGGGGTAGGTCGTTTCGGTTCGGGATTCGAGGGGCTTCGGGAGAACCCGGGGAATTCGCGGGAAATTCATCCGACGGGAGAGCACGCAACGGGGATCGCGCCGGAGCAGGCCCCACCGGGATCGGCCAATTCGGCCCCATTGCTGATGGAGGCACTCATGCTCATCGGTCGTACATCGACGGATCGAACTACAGGAAGATATGCCAGACGTAGCCGAAAGCGGCGGCGATGACGATTAGGATGATCGAATCGACCTTCCATCGGACCAGGGCGACCCCGGCGACCAAAGCCACGACGACGGAGAAGGGGTCCACCAGGGCATCCTGGCCCAATCTCCAGGCCACGACGAGGATGACGCCCAATACGGCCGGCAAGATACCGTCGAGGATGGAACGGGCTACCGGCGAGTTCCGTAGGCGCTCCATCCACCGGCCGACCCACATGACGAAGAAAAAGGAGGGCAGGAATATGGCGGCGGTGGATACGATGGCGCCGGGCACCCCGGCAACGATGTAACCGACGGCCGTCGATGTGGTTAGTATGGGGCCGGGCGTCATCTGGCCCAGGGCGATGGCATCCAGCAGCTGCTGGTTGGTCAACCAACCGAGCCGGCCGACGAGATCGTTCTGGATGAAGGCGATGAGGAGATACCCGCTGCCGTACAAGGTGGCCCCGAACCGCAGGAAGAGCAGGGCGAGGGTCCCAATATTGGCCTCCGGTACCGAGCCCGTTCCCCCGGCAAAGGTCACCCAGGAGACCAGGGGGAGCATCGAGAGGGTATACCTGTTCTTCAGGGCGCGCCCCAGCCCCCAGAGCCCACCCAGCGCCATTACGAGGATTTCGCTGGTGCCCAGGGCGGCGAGGACCGCCGCTCCTGCGAAGAGAATCAGCGCTTCGAGGTTGCGTATCTCCTTTTGGGTCATCCTCCAAAGGGCGGTGGCGATGAGGGCCACGATGACGGGTTTTATCCCGAAGAAGAGCGCTTCCATCGCCGGGAGCGTCCCCAGGGCGACGTAGAGCCAACTGAGGGCCAGCGTGATGGCGAAGGCCGGAAGGATGAAGGCCAGCCCGGCGATCCAAGTTCCCCAGTCCCCGCCGCGAACGAAACCAACGTGCATGATCATCTGGGTCGAGTTGGGTCCGGGGACGAGGTTGGTGAGGGCGAGAAGGTCCATGAAATGCCCCCGGTCCAACCACCCGCGCCTGTGAACGATCTCCCTCTCCATCAGGGCCACGTGCGCCACGGGTCCTCCGAAGGCGACGGCACCCATGCGGATGAAAAGGACGAGGAGTTCCCGGGTGATGCGCCATCGATCTCGCGATGGTGAGTCCTCGATGATATCGGAATCCTTCGATTCTTCCATGCCACCCTCACCCCCTTCCTTGGCCCCCGACGACGGAGGTTACCCATACCTTGCACCATGGTAACCGATGATAGGGCTTGGGAACACCTTCGCAGGGGGATCCGCCGCGGACCGCGGCCGGATGTGAAGACCGGGTGTAGCGGGCGCCATCCGCCTCGACCCGCGCGGTCTCGGGACGAGGGCTGGAGGATCCGGGTGGGTGCGGGATGGAAAGTCGACTCCCTCGATTTCGTTTCCCTCATCCCGCACCATCATCGATATTGATCATTACAGCAGCGTGGGTTCATCGGTTCAAATCAGTGGGCCCCTACTGGCCGAGCTCCCGCAGCACTTGTGGATCGGGATGATTGGGGATTCGAGCCACGACGTCTTCGCCGTGCGAGAACACCGCTTCCTCTTCCGCGGTTACCTCCCCGATGACGGCTGCGTTGGGGTGGCTCTGCTCCAGAACTCCCATGACCTCCTCTACATCGTCGGGGGCAACCTGGAACAGCATCCGGGCCTGGGTCTCGCAAATCAGGATTTCTTCGGGCGTCAGGCCCTCCTTGGCGGTGGGGACCCGGGAGAGGTCCACCCGCGCACCCAATCCGCCGAAACGCACGGACTCGCTGACCGCCGCTCCGATGCCCGCGGCCCCCAGGTCGGAGCAGGCCTTGATGGCACCGGTCTTCATGGCGGAAAGGGCGGCATCCATGGTGGCGCGTTCCCGATCGAATAGCGCCCGCGCCGGCCGCATTTCATCGACCAGGCCCGCCCGGTACAGGGTATCGTTGCCGTCATCGGAGGTCTCCCCCAGGATGATGATACGGTCCCCGGCACTTTTCGCCGGCTTGGTCAGGGGCCCTTCGGTGACCAGGCGTCCGATGACCGCCACCACCACGGCCGGGACGATATCGCTGAAGGAAGTGGAAAGCCCTCCGCCGACCACGAAGACGTCCATGGCCTGGCACATGTCCCGGATACCCGTCACGAGGAGGTTGACCCTGTCACCACTGGTCATCCGCTCGCATTGCCCGCACGTGCATTCGTCGTCGAAACCACAGGGGCCCACGATGACTTCCTGGTCCAGGGGTCGGGTACCGATGAAATCCAGAAGGAAGAGGGGTCTTCCGCCCATGGCAACCACATCACGCATGGCGCCGCCGGCGCCGGTGGCCGCCCCATCGTAGGGTCTCGGTACGCAGGGTGAACAGTGGCTTTCCATCTTGGCGACCATGAGGACATCGTCTTCGGGGAAGCTAAACACTGCGGCATCGTCATTGGCGTCGGGTCCGATCAGCAGGCGGCCCGGCCACATCTCCCCGACCTTCTCGTTCAGCTCCCGGAAGATACCGAAGTCGATTGCCTTGTCTATGTTATGGTGCAGGTGGACGAATAGTGCGTGCATCAGGGCTCTTTCTACTCGATTCATCACGTGATCCTCCCCAGTCTTCGCAAAAGGATGTGAGGGTGTTGAAGGGGTTCGGGTTGGTGCGGTTATCCATGACCGACCGCATTACTGCTTCTCCGCGGGCGCGGAGCAGTCCTCCATGCGCGGGGATGGGCGACGGCCAAAGGGCGAACTCTCGCAGGTGAGAAAGCGGGAGGGAAAAGGGGTGACGAGTTGACATGCGAGAGGGGATCTACCGATCGCGTTCGAACAAGATGCTAACGCTGAATTGATGCTTCTCTTTGCGGATTCAGCTTGCGGATTCAGCCCATTCCGAGGTTCACATCCCGATTCCTCGGGACATATCGAATCCAACGAAACGGGCCTGGTTTCGCCGGGGCAGGTATCTCGGCACCTGCGGTTCCTGCGAATGCGGCTCAACCCCATCACTGATGTCCAGGGGCGCCGCGCGGGGTATCTCCGCGCGGCACCCTTTACGCAGACGTGCACATGGTAATTCGTGATGGGCCGGACCGTACTGACGCACCCGCGGAAAAGGACGGGGCGCCTATCGGTTCCGATCCTTGCGGATCCGGTATTTCTTATCCCTGGTCGAGCACCCTGCGGATCTTGCCCACGTAGTCTTCGCTGCC
>PWSR01000092.1 GCA_003563985.1 Clostridia bacterium | reverse complement strand
CATGGATATGGGCGTGGGGGCGCTGCGGTACATGGTGCTCATGTACCCGCTGATCGCGGGGATCATGGTTTCGCGCACGCTTTTTCAGGCCATCGGTCGGGGCATGCCGGCGCTGCTTCTGGCCCTCCTGCGGGAGGTAATCCTGTACATCCCGCTGATCCTGGTGGTTCCGAATTACCTGGGCATCACGGGGATCTGGGTGTCCCGTCCGGTGGCGGACGCCCTGACCTTCGCCGTCACCGCCCTGGTGGTGGCGCGGGAATTCCGCCGGCGGGGCCTGGTCCTGGTGGGTTCGGACGAGGATCCGGATCCGGGCGGGGAGGATGTGGCGGGAACCCCGGCGTCCTCGGTGACGTCGGAGGGAGGGTAGAGATCGGCGGTCTCTCGATGGATCTCGGAGGAGGCAAACGATTGAAGAAGATCTTCGCAGTCGTATCTATTCTGTTCGTCACCTTGGCCTTCGCCGCCTGCGGCGGGGCCGCGGACCCCCCGACGCAAGAACCGGAGAGCCCGGGGGTGCCAGAGGTACCCCGGGCCCCGGAGGTAATCGACCTGACTCCCTCCCGGCGCACCCCCGACACCACCCTGGAGGCGGAGCCCTTCTCCGTCACCCTGGCCATGGAGGACGGCACCACCCGGGAGGTGGAGGTCGTCAACTACGAGATCTACACGGGGGATGTGCCCCTGGCGCGTTCCTTTTACCGGGTATACCTTGCGACGACGGAGGCGGTGGAAGGTGCATTGCCCGTCCCGGGGGGCCTGGAACTCCGGGAGGTAGAGATCGATGACTCCGGGACCGTCGACGGGATCGGGCGCCGGTGGGTGATGCGTTTTGACGAGACCCTGGGGGAGATGGGGGAGGAAGAGCGAACGGCCTTCCTGCTCGCCCTCTCCCGGACCATCATCGAAGGGAATCCGTTCCGACGGGATCCCCCGAACTTCACGGGGGTGCGATTCTTCTCGGGGGATGAGGAGATCGAGGTGGAGTACGCGCCGGGCTTCTGATCCCCCGCCGGGAGAGGAGATGCCCTCCTCTTCCGGTTCCTCACATCAGTCCGAGAACACCGGAGATACGCCGGGGCGGTCCCCGTCGACGTGCCGACCTCGGGGAGGGCCGGGTATTCTCCTCCTCCAGCGCGGAACCATCCTCTTCATGAACTCCCCTCGTGGCCGCTGTAATTCGCGATCTTGCCCGCTGCCGAGTACCGGGGTAGCCATCTATGGCCATGGGGTTCGCGGGGATGTCGGGAGTGGGTTCCCCGATGATATGCTACTCGTCACCGGATCTTCCGTCGGACAAGGCAGTGCTCTCCGGGCGGGGGATATCGCCTGGATGCAGGTACCCGTTGGGGCCGCGTCGGGATCCCCTTGGTGCAGTGATAGGGCAGGGATCCCTTCTCGTGTCCTGTGCCATGGAGGGAACGGGAGTCCTTCCACTGCGTTCGATGATGCAAGCCGTCCCCGCTCTTCTCTTCACGGGAATGCCTCGCCGAGAGCAGGACGTAGGATAGAGGTTTTGGTGTGTCATCGGACGTCACGCTCGGCGCGCTGCATCGAGGGCTCCGAGGATATGCCGCCGCAGTCTACCGTAGGCCACCGCCCCCGTGATATGCCCCTTCTCCATCGTCTCCACGGACAATCCCCCGTAGGACGCCCGCTGCCTTTCGTATTCGACGATTCGATCGCGTCGCGCCAGGATGGGGAAGGTCCGGTCCGGGTCCAGTGCGTCGGCCCGATCCTCCATGTTCAGGGCCGAGGCGATGCGGGACTTCGCCGCCCCGTCCAACGGAACGAAACCCCGACCATATATGGTGCCGGTGATGATGTGGTCGGTGGCCAGTCCGGCCATGATGGGAACGTAGGCGCCGGCGGTTCCGTAGCGCACCTGGTGTGCGTTGGCCAGGAAGCCGCCGATGCTGGTTCCCGCCACTACGACGGGTTTGCCGGGGCCCAGCCCTTCGATGATCGCCTGCACCAGGAGGGCGGACGCGGCCAGGGTGGTGGCGAAGCTCTCGAGGGACGCCATGGCGCTGGCGGGCCCCTTGCGGGATCCGTGGTGGGCGGCGCGCAGGGCGAAGAGGGCGGTGCCCGGGGGCGGAGGCAGCAGTAGGCGGGAGAACCCGTAATCGAAGGGGATTTCCCCGAGGCCGTGGTGATAGATGATGAAGGCCTCCGGTTCCGGATCCCCGGCAACGGTTCGCACGCCCAGCTGCAGGGGCCCGGAGGGGGTATGTGCGACCACGTCGTGCAGCCCGTCCCCCTCCCACCCGTCGGGCAGGATGACCCGGCCTCCTTCGATCAGTTGGAAGAGCGAGGGGGATTCGGTTCCGTCCCGAAAACGCTGGCCCGCGAGGAACGCGCCCAGTCCGAACAGCAGGACGTCGAGGGCGGAATGGATGGGCATGGGGATCTACCTCCCGGTTACGTTCGCCATTGCGGAACCCGTATCGCCATGATCTCCTCGTCCTCGCCTCCCCGGAGCAACTCTCCCCCGTGGATCCGGGCGACGGTCCGGGTGATCTCCAATCCCAGTCGTCCCCGCAGGGTAGGTTCCGCCGCGGGTCCCCCGGGGGGCTCCCCCGAGGCCCGGGCCGAGATGGTCACGAGGCTCCCGCGCAAAGAGGCCCGCACGGCAATCTTCTTGCCGCGCGGGGCCAGGTAGCGCAGGATGCCGCCCATGGCCCGGGAGAACCCCAGGATGTCCCCTTCGATGCGCAGGCTGGTGGCGGGGAGGGCCACTTCCACCCCGAGGCGGGTCAGGTCCGCCCAGTGGTCGTGGACCACCTCCTCCAGCATGGCCTGGACCGCGAAGGCTTCCGTGGGGGCCGGGGTGTACCCGGAGAGCTCGGAGAGGGTGGCGAGGTCCCCCGCGACGACGCGGAGTTCCGCGGCGCGTTCCTCCAGGTGGCGGCGGCGTTCGGAGTCGACCGTCCCATCCGCCTCCTCCTCCAGCTCCCCGATCGTCCGCGTCAGCCCGTAGATCTCGCGGGACAGTTCCCCCAGCAATTCGGGGTCGAGCCCGGGCGGTTCCCCGGGTCCGGGTGCCCCCGGTTCGTCCGATCCCTCGGCGGCGCTGGCGTCCGGGGCATCGTCGTCGGGGGCCACCAGGAAGTCTCCGACGCGCGTCACCAGGATCCCGATGAGGATGGCCATGACCAGGGCCGGAATCGGCCCCTCGGGGGCCAGGTCTACGCTCGGCTCCTCGGCGAACACGGCGTAACCGCTGCCCGCGGACGCGGCCATCAGGGGGCGGTACAGCAGGAGGATGGGGGTTCCATTTCGCTGGAAACGGTGGAGGTTCTCCACTTCGGAGACGATACCCGGGGCCGTTTCCCCGGCGGCGAAGAGGTCCGGTCGATTGGTCACGCTGATGCGCCCGGCGGCGTCCAATACCATGATTCCGACCGTGGGTTCCCCGGTGTGGGGATCCTGCGCCAGGCGGGTCAACCGCGTCGGATCGGGCATGGGATTCTCCAGTTCCTCGCGGACCACCGCGCCCCACTCCCGGAGCTCGGCCTCGGTGCTGTCCAGGAGGTGGCGGGAGTAGATCAAGTAGAAGGCACCGAAGGCCACAGCCACCGCCACGATGGTGACGACGATGGATAGGAGTGTACTGTGTCTTTGCCTGGCCAAGATCCCGGT
>PWSR01000046.1 GCA_003563985.1 Clostridia bacterium | reverse complement strand
GTCTTCTCCGGGTTGGGGTGTCAGGAACTGGGTGCAATTCGGATCCCTGAATGCCGTCGGGATCCTGGATTCCCTGGCCCGTTCCGGGGTCATCGTTTTTGCCGCGTTCCTCCTGGCGGACAAGGGGTTCTCCACCGGGGTCATCGGCGGGCTGTTGAGTTTGACGGCCGTCGGAGGTGCCTTCGGCAAGTTCTTCTGCGGTCCCCTGGGGGATCGCTTCGGCGGGCGAGCCGCCGTGATCTCTACCGAGATCCTTACGGTTGCGTTCATCGTTCTCTTCGTCGTGAGCCGGGGGTACTGGATCCCCCCGATCCTATTCTTGCTCGGGTCCTTTCTGAACGGTACCTCCTCCGTGTTGTACGCCATGGTTCCCCGGATGACCACCGAGCAGGGGAGAAGTCGCGGGTTCGGAATCTACTACACCACGACCCTGGCCACCAGTGGTCTGGCGCCCCTGCTCGTGGGATTGCTGGGTGACGTCATCGGCCTGTACCCCACCTACTACATCGTGGCGGGGGTGCTTCTCCTGACGATTCCCCTAACGTACCTCGCCATCCCCCGGGAAGAAGACGGGGATGGAGTTTGGGCCTGATTTCTTCGCCGCCCGGATACCGACCGTCGCCCCCCGATCGTGCGCGCACGCCAGGGGAGGAAAAGGCTCCAGCCATGGTCGACGACAGAATCTCGATGATCTCAGCTACTACGATCCGCACTGGAAGGAAATTGGGCAGAACCGGGAGTGAGGAGAGCGAATCCGACAGTAGAGCGTTTCCCGCCTATGCGGGAGTCGATTGTCCGCAGAAAGGATGGATAAACATGGCAAACTACCGCGTAGAAGACGTCGACGGAATCGGCGAAACCCTGGGGAGCAAGCTGCGAAGAGTGGGCATCAAGGACACCGATTCCCTGCTGGCGGCCTGCAAGACGCCCGCGGATCGAAAGCGCCTCGCCGAGAAGGCCGAAATCGCACCCAAGAGGATTCTCAGCTTCGCCAACATGGTCGATCTCTACCGCGTCGGCGGCGTGGGATCGGAGTTCGCGGAACTCCTGGAGGCGGCGGGCGTGGGCACTGTCCCGACCCTGGCGCGTCGGAATCCCGCAAACCTCACGAAGTCCATGATGGAGATCAACGAGGCGAAGAAACTCACGCGCCGCTCACCCACCGAGAAGGAAGTGACCCGCTGGGTCGAGGAGGCAAAGACCCTGCCGCGGGTGTTGACGTATTGAGAGTTATAAACAACATAGGCGCTGCCCCCCGCAGCGTATTCATTGGAACGCGTTGCTGAGGCCACTTCGGGCGGTGGCGCGTCCAGCGGGCGGGAGAAGGTCGTGGCTCAACGCAAGCCATCCTTCTCCCGCAATACTGCCTTGGGTCGGGACCCGTATCCCGCCTTCGGTCCTCGAAGGTGCGATCATCCCGCGCCGATGGATCCCGCCGCTATTCCTTGGAGATGATCTTGACCCCGCCCAACATGGCGTCGGGATCGATCTTCACGTCCACCAGGGCCGGCCCGCGATGGGATAGCGCTTCGGCGATGGCATCATCCAATTCCTCTTCGGAATCCACCTCGATCCCCAGCCCGCCGGAGCTCGAGGCGAATTGCGCGAAGTTCGGGTTAGCGAACTCCACGCCGTAGTCGGGGTATCCGTCCCGGCGCTGTTCCTTCTTGATGTTCTTGAGGCAGTCGTCGTTGAAGAGGATCACGGTCATGTCCAGGTCGTTGAGGACGGCCGTGGTGAAGTCCGCCATGAGCATGCCGAAGCCGCCGTCCCCGGCCAGGCAAACGACCTGCCGTTCGGGCATGGCGAAGCTCGCAGCCAGGGCGGCCGGCAGTGCAAATCCCATGCTGGCCATGGACGCCGACATCAGTGTCAGCTGCGATTCGCACTGGAACCTCTGGTAGAACCAGTACGTGTGGTCCCCGACGTCCACCGTCACCACCGCGTCGTCCTTCAGATTCCTCTTCAGCGCCTGGATCACTCGATTCGGATGGACCGAGCCCGTGCTGAAGTCATCGCTGGCGATGTCGGATTCCCACCGGGATCGAGCGCGCTTGACTTCCCTCGCCAGTCCGACGTCCCCGGAGTTCCCGGGGAGCATCGGCAACAGCGCCCGGATGGTCGCCGGCACATCGCCGACGAGGCCCAGGTCCACGGGGAAGTTCCTACCGAGGCGAACGGGATCGTGGTCGATTTGAATGATGGGTACATCGGTCAGCAAGTTCCTCTGCCGGAAACCGCTCCCCAGGACCAGCAACAGATCGGCTTCGGCCAGCGCCCGGGGTGAATAGGGGTTACCGATGGATCCGAGTACCCCCAGGGCGAGGGGATGCGTCTCGGGGAATACCCCCTTGGCCCGGGATGTCGTGGCGACGGGTGCGCCGAGGGTTGTGGCCAATTGGTAGACGGCCTCGGGATCACGTCTCGATCCCCACCCGGCGAAGATAGCCGGCTTCTTGGCGGATTCAATCATAGAAACCGCCCGCGCCAGGTCCGCCTGCCCCGGAAGGGATGTCCCCCGGAATAGGCGCGTCTCCTTGTCCCACTTCTCATCGACGGGGCGGGCCGCCAGGGTGTCCGTCGGCATGCTGAGTACCGACACACCGCGTCGACCGTGCGCGGCCTTGACCGCCATCCCGAACAGCCGGGGTAGCTGCGAGGGCAGGCTCAGGGTCTCCGCGAAGACCGCGAAGGGACGGAACAGCTCGATTTGATCGATTTCCTGGAAGGCTTCGCTGCCGAGGTAGATTCCGGACACCTGGCCCACCAGGGCCAGGACGGGTGCCCGATCCGCCGCCGCGTCCATGAGGCCGGTGACCAGGTTCGTGGCCCCGGGGCCGGCTATGGATAGGCACACGCCGAGTTCTCCCGTGAGCTTGGCGTGGGCACTGGCCATAAAGGCCGCCGTGGATTCGTGGCGGGTAAGGACGAGTTCAATGTCGGGATTCTCCCGAAGGGCTTCCACCAGGGGTAGGTTCGAGTCCCCTGGGATGCCGTACACCTTGCGCACACCCAGGTCCACCAGCCCGCGGGTGAGGGCATCGGCCACGTTTCCCCCCGCGTCTGCTTCCTCGGATTGCTCCCGGGCCACCGGCTGGAAGGCGGCCTTGGGAGCCCCGCACACGGGACAGGTGTACTCGGGGGGCAGGTCCGCGAAGGGTGCTCCCTCTTTTTCTTCATCATAGATCCAGTTGCATACCGTGCATCGCATTAACATAGGGTGTTTCTCCCTTCTTCTTCCGGGTTGGCTGACTGGATGGTTGCATTCCAGAGGGCGTCGGTGCCGCGCACCCATCGGCCCCACCCACCCTGCGTCGACGTCTTCCCGCATTCGGGATTTGCATTCCTCCCCAGCTTATTACCCCACTACGCGTTCCGTATCCATCCATTCGGCGATCCCGATTCAGGCGGGGTAGATTGTGTCCGAGTCCCAACCCTATGAGGGGGGGAATCAATCGTGGACATGGTTCCATATTCCGTGTTCCAGTGGTTTGGAAGTTTGGGCCCCGGGGGAGAGGGCTAAGCTATTCACGATCCGAGCGAGAAGCGGCATCGTTGCCAACCGAAGGGATGCATTCTTCGGGGATGCCTGGATCAATCTCCGCCGCGTCGCGGGTGAAGGCACCCGGAGGACCGGATTTGCCGGTTCCCAGGGC
>PWSR01000101.1 GCA_003563985.1 Clostridia bacterium | reverse complement strand
TCATCATGAGAAGACAGATTCGTCATGGCAAACGATATCTTGAAATACTGCGTATACTGAAGAAATACGGTTTTGGCGACCTTGTCTCACGTTCAGGTATTGAGAAGGCTGTAGACTTTGGGAGAAACGGTGTTGTTCCTGAGGTGGAAGCTTCTGCAAGTACAGGAGATGCCTGGAAAAGAATTCGCTGCATATTTGAGGAACTGGGCCCTGCGTATATAAAATTTGCCCAGCTGCTGTGCTTCAGGGGAGATTTAGTCCCCCTGGACCTTGTGACGGAACTTGAAAAACTCAGTGATGAGGTTCCTCCCTTTCCCGCAGAAGGGGGTGCCCGGGCGGTTTCTTCGCCGCATCAACCGCTTCGTGGCGGACGTGGAGATCGACGGGGAACGGGTGGAGGCCCATGTACCCAACTCGGGGCGCCTCACCCAGCTGGCCGTTTCGGGCAACCCGGTCCTCCTGGGGGAAGTGGATTCCCCGGTGCGGAAGACCCGATACGACTGGATCCTGGCCCGGGCGCCGGGCGGGGGATGGGCCCTGGTCGATTCCCGAATCCCCGGCCGGGTCTTCTCCGGCGCCCTGGCGCATCGTCCCCCCGGGGAGTTCGCGGGTTACCCTTCGGTGGCCCGGGAGGTCTCCCGGGGCGGGAGCCGGCTGGACTTCCTCCTGGAGGACGATGCCGGGAAGCGGTGCTGGATCGAGATGAAGTCGGTCACCCTGGCGTACGCCCTTCCCTGGGGCGTGGAAGCCCGCTTTCCCGACGCCCCGACGACCCGAGGTCGACGGCACCTGCGGGAACTGGTGGAGGCGCGCCGGACGGGGGATCGGGCCGCGGTGGTGTTCGCCGTCGGGCGCCCCGACGCCCTCTTTTTCGGGGCGAATCCAGCCATCGATCAAGCCTTTTCTCGCGCCCTGTGGGAGGCCTCCCTGGCCGGGGTCGAGATCTACGCCTACGGACTGGAGTGCCATCCCGCCCGGGGGGTCCGATTGGCGCGGCGCATCCCGGTTCATTTGAATGGGCCCAAAGGATAGCGATGGTCCGAGGTATTCGCCCCTAACGCCTTCTCACGCCCACATGGTCTCCCTCAGTAAATTTGCAATATCAATATATTGTGCCCATCATGGGGTTATACCCCCCAACATCTTGTGTTTGCCCGTTTCGGAGGGATTCCAGTTGAGATGTCCGCGTTGTTCCCAGGAAGATACCCGCGTCGTCGATTCGCGCCCGGCCGAGGAGGGTCGTAGCGTCCGACGCCGGCGCGCCTGTACGCAGTGCGGCGGTCGCTTCACCACCTACGAGCGCGTGGATACTACGGATCTCACGGTGGTCAAGCGCGACGGTCGCCGGGAGCGCTTCGACCGCGACAAGATCGTCCGCGGTGTGCTCACCGCGTGCGAGAAGCGCCCGGTATCCGCCAGTACCGTACAGGATCTCGTAAACGACATCGAGGGCGAACTCCTGGCCGAGGCGGAGCACGAAGTGTCCTCGGTGGATATCGGTCGGAAGGTGATGGAGCGCCTCCGGGAACTGGACGAGGTGGCCTACGTGCGCTTCGCCTCGGTCTACCGGAGTTTCGCCGACGTGGAAGCGTTCCGGGATGTGATCGCCGGATTGAAGGTGGAGGGACCAGAAGACCCAGAAGGGAAGGATTTGTGCGATGAACCCAGCGGCAGATGATGGACGGGACATGACCCTCAGCGAGAATGCCATCACAGTCTTGAAAAAGCGGTACCTGGCCCGGGACGCCGAGGGGGTCTCGGTGGAGACCCCCCGGGAGCTCTTCGAGCGGGTCGCCCGGAACGTGGCCATGATGGACCTATTGTACGACCCGGAGGTCTACGATGCGGAGGCAAGTGCGGAGGTGCGAGAGGTCGAACCGGTGGGGCGCGCCGACCTCCCGGAGGTAGAGGGTCTCAGCCGATGGGACGTGGATACCCTCTTTCGCGCCTATCGCCGTTTCGCACGGGCGGGTCGCATGCGCGTTCCCTTCGACGAGATATGTCGTCGCGCCGAGGCGAACCGCGATCTGGTTGCCGAGGGCACCCAGACCTTTTTTCACGCCATGACGCATCGGCAGTTCCTACCCAATTCTCCCACCCTGATGAATGCCGGGCGGGAGCTGCAGCAATTATCCGCCTGCTTCGTCCTGCCCATCGAGGACAGCATGGAGAGCATATTCGAGTCCATCAAGAACGCTGCACTCATACATAAATCCGGTGGTGGAACGGGATTCAGCTTTACCCAGCTCCGCCCCAAGAGCGACGTGGTTCGCACGACGGGCGGCATCGCCAGCGGCCCGATATCCTTCCTCAAGGTTTTCAATTCCGCCACCGAGGCGGTGAAACAGGGTGGCACGCGACGCGGTGCCAACATGGGCATCCTCCGGGTGGACCATCCGGACATCCTCGAGTTCATCACCTGCAAACAGGACAACGATGCCATCACCAACTTCAACCTGTCCGTGGCCATTACCGACTCCTTCATGCAGGCCCTGGAAGCCGACGAGGACTACCCGCTGTTGAACCCGCGGGATGGTCGCGTCGTGGAGTACCTCTCCGCGCGGGAAGTGTACGATCTCATCGTCGAGATGGCGTGGAAGAACGGAGAGCCCGGGGTCATCTTCATCGACCGGATCAATGCGGGCAATCCCACCCCGGGGGTGGGGGAGATCGAGAGCACCAATCCCTGCGGCGAGCAACCCCTGCTTCCCTACGAGAGCTGCAACCTCGGGAGCCTCAACCTCGCCGAGCTGGTCTCGGAGGATGCCTGGTGGATGGCCGGAGGGGATCTGCCCCGGGATTACGCCGACGTCGAGGACCTGATCGACTGGGAGCTGCTGGACCGCGTGACGCGCGTGGCGGTGCACTTCCTGGACAACGTCATCGATGCCAACCGGTATCCCATCCCCGAGATCGCGGAGATGACCCATGCCAATCGG
The DNA here is from genome assembly GCA_003563985.1 of Clostridia bacterium. Classification (GTDB taxonomy): domain Bacteria; phylum Bacillota; class Sulfobacillia; order SLMV01; family SLMV01; genus CSSED11-154. Next base: position 10,845 of record PWSR01000101.1, on the reverse strand, counting down.
AAGATCGGCCTGGGGGTCATGGGCTTCGCGGAGATGCTCCTGAAGCTGGGCGTTCCCTACGATAGCGACCTGGGCACAGAACTGGGCCGCCGGGTCATGGCCTTCATCGACGAGCGCGGCAAGGAGGCCAGCGCGCAGCTGGCCCGAAGCCGGGGTGTCTTCCCCAACTTCGAATCCAGTATCTTCGCCGACGCCGGGGAGGACATGCGACTGCGCAACGCTACCGTGACCACCATCGCGCCCACGGGGACCATCAGCATCATCGGGGGCACCAGTGGCGGCATCGAGCCCCTGTTCAGCATCGCCTTCACGCGCAACGTCCTGGACGGGGAGAAGCTGGTGGAGTCGAACCCCGTCTTCGAGGCAGTTGCCCGCCGCCGCGGGTTCTATTCCCATTCCCTCCCGGAGAAACTGGCCGAGGGGGCCAGCCTCGTGGATATCGAGGGTGTGCCCGAGGATGTGCTCCGGGTCTTCGTAACGTCGCTGGATATCCAGCCGGAGTGGCACATCCGGATGCAGGCTGCCTTCCAGGCCGCCACGGACAATGCCGTGAGCAAGACCATCAATTTTCCCGAGCGCACCACCCGCGGGGAAATCGGGGATGCATTCCGGGATGCCTACGAGGCGGGCTGCAAGGGCCTGACCATCTACCGAAATGCCTCCAGAAGCGAGCAGGTACTGGTGGTAGGCGGTGGGGAGAAGAAGGCCGAGGAATCCAAGGGAGAGTCTCCACCCGAGGCCCTCTGGGGGAAGATCCAGCCCCTGTCCCGGACGAGCCGGCTGCCGGGGATCACGGTGCGAAAGGCCACCCCGATGGGGAACCTCTTCTTGACCCTCAACGTGTACCAGGGACACCCCTTCGAACTCTTCGCCCAGATCGGGAAGGCGGGGTCGGATGTCACCGCCTTCACCGAGACCATCGCCCGGCTCATCTCCCTGGCCCTACGCAGCGGCGTGGATCCGCTGGTCGTGGCGGATCAGCTCATCGGCATCGGCGGCAGCCGCTCCGTGGGTTTTGGCCCCAACCGCGTGCGTTCGGTTCCCGATGCCATCGGGCAGTTCATCCGGGAAGTGGTGGAAGATCCCGGAGAATGGGGTGGGATCGAGGAGGAGACCGATAGCCCCCGCCAGCTCGGCCTGTCCCGCCTGGGGGACGGCGGCGGGCTCTCCGACCCCGGGGGATCGGGATCGGGTGGTGAAACCGGCGCCAGTCAACGGTTTTCTCTCTGCCCGTCGTGTGGTCTCCAGGCCCTGGTGTACGAAGAGGGCTGCGTAAAATGCCTGGCCTGCGGACACAGCGAGTGCTGAATCGCCCGGGGCCCGGGCTTTCCCCGGGCCCCGCGTCATGCCCGCCCGTTGTGGTACAATGATGAAGTAAGGATTGCTCCCCCGGGGATTCTTCCATGGACATGGGCCGACCGGGGACCGGGCTTCACATCGGGAAAGGGGTCTTACCGTGCCGACCACCATCAAACGCCTGAGGGTTACCCTGACCGGCCGCGTTCTCGGGGTGAGTTTCCGCTCCCAGACGCAGCGGAAGGCGACGCGCCTGGGGTTGACCGGGTACGTTTCCTCCGCCGCGGGACGGTCCGTTCAGGTGGTTGCCGAAGGACCGGAAGAGGAACTGGAGATTCTCCTGGCGTGGTTGCGGGAGGGTCCCGGCAAGGCCGTGGTGGAGGACTCGGAGGTACTGTGGGAACCCGCCGATGGAACCCTGGGGCGATTCACCATTCGCTACAGCGGACACGATTGAGAACCGGATTTGCGGAGTGAAGTTTCGACGGGGAGCCCCACGCGCGGGGGCTCCCCGTTTCGTTCGTGCGATATCGTCGATCCGGGTCTAGGAACCATTCTCTTCGAGTTCGATTTCGGGGAGGTAGCGCATCTTCAGGTAGTTCCAGCCGCCGCGCTCCCGGCGCACCGTCGTCAGCAGTTCCCCCAGGAGACGCTCGGCCTCCCGGGCTTCGTCCGTCGAGGGATGCGCCCCGGCGTAGGCAACGCCTTCGTACTTGGCGACCAGGTTCGTCGCGATCCTCCCGAGTTGCGGGGATCGTTCCGCGACGGCGGTGGCGAATTCACGGTCCGTCAGACCGGCCGCCGGCACGTCCAGGGTCCGAACGAGATAATGGATGGCCAGGTCCGTGGTTCGCAGGATACGCGCCGCGGCGTTTTCGCCGGGTTCGATCGCCCCGTCCCCGTCGGGTAATACCCGTCGGACGGAACGGCGCCCGATCTCGCGCTCCCGGCCCACGGCGATGTAGTGTAGTGACACGCCGCCACCCACCAGGAGGACGACCACGGTGGTCCCCAGGACCCCCAGGATGCGTTGCCAAAGCGGCGGGCCGGGATCCGTCGGCGTCCCCTCGGGCAGATCTTCGAAGAAAAACTCTTCCTCCATGTCACCCTCGAAGGGCCACAATTCGTCGTCGAAATCCCCCCGCCCGGGCCCATTACCCACCTCCACGGGATCCCGGGGCAGGGTCCGGGTGTGATCCACGGGCTGGTAGGCCGGCGTGGCCTCGAAGGGGACCCACCCGTACCCGGGAATCCACGCCTCGACCCAGGCGTGTGCCGTCGCGTGGGTGATCTCTCCCCGGTAGGTGAGGATATCCGAATCCGCGGATTCGCGCTCGAAGGCATCCCGGGATCCGATGAACCCCTGGATCCAGCGCGCCGGGATATCTACGCTGCGCAACATCACCGCCAGAGCGGTGGCGTGGTAGGTACAGTAGCCTTCCCGCCCGTCGAAGAGGAAGTAATCGGCGAAGTCCCTGTCCTCGGGCGGGAGTGGTACGTCCAGGTTGTAGGGGATATCGCGCAGGTACGAGACCAGGGCCAGGACGGCCTCGTACTCCGTCTCGGCCTCGGAGGTGATGTCCTCGGCCAGCTCCCGTACCCGGTTCGGCGTGCCCGCGGGAATCTCCAGGTAGCGATCGGGATCCGAGAGTTCCTCGTCGGGCGCCGGGGGTTCGTCCGCCCCGACTTCCCAGTAGGGCAGGTGGGACAGCACGCGGTAAGGTTGGCGAAGGGGGGAGGCCAGGTTGATCAAAATGTCTCCCATGGGGTTTTTGCCCAGGATCTCCTCGTCCTCGTAGGGATGGTTCTCGTCTTCCAGCAGGACCTCCCGGACGTCTCCCAGCCCGAACACGGTGTGGGTGCGAAGATCCACGGGGGAAATGTCCTGGATGAGTCGCAGGGAGCGAACCCCCGTGGGATAGTTTCGGGGCAGCCATTGCCCCAGTTCGAACCACTGCCACCCCTCGACGTCCGGGGATTCCCATCCGCGCCCGGTGTATTGCGTCAGGGTGCGACCCCGGAAGTACAGCGGGAAGGGGAGGTCTTCGGCGGAGCTCCCGACGGCCCGGATTTCCACCTCGAAGGCGGTGGACGTGTCCAGGGAAACGGGACCGCCCAGGCGGGACGAGGAACCGAAGCCGGAGGTGGAAATGGAGAACCAGGAAAGGTTGTATCCCGCGTCGGGGCCGCCCCGGACCCGCTCCAGGGTCGGGAACCGATCGGTGAACCATCGGCGGACGGTGGAGAGGGTCCAGGGATCCCCCTCCAGGGGTACGATGGTGGCCACCAACATCACCACCAGGACCAGGGCGGTGACCGTCCAAAGGGAACTGAGCACCGGGAACCCGTCGATGACGCGATCGGCGCTTCGCGAGAACCATATGCGGCCGTGGTTGAGGGCCAGCAGCAAGAAGGCGGGTACCATGAAGAGGCGCAGGTAGTAGTCCGCCTCGTCGAAGTGGAAGAACCATTGGAACAAGATGTAGGCGAACCCGGGCACCAGCACGGGCCACGTGGCGCCCCGTTCGATTTGCGACCACCCCCACCAGGCCAGGATGACGGTGAGCAGCCAGAGGGAGAAGTACCCGAGATCCGGGGGTACCGTCGCCAGGGTGCCCCAGTAGGCTTCCACCAGGAAAACGATCCAGCGTGCTACGAACCCGCCCAGGACGTCCAGGCTCTCGGGCCAATACAGGGTTCCCGCGACCGACCACAAAGCGGCCAGGGCGACGCCCCCGGCGAAGATTCGACCGGCCAATCGCCGCCGGGTCATGGCCAACACCGGTAGGGTGGCCAAGACCAGGGCGATGAGCCAGGCGCGCGCTTCCCCAGGGACCTCCATGAATTCCAGGGTCGATCGACCCAGCACTGCCAGCAAGGCCAGGTGTAGGAGGAACGTCGTCGCCCGGATCATCCGCCCGGACCTCGAATCGCCGGCGAGCAGTTGGGCGCCTTCACCCATCGGTATCACCCCCGACCCCGATGGAACCGGCGGCCGCCGCGCGGGACATCAAGCGCGGATCGCTCGCCGGTCGAGAGGCGTCCAGGTCCAATCCCCCGGCATCCGGTGTCACCGTCCAGATGGGGAAGGGCGTTCCCTTGGGCCCCGAGAGGGAGCGGCCAAACCCCGGGACCCCGTCGAATCCATCGGAGGATCGCTCCCGGGCGAGGAACAGGGCTACGCCCAATCCCGACTGCATCAGGGAGGTCAGCAGGGAGGTGAGGCTCGGTGTGATGCGCCCGGTGATGACCAAGAGGGTGCTGCCCGACCCCAGGGCGTACCCCGCCCGGCGCAGGATGATTTCGAGCGGGATCTCGGAGTCCGCCCGGGAGTGGGCCAGGGATTTGAGGAAACTCCTCAGGTGCCTCGCACCCTTGGCGGCCCGCAGGGAATGGTCTTCTCGTCCCCCGTGGGCGGTGAGTCCCACGGCCAAATCGTTGCGCAGGCTGGTGGCCGCCACGCCCGCGGCCAGGTCGAATGCCAGTTCCCGTACCGCCAGCGTCGGGTACGTGTCGGGATCCGCCGAGAGATCCAGCACCACGTTCACCTCGCCGGAGGCGGTCAGCTCGAACTCGCGCACGTAGGGTTCGCCCATGCGGGCCGAGGTGGGCCAGTGGATGTGCCGGGGGTTGTCCCCCGCTACCATGGGTCGGATGTCCGCCAGGTGGGAGGGATCGGCGAAGGAACGGATCCGGGTACGAAGGGTCCCGAAGGGGCGCCGCAGCGGTAGGTTTTGTCCCGCGATGGGAAAGATTCGCGGGTAGACCGTCAGGTACCGGTTTCCGTACAGGCGGCGGATCCCGCGGAACCACCCGAAGGGATCGGAAACGGCGATTTCCACGGGTCCGAGGCGATATCGTCCGTGTTCCATCAGGGGCTCGCGCAGCGTCAGGACGCGGCTGCGCAGGGGTGGAACGGAGCTGATGACCGTCCAATCGCCCTCCTTGCCGGGTACGGTGCTACGCGCCATCATGTTCGGGATGGGGACGAACCCCTCGTTTTCAAATCGTAGGCTCAACTTGACCTCTTCGCCCCGCGTTATCTCGCGGCGATCGGCCTCGTATATGCACTCGACGCTTCGAATCATCCAGCGCGTCCAAAGATAACTGCCCAACAGCAATAGCATCATGCTTCGAAGCATGAACAGGGGGAGCCTGCCCCCGGCGATGCGCCATATCACGTAGAGGACCAGGACGGCCGCGAAGGGCCATCGTTGGGCGATCTCGACATCGCCGCGAAAGCGCTGGAGCGGGTGTCGAATCTTTCTCCAAAGGAACCTAAGTATTTTTCTCAAGATCGATCCTTCCGGGCCGACGAATCAAGATATTACCTCGGAAGACGCGGGGGCCGTGACCCGTCGCAGGATCTCCCGGATGACCTCCTCGGGGGTGCGATTGTCCCAGCGGGCCTCCGGCGTGAGGATCAGGCGATGGCGAAGAACGGGCACGGCCATCTCCTTCACGTGATCCGGTAAGACATATTCCATGCCCTGGTACAGCGCCAGGGCCTGGCTCAGCTTCAACAAGACCAGGGAGGCCCGGGGGCTCGCCCCCAGGTAAATGTCGGAATTGTTCCGCGTGGCACGGTTGATGGCGATGATGTAATCCATCACCAGTTCGGAAGCGTGAATGTCCTCCACCGCGGGTCCCAGCCGCGCGATATCCTGTGCCTCGGCGACGGCTTCCAGGGAGTCCAGGGGGGAGGATCTTCCGATCCGGATCATCATCTCGCGTTCCTCCCCGGCCCCCGGGTAACCCATCTGCAGGGACAGGGCAAACCGATCTAACTGTGCCTCGGGCAACGGGAAGGTACCTTCGTACTCGATGGGGTTCTGCGTCGCCATCACCAGGAAGGGCTTGGGAAGGGGATGGGTGACGCCATCCACCGTGACCTGGCCCTCCTCCATGCATTCCAGCAGGCTGGACTGCGTCTTGGGGGAGGCACGATTGATCTCGTCCGCCAGGACGACGTGGTGGAAGACCGGTCCCTTGCGGAAACGGAAGCCCGAGGTATCCGGGTCCAATACGGAGGTACCCGTGATGTCCGAGGGCAATAGATCGGGCGTGAACTGGATGCGACGAAAACTGAGATTCAAAGACCGGGCCAGGGACTTGATGAGGGTGGTCTTTCCCACCCCCGGCACGTCTTCGACGAGCACGTGTCGACCGGTGGCCAAGGCCAGCATCAGGTTGCGTATGACCGTTTCCTTGCCGACGATGACGCGTTGGATGTTTTCTACGATGCTGCGGAGGGTTTCGCCGGCGTGGGACCGGACTTCCTCCGGAGTCGCCGTTCCCTTCAAGGCAATCCCGCCTCACATTTCGATGTAAACGCGCGGAAGCGGCGACCGAGGTCGTCTTTCCGCCGCGACGCGTTCCAATGGTATCCCCAATGATATCGCACAGTTGGCGCCTCCTGAAACCTCCGGGGAATTCATTGTTCACTTATTTACCCGGGAGCCCCCCGGCATAACCCCCGCGGCGGAATTCGTGCGGCGCGGAGGGGAGGCGTCGTCGGCGTAGAATGGATCTTGAGACGAATCGTTTTGCGGAATGGGGAAGGAGTGGAGTGGGATGGCATTTTCGACGATATTGCGCGGGGGTCGCGTGGTCGATCCCGCCAACGGCCGGTTCGGCACCTTCGACGTAGGGGTAGATGGGGATCGGGTGGCGGAGATCGCACCCGAGCTGGATCCGGCGCGGGCCGGGCGCATCCTGGAGGTGGGGGATTGCTGGGTAGTACCCGGCGTCATCGACCTGCACGTGCACACCTCCCGCCGCCACGGGGGTTATAACGCCCACCGGATGATGGCCCGCGCGGGAGTCTGCACTGCCCTGGACATGGGGGGCCCCTGGGACGAGTTCATCGAGTTCGCCGGGGACGAGGGCGCGGGGCTCAACGTCGCGTCCCTGCAGCAGGTGCGGCCCGGCCTCACCGTCGGCGATGACGACCCCGGCCGGGGCGAGCTGGAGGCACTGCTGGAAAAATCCCTGGAGGAGGGTGCCGTGGGACTCAAGCTCCTCGGGGGGCATTACCCCATGACCCCGGATTCCACCCGGCGCGCCATCGAGGTGGCCAACGCGGCCCGAGCCTACGTGGCCTTTCACGGCGGAAGCACCGAGACCGGAAGCAACATCGAGGGTTTCGTGGAATCGGTGGAACTGGCCCGGGATCTCAATCTCCACATTCCCCACGTCAATTCCTATTGCCGGGGACAGATCAAGGAACGGGCCATCGACGAGATTACCGAAGCGCTGGATCTCCTGGCGCAAAACCGCAACATCATTAGCGAGTCCTACCTCGCCACCATAAACGGGACCAGCGGGCGCTGCGTGGACGGCGTGCCGGAATCGAAGGCTACCGCGCAGTGCTTGCAGCTCGCCGGGTACCCGGCCACCGAGGAGGGATTGGAGGCGGCGATCCGGGACGGGTGGGCCCGGATTAACGCACCCAGGGGCGGGGAGAACGTGAACATCACCGGGGAAGAGGCCGTCCGCAGCTGGCGCGCCCGGGATACCATCACCTCGGTGAACTTCCCCGTGAACCCGGCGGAGAGCCGCCTCCTGGCGGCCACGGCTCGGAACGGGGACGGGAGTTTCGTGGTGGACGCCATCGCCAGCGACGGCGGCGCGCACCCTCGGAACGTGAACGTGTCCTCGGGCATGGCCCTGGTGCGGACCGAAGCCCTGACCGCCGAGGAATTCGTGCTCAAGACGTCGCTGAACCCGGCCCGCATGCTCGGCTGTCCATCCAAGGGGCACCTGGGCGAGGGGGCCGACGCCGACATCACGGGGATCGATCCGGAGACGGGTTCGCCGGTATTCAGCCTGGTCGGCGGCGAGTTGGTGCTGTGGCGGGGCGCCCTGGTGGGGTCGGGATCGACCATCCTCACCACGGAGCGGGGCGTCGATGCCCTTCAGGCCAAGGGTTTCTCGACGCGGGTCGTCGATGTCGCGGGGAGCATGCTCTATTCCGGGCGCCCCGCGGACCCATTCTCCCGTCCCGCCTGAGAGATCGGGCCCCGGAGCTATTGGACCCGGCGGGTTATCTAGATACACTATGGGTGGAGCCGCGGGTTGCCCCGCGGACTCCGCCTTTCAACTCGAGATCGGAGGGATAGGCGTTATGATATCCAAGCGACTACAGGCGGTGAGCGCGTCGGCGACCCTGGCGATGGACGCCAAGGCCAAGGCGCTGCAAGCCGAGGGCAAGGACATCGTGAAATTCGGGGTGGGCGAGCCGGACTACCCGACCCCGGACCACATCAAGGAAGCCGGCATCAAGGCCATCAACGACAACGAGACCCGCTACACTGCAAACCCGGGCATCGCGCCCCTCAAGGAGGCCATCTGCCGCAAGTTCGAGGACGACAATGGACTCAAGTTCGAGTCGAACCAGGTCCTGGTTTCCACCGGCGCCAAGCAATCCATCTTCAACTCACTGATGTCCCTGGTTGACCCCGGAGACGAAGTCATTATCGTCGCACCCTATTGGGTGAGCTACCCGGAGATGGTGAAACTGGCCGGCGCGACCCCGGTGGTCGTCCAGACCGACGAGGATACCGAGTTCAAGATGACGCCGGAGATGCTCCGGGCGGCCCTCTCGCCGCGGACCCGCGCCATGATCCTCAACAGCCCCAGCAATCCCACCGGGGGCGTGTACGAGCGCAAGGAACTGGAGGCCCTGGGCGAGGTTATCGCCGAGGCCGACATCTGGGTTATCAGCGATGAAGTGTACGAATCCCTCATTTACGACGGGCGCGAGCACTTCAGCATCCTGACGGCTTGCCCGCAACTGGTGAATCGCTGCGTCGTGGTAAACGGTGTCTCCAAGGCCTACGCCATGACCGGATGGCGCATCGGTTATGCCGCGGCCCCGGTGGAACTCATCTCCGCGATGAGTAGTGTGCAGAGCCACTCCACCAGCAACGCGTCCTCCGTATCCCAGTGGGCAGCCCTGGCGGCCCTGGAGGGTCCCAAGGATCCCATCCACGCCATGGTCAAGGAGTACGCCCGTCGGAGGGACTACATGACCGAGCGCCTGCTGAACCTACCCGGGTTCACGACCTCCAAGCCCGGCGGGGCCTTCTACATCTTCCCCAATGTTGCAGACCTCATGGGTACGACCATCTCGGGTCGCGAGATCTCCGATGGAGACGCCCTGTGTGATCTGTTCCTCGAGGAAGCGCACGTGGCCCTGGTTCCCGGCACCGGCTTCGGTTCGCCCGAGAACATACGCTTTTCCTACTCGACCTCCATGGAGCGTATCGAAGAGGGCTTCGATCGCCTGGAGGACTTGCTCTCTCGCTGATGATGCCACCGCGGGGCGGAATCGAAGGATCTCCGCCCCGCGACGAAGGGTTGCGCAATGGAACGACCCACCACACCGATCCCCGGGCCCGACGAGCACGTGGCCGTGCTGGGACTCGGCGTCAGCAATCGAGCCGTGGCCCGCTACCTGCTGGACCGGGGGATTCGCCCGCGCTATTACGATCGAAAACCCGCGGCATCCGTGGACCCGGCGGCCTTCGGCGAGGATCCCGGGGACCGTTTCCACGGAGGACCCGATTACCTGGATCGCTTCGCCCAAGACGCGGCTGCACGCCCCTTTGACTGGATCTTCGTCACCCCCGGTATGCCCAAGGACCTCCCCGAACTCCGCGATGCCGCGGCGGCGGGCGCCCGGCTGACGGGCGAGATGTCGTTGTTCATGAATCTTTGCCCCGCACCCATGATCGGGATTACCGGCAGCGCCGGGAAGACCACCACGGCCAGTCTTACCGCCCACTTCCTCCGCACCGGGGAGCGGAGGATCTGGCTGGGGGGAAACATCGGCGAACCCCTGCTCCACCGGCTCGGGGAAATCGGCGACGATGACCTGGTGGTGCTGGAACTGTCCAGTTTCCAGCTGGAGCTGGCGGAACGCGTGCCCGCCTCCGCCGCCGTACTGAACCTGTCCCCGGATCATCTCGACGTGCACGGGGACGCGGCCTCCTATTACCGGGCCAAGTCCCGTTTGGTGACGCAACAGCAACCCGGGGATGCCCTCCTCTTGAACTGGAATTGCCCGCGCACCCGGGCGTTGGCCCGGGTGAGTCCCGCCCGGGTTCGTTTCTTCGCGGCCTGCGGGGGACGGGACATCGAAGATACCGACGGCGTCGTCGCATACGCCGTCGGCGACGATTTGCGCGCCCGGTGGCGGGGTCGCGACGTGTCACTGATTTCGTCGGCGTCCCTGGGCCTGCGGGGCGAGCACAACCGCGCCAATTTCCTGGCGGCGGCGACCCTGGCCCTGGACTGGGGCGTGACTCCCGAAGCGATCCGCCGGGAGATGGGGGATTTTCGACTCCCCCCGCATCGCCTGGAGGAAGTGGATCGGGTCGAGGGGGTGCGGTTCGTGGACGATTCCATCGCCACCTCTCCGCCGCGAACCCGGGCGGCCCTGGTCAGCTATTCGGCACCCCTGGTGGTGATATTGGGGGGCTACGATAAAGGTGTAGCCTTCGGGGAACTGGCCGCGGACGTGGCGGGGGGAATCGACGCCGGGCG
>PWSR01000102.1 GCA_003563985.1 Clostridia bacterium | reverse complement strand
CGATCGTGATACCACGATCACGCTCCTCCGGTGCCTTATCAATCTCGTCGAAGGGAATGAACGTCGCCCAACCCTTCTTCGATAACAACAACGTAATCGCTGCCGTCAACGTCGTCTTGCCATGATCAACGTGACCAATCGTCCCTACGTTTACATGTGGCTTCGTACGATCAAACTTCTCCTTGGCCATACTGCCTTCATACCCCCCAACAGAGTGCAAGAACAACCGACGCAAAATCGCTTATATTGTACATGGCACTCGAATCCGTCGCAACAAGCTACCCCACACCCGTTGACCGATGTCGGCCAAACGCTCTGCTACTAAAGGCCAAGGGAGGTGCTGTCAGCACCTCCCTTGGCAATTTGGTTGCGGGGGCTGGATTCGAACCAGCGACCTCCGGGTTATGAGCCCGACGAGCTTCCTGACTGCTCCACCCCGCGGCAAATATGGAGCTGACGACGGGGATTGAACCCGTGACCTCGTCCTTACCAAGGACGCGCTCTACCACTGAGCTACGTCAGCAAAAAGAAAAGTTGGTTGCGGGGGCTGGATTCGAACCAGCGACCTCCGGGTTATGAGCCCGACGAGCTTCCTGACTGCTCCACCCCGCGTCGTTTGTGTGGAGAGGGCTGGATTCGAACCAGCGAAGGCTGAGCCAGCAGATTTACAGTCTGCCCCGTTTGGCCGCTTCGGTACCTCTCCCTCTGTGAGCTGGCGGACGGACTTGAACCGACAGCCTGCTGATTACAAATCAGCTGCTCTACCGCTTGAGCTACGCCAGCGAATGGGATGACCGTCCCACGCGACGCGACCTATAATATAGCATACCAACTACCCGCTTGCAAGACTGATAGCGGGGTCTCCAAAGGCCCGCCAAACACCCCCGATCCAGTGGGCGGCCAGGTATTTATGAGTGCGAACATCCACCCTTATTCTACGCCTTCACCGATCGGCGCCTTATCCTGCGCCTCCTGTAGAACCTTCATATCCACCACTCTGCGGGGATCGATAATCAAAACCAAGTCACCATCCAAGCTTACGGCCCCTTCCAGGAAGTGAGCACCTTCCTGTTCCCCGAACTTATCCACGGACTTGATCTGGTCCGGGGTCACCATCCTGATCGCGGTCACGTCATCTGCGGTGAAGATCATGTCACCCTCCGGGGTGGTCAAGTGGATCAGATGACGCCGGGTATCCCGTTCTTCCGCACCAAATCTCCGGTGCAACGATACAACCGGCAGGACTGCCTCGGAGAGCTCGAGTATTCCCGCCAGCCAGCTCGGCTCATCGGGAACGACCGTGGGATCTCGATGTTCCAGGATTTCTCGTACGTAATCAATGCGGATGGCAAAGACTCGATCTCCAAGGTCGAAAACAACGACCTTTATTTCACCTGTCACGTCGGAATCATGGCTCATTCGTATCGACTCCTTCTGCAATTGTCCCAACCCCACAGTATCTCTATCGTCAAAGGGACTCCTTCTCCTTAGTATCCGCGGCGACATTGACTATGAAAGTCGGCAAGCCTATCCTCAAAAAGTAGCCAACCGAGGGCCGCTGGGAACGATCGATGCGGCGTTTTCCTCGAACGATGGAGGCGCACCCCTTGGAATACGCGGGACAGATCGGAATTCTGATTGTGGCAGGCTTGATCGGTGGCCGCATTCTCCGCCGCTTCGGACTTCCCGAAATCAGTGGATATCTCGTGATGGGGTTCCTCCTGGGTCCACACGCCCTCGGGTTAATCGGGGCTACCTCGATTTCCGACATGCACTTCATCGAGGAGCTGGCCCTCGCCTTCATAGCGTTCACCATCGGACTGGAGCTCAATCTCGTCGCTCTCCGTCGAATCGAAAGCGGGATCGTCCCCATCGCCATCTTACAATCGGTTGCAACTGCTTCCCTGGTCACCCTCGGCACCTTTGCCGTCTCCAGGTCCTGGCCCATCGCACTGCTGCTCGGTGCGATGGCTACGGCCACATCGCCGGGGGAAGTGATGCTCATCATTCGCGAACTGCGGGCTAGCGGACCCGTCACGCGAACCTGCTTAGGCGTGGTGGCCCTGGACGATGCCCTCGGGGTTGCTCTATTCGCACTGATCGTCCCCGTGGCAGCGCTACTGGGGGGAATCCCCGTCTCAGCCACCGAAGCCCTGCTAATCCCCTTGCAAGAAATCGTTGGATCCCTGGTCGTCGGAATACTCCTGGGGCTCATCTTGGCACGGGTACTCCACGTCTCTCCGAGTCACGGTTTCGCCCTGGCCACCGCGCTGACTACCGTATTCTTGGCCACGGGCCTTTCCCACCTGTGGCACCTGTCACCGCTGCTAACGTGTCTTGCCGTCGGAACGACTGCCGTAAACCAATACCCTTATGTCAGCGAACTCCTGCACGACCTCGACGAGATAATGGGGCCGCTACACGTGGTATTCTTCGGTGGAATCGGGGCATCGCTCAACCTCGATATCCTAACCGTCCTCACACCCGTGACCGTTATCTACACCACCACCCGGGCCCTTGGCAAACTGCTGGGTTCGAGGGCCGGGGCATCGTATAGTCACGCGCCGCAGGCGATCCGAAACTATCTGTGGCCGACTCTCCTGCCACAGGCTGGAATCAATGTCGGCCTCATCGCCCTGGTCGGTGCCCACTTCCCGGAACTGCGGGAACCCATCGCCGCGGTCATGCTCGCCTCATCGGCAATATACGCGGTCCTGGGATTCCCGCTGGCCCACATCGCGCTCACCAGAGCCGGGGAGGCACATGTCTCCGGGGCGGAGAAGGCTGCCTGACAATTCGAGGTCTTTCGGAAGGGAAGATCACCTTGGCAAGCATTCTATTTATCGTGATCAATGAACGGGAGGACCTCGGCTCGATATTGCGCGCATTGCGCGAATCGGGGGCCGGCGGTGCGACCGTCATCGAGACGACCGGCTTGGGGCGCAGCATGGCGCGCTCCCTCCCCCTGTTCGGAGGTCTCCGGCATCTGGATGAGGGTGTGCGCACGCACAATCACACACTCTTCGTTGTCATCCGGAGCGAGGACGTCTTGAAGCGCTGCCAGGAGGCCGTCCTGGAGCAGATGAATTATTTCTTAGAAGAGGGCAGCGGCATGATGATAACCGTCCCGGTATCCGGGGTTTGGGGCGGCTGTGATGACGGGGCGGAGGAATCGTGCCAGTGAACATCCCCCTCACCCTGGGATTGATCGCCACTGCGGGCATCGCCATGCGGTGGCTCGCCTCCCGGATCGGCATTCCGGTGGTAGCCGCCTACCTCCTCACGGGTGCATTGCTGGGTCCGCTGGGAATCGGGGTGATCGGCGCCGCGGACCTCGCCGGGCTGTTGCCCGCGACGGCCATCGTTTCCGCCTTTACCCTGTTCATGGTGGGACGGGAATTGCAGATTGGCCGGCTTCGCGCCGAAGGGCGGACCCCCCTCACGACCGCCCTGGGGGAAGGAAGCGCAACGTTCCTCGCCGTTTCCATCGCCTCGTACCTGGTCACCGGGTCACCCATTGTCTCCCTGGCCCTTGGGGCCACGGCAACCCCTACGGCCCCGGCCACCGTGATGATCGTGCTGCACCAATACACGCCCCGCGGGCCATTGACCCGGCTGTTGCGATCGACGGTCGCCCTGGACGACGTATTGGCCACGGCCGCCGGGGCAGTGGTGATTTCGATCGCGGGATGGTTCACCGTTGGGGAGTTCGGCGCCGGAGAATTCGGCGCAGCTTACTTACTCGTCGTTCCCGTCGTCGGTGCCGGTGGCGGGGCTCTATTAGCTTACCTCCTCCCGCATTTCCGCGACTACGGCCACCGGAGCGCCCTCGTCATCGGCATCGTCTTGGCATTCCTCGGCCTCCAGGCTCTGTCTCCCATAGCGCCGCAGGTCGCTGCCCTGGTAGCCGGATTCGTATTGGTCAACCAGCTCCGCTACTCCAGGGCATTTTGGCACAAGTTCGAGGAATTTCTCGATTTTGTGTACCTGGTCTTCTTCGTGTACCTGGGCGCACACCTGCAGCCCGACCTCATTCTCGGAGCCCCGTTGCTCCTGGGCGCGTACATCCTAGCCCGGGGCCTCGGCAAAGGCATCGGGGCCACCGTGGGCTGTGCTTGTACTGGTCTCAACATTCGCACGGGGGCGTATCTCGGGATAGCGTTGATGCCCCAGGGGACCCTTTCTCTCGTTCTCGCCGCGATGGCGGAGAAGATCTATCCCGCTTCCGATGGGCTCATCCTGAACATCGTCCTCGCATCAACTCTCTTCTTCGAGGCGATCGGTCCCTTCGGTACGGCATTGGCAATCCGCCATTATCGCGAAACCCACGATATTAATCGAAGATCCGGCGCCCCTCCGGCAACGAGGTAAACACGCTTCTACGAATGATCGGGTACCCATCGTCCCCGCACCGCCCCGACAAGGTAAAGGCTTCCCCACACGACCACGACATCCCCCGGATTCGCCCGGGCCAATACCGCATCGACCGCGTCGTCCGGGTCCGCATGTGCACTGACCCCCTGGGCCCCTCCCAGGTCGACTTCGGCTAACTCCTTGAGTGCATCCTCGGGCGTGGCGCGCGGTATCGGGGGGCGGGTCACCGCTACCCACCCGGTAATTCGTTCTGCCATAGCCCGCAACATGGCCGAAGCATCCTTGTCGCCCATGATCCCGATCACGGCGTGAATGCATCGATCGGCAAACAGTTCGCCGAGACACTCGGAGAAGACCCGCGCCCCGCTGGTATTGTGGGCACCGTCAAGAATAACGACGGGTTCGCAGGCGACCAGTTCAACACGCCCGGGCCATCGGGCTTTCCCGATCCCTTCCACGGTGATTCCCGGCGATATATCAATGCGATGGGCAATGGCCTCCAGGGCGGCCACAGCGAGGGCGGCGTTGCGCACCTGGTGCCCTCCGAGCATGGCGATGGACACCTCGGGAAAACACCAGCGTACACCCCGATAGGAAAAGATGGCCCCACACCGCGATACCCGTGGGGTACCGAACGTCGGTGGCGAGACTCCGGAGGTATCGGAATGAAGTACCTGCATAGGCGCATCGCGATCCGAGGCAATTCCCGCGATGACCCGCAGGGCTTCCGGCTTCACCGGACCGACTACCAGGGGAACCCCGGGCTTGATGATCCCAGCCTTTTCGCCCGCGATCTCGGCCAGGGTAGAACCCAAGACCTCGGTGTGGTCCAAATCCACATCGGTAATGACCGTAACGAGGGGCTCACGTATGACGTTCGTTGCATCGAAACGACCACCGAGTCCGACCTCCTGCACCACGTAGTCTACCCCGCAGTCCGCGGCCCACCGGTACATGATTGCGGCGAGGATCTCGAAGAAAGTAGGGTGTTCTCCGGTTTCGGATGCGACACCCTCGCACAAATCTCTGACGCGGGAGGCAATCCGCGCGAAATCCTCGCGGGATATCATCTCGCCGTTTCGTCTCATCCTTTCGCGCACCGTATGCAAGTGAGGCGAGGTAAACAAGATGGTATCGGAACCCATTTCCCGGAGGGCGGAGTCGATGAAAGCACACGTGGATCCTTTCCCATTGGTCCCCGCCACGTGGATTACCCGAAGTCCCCGCTGCGGATCTCCCAGCCCCCGGAGCAGCGGCTCCATGCGCACCATGCCGGGCGTAGGGGCAAACTTGCCCAGACCGAATAGAAAGGATACCGATTCTCTGTAATCCACCTTATCCTTCCCCTCCCCCGTCACCGGGATACGCGGCGGGGCGCTCCGCCCCGATCAGGACACGGTACGCTCCCAGGGCCAGCGCCTTCAGCTCGTCTTCGCCCGGAAGCAATGTCACCGGTGCGATCCAGCCCACTCGGTCGATGATGGCTTCCGTAATGCGGTGGGATCGCGCCATCCCCCCGGTCAACACGATGGCATCTACATCACCTTTCAATACGGACGCCATGGCAGCGGTTTCCTTGCCGATCTGGTATGTCATGGCATCCAGGAGGAGAAGCGCCTGCTCGTCCCCCTCCTCGGCCCGGACCTCGACGGCCCGGGTGTCGCGGGTTCCCAGGTAGGCGAAAAGCCCCCCGCCGCCCATGAGGCGGCGCCTGAGTTCCGCCGGGGCAACGGTTCCACCGGTGGCCAGGTCCACCAACGACGTAGCCGGCAGTCCGCCGGCGCGATCCGCTCCAAAGGGGCCCTCGGCCACTGCATTGTTAACATCCACGGCGCGACCCCTCTCCATCGCAGCCACGGTGATCCCACTGCCTAGATGGACGATCACGAAGTTCGACTCCTGCAATTGCTTACCCATCTTCCGTGCCATCTCCCGGGCGGCTGCCTTGCAGTTCAGAGCGTGCCACAGGCTAACGCGTTCGATCTCGGGCAATCCGGAGATCCGCGCGACGGGATGCATTTCGTCGACGCTCACCGGGTCCACGACAAAAGAAGGGACATCCCGCTCCGCCGCAATGGCGGCGGCCAAGAGACCCCCCAGGTTCGAAGCGTGGTGACCTCCGAATCCCGTCCGCAAATCCATCAATAACGATTCGGAGGTCGGGTACGTCCCACCCGGCACGGGACGTAACAGCCCGCCCCGGCCAACGACCGCCGAGATCGGGACGGTATTTGTACGTAAGAAATCGCGAACCGCCTCCAGGCGAAACTCCAATTGATCCGGGATGGATTCGAATCCAGACAGATTGTCATCATCGTGCGTAAGACTCTGGTCTCTCAGCGGCACAACGCGGGGGGCGTTCCCATCACCCGATACTTCGAACAATCCCACCTTGGTGGAGGTATTTCCGGGATTTACCGCGAGAATTATGCACCGCTCATGGGTCGTATCAGTCATCGCTGCTTCCGCCTCGTCTCCAGATCGAAAGATGGGAGCCCGGGGATCTTTGCACCTTGGGTACGAGCCTGTGGCCGGCGAAGACCCCGGCCACCTCCCCGTCGGAACCGGATAAGAAAACCATCTCCCGTTCTCCCCCGGCGGCCCGGAATTTCGCGGAGCCGGGGCCCGTGGGTTGAAGGCAGTACTCGCCACCCCACGCTTTCAACATCGGTCGACCCGCCTCCAGCGAAACGGTCATTCCATCCCCCTCCCCGGATCGATAGCACCCGACCCAACGTTGGAGAGACTGGGCATCGACATCGACCTCCTCCCGGGTGATGCGGGGCGCCTCCGGGGGGAGACCGAGAAGACAATTGACGAGTCCGATCCAGATTGCGTCCGCGGGAGCCCACCCCCCATTCGCCAGGACCATGATCGCAGCATCCAGTTCGGGGATAATACCGAAGTGGGTGCGGACCCCCATTCCGCCTCCTCCGTGTTCGATCAAAGTAATCCCATGGTAGTCGGGGTAGCGGACCAAACCGTAACCGTAACCGGTCTCGGGAGACACGGGCGTCCTGGACGCCATCACGCGCATCACCCGATCCGGTCTCACCAGGTGCCGACCCCGGAAGGCGCCCTTTCGAAGGAGCATCTCCCCGTACCTCATCATCTCCAGTGCAGAGGACCGCACGAACCCGGCGGCCGTCATGGCGGGAGCATGCTCCCACCTTTGGAAAGGAACCGGATCTCCTTCACCAATCCGGGCGTAGGAGGTAGAGATATCATGCCGATCCCCCGGTTCCGGCTCCAGCGTGGTGCGCCCCATCCCCAGCGGCTCGGTAACTTCCTCGCGGAGAAAACGGGCGAAGGGGCGACCGTCCACCTTCTCAACGATGGCGCCCAAAAGCGCGTACCCATCGTTGGAGTAGGAGAAATATTCCCCCGGCCTCCCCAGGGGTACGATTGAGTCCCCCGCGAGATATTGCATGAGATCCCCCGGGGTATCGATGGCGGGGTAGTCGATCCATGATTCCCAGTCTCCCGCCGCCTTCATGGCCCGTATCAGTCCGTCCTCCAGTGAGGCACGGGATGCGTAGCGGAGCGCGCCGGTGGGGGGCAGACCCGAAGTATGGCTGAGTAGATGCCCCAGCGTTACCGCCTTCTCCCAGCCGCGATCGCCCATCCGGAATTCCGGTAGATAATCCGAGACCGGATCCCCGACGGCCAAGCCTCCGCGCTCTTCGAGGATCATGATGGCCAGTGCGGCCATAGATTTACCCACGGAAGCGAGTTCGTAGAGCGTGTCGGGTGTGGTACGCGCACCGGTCGCGAGATCCCGGGAACCGAATCCCCGGGCATACAAGACCCTCCCTCCCCGGGCCAGGGCCACGGAAAGCCCGGGAATTTCCTGCTTATCCATGACGCCTTCGACGAACGCCTCGTACTCTGGGATCCAATGCGGATCAGCTGCCAAGGTGATTCCCCTTTCCCACTGGTGCTCCACCGGTACCCCTCTGCTTTCTATGGAAAGGCTCGCTTCCCCTTCGCACCGGGTAATGCGGTTCCATTGTACTTCGGCACCGGGGACTACCCTCGTCCTCGGACCCGGGAAACGGTGCAGCCACCGACCGGCCAGTCCCGCGACGGCATTAATTCCTTACAATTCCAATGCGAGTAGACCCTTCGCAAACCGGTTGATCGACTTGGCGATGGGATACGGCTATGCTATCATGACGATTACTTGATGGGCGATGATGGAGGCGAGTAAGTGGGATCTCTTCCGCGCAGAGAGCCCGGGGTGCTGGGATCCGGGTCGGGAGGACCACCGAACATCACTCCGGAGCCGTGGACCGAAAGGGATTCCCGATTAGGCTCCACCGGCGGGGAACCGTTATTCCCGGGAGCCAAGGCTCCAACGAGGGGCCCCGCGCCAAATTACCGCTCGGGGCAACGTGGGTGGTACCGCGGTCGTCAAAGGCCGTCCCATATACGGGGCGGCCTTTTCCTGTTGCTGTCTTGACGGGGAGATCGATGCCAGTAAAGGGGGATTACGTTGTTTAGACCGGTTCCAGACGAAGTCAGTTTCCCGGCAATGGAAGACGAGATTCTTCGGTGGTGGGAAGAGGACGGGGTCCGCGAGGAATACCTACAGAAGAACGCCGGCGCCCAGGAGCGATTTTCCTTCCTCGACGGGCCCATCACGGCAAACAACCCGATGGGTGTACACCATGCCTGGGGGCGAACCTACAAGGACCTCTTTCAGCGACACCGGACGATGCAGGGTTTCGAACAACGCTACCAAAACGGCTTCGACTGCCAGGGACTCTGGGTGGAAGTCGAGGTGGAGAAGGAGCTGGGCCTAAACTCCAAGCGCGAAATCGAGGATTACGGGGTCGCGGAGTTCATCCAGCGCTGCAAGGAACGAGTCTACAAATACTCCGACATCCAGACCGAGCAATCGAAGCGTCTGGGTTACTGGATGGACTGGGAGAACTCGTATTTCACCATGTCGGACGAGAATAACTACACCATCTGGCATTTCCTCAAGACCATGCACCAGCGGGATCTCATCTACCGGGGCCACGATGTCATGCCCTGGTGTACCCGGTGCGGAACCGGGCTCAGCGAGCACGAAATCGTGACCGAGGGATACAAGGAGCTCACCCACACTAGCGTCTACGTCCACCTACCCTTGGACGACGATGAGGCGAGCCTCCTCATCTGGACCACCACCCCTTGGACCCTTCCGGCCAACGTGGCCGTGGCGGTGAGCCCCGAAGACGTTTATGCCCGGGTCCGGGTGGAAGATGCGATCTATATCCTGGCCGAGGAGTCGGCCCGGCGCATTTTCGGCGAGGAAGTCCACATCGTCGAGCGATTCCCGGGAAACGATCTCCTCGGGAAGAGCTACACCGGTCCCCTGCCGGACCTGCCCGCGCAAAAGGACGTCCGAACCCGCATCATCGCCTGGGAGGACGTGGATCCCGCAGAGGGAACCGGGTGCGTGCACATCGCCCCCGGGTGCGGGCGCGAAGACTACCAGCTGGGCAAGGAGTTCGACCTACAGGTACTCGCCCCCATCGACGAGAACGGCGCGTTCCTCCCCGGCTACGGTTTTCTCTCCGGCATGGACGTACACGATGCCAACCCCCGTATCTTGGAGAAACTCCGGGAAAACGGTCGGATCCTCAAGACGGAGCCGATCACCCATCGTTACCCGGTGTGTTGGCGCTGTGCCCAGGAACTCGTCTTCCGGCTGGTAGACGAGTGGTTCATCGCCATGGACCCGTGGCGCGAAGACATCATGGACGTAACGCGGCAAATTCGCTGGATCCCCGAGTTCGGGATGGAGCGAGAGTTGGATTGGCTACGCAACATGAGTGACTGGATGATATCGAAAAAGCGATACTGGGGTCTCGCCCTCCCGATATGGACCTGTTCCGAATGCCAGGCCTTCGATGTGATCGGCGGCTACGACGAATTACGGGAGCGGGCAGTGGGAGGATGGGAAGCCTTCGACGGACACTCCCCCCATCGACCCTGGATCGACGCCGTCGAAGTAGAGTGCGAGGCCTGCGGCGGCACCATGCAGCGCATACCCGAGGTCGGAAATCCCTGGCTGGACGCCGGTATCGTCGCGTACTCGACCCTGAACTATCTATCCGACCGCGAATACTGGGAGAAATGGTTCCCCGCCGACTTCATCACGGAGAGTTTCCCCGGTCAGTTCCGCAATTGGTTCTACTCCCTGTTGGCGATGAGCGCCGCACTGACGAAGCGACCTCCCTTCCTCACCGTGCTGGGCCATGCCCTGGTCTTGGATGAAAACGGAGAAGAGATGCACAAGAGTGCGGGGAATGCCATCTGGTTCGAAGACGCCACCGCGGAGATGGGTGCGGACGTCATGCGTTGGCTGTACATGTGTTCCAATCCCACGTCCAACGTCCTGTTCGGATATGGGGCGGCGGACCAGGTGCGGCGACGTTTCGTGATACCCCTTTGGAATATCTACTCCTTCTTCGTCACCTACGCGCGCATCGACGGTTTCGATCCCGCGGAAACCGCGGACATCGCCCCGGGGGAACGCCCCCCGTTGGATCGATGGTTGCTGGCACGCCTCGCCTCCAGCCTCAAGAGGGCAGACGATGCCCTGGAGGACTACGATGCCATCGAGGCAGCCCGGGTACTGGAACGGTTCACCGACGATCTATCCAACTGGTACGTCCGCCGGTCCCGCAGGCGCTTCTGGCGAAAGGGAAATGCCGATGGCGAGGCGGATCGTCGCGACAAGGCCTCTGCCTACCTAACCCTGTACGATGCGCTCCGTTTGCTCACGCGGGCGCTGGCACCATTCATGCCCTTTATCACCGAAGAGATGTACACGAATCTCGTGCTCACCCCCTTCCCGGATGCGCCGAGGAGCGTACATTTGACCGATTACCCCGCGGCGCCCCCCGATTGGTTCGATGCCGACCTGGAGGACGAGATGGCCGCCGCTCGGAGGATCGCATCCCTGGGCCGGGCAGCGCGAAACGCCGCCGGGTTCAAGGTGCGCCAGCCGCTGGAATCCATCATGGTGGCCGGTCCCTCCTGGGATCGGGACCTGGATTACCTGATCCTCGACGAGTTAAACGTTCGGCGGATCGAAACGGTGTCCGACGAGTCCGACTTCATAATCTACGAGGTGAAGCCCGACTATTCCCTCCTCGGTCCCAAGTTCCAATCCGAGATGCCCGAGGTCGCGCGGGCCGTCGCGAAAGAGGACCCCGAGAAACTCGCTAAGGCCGCCACCGCCGGAGAAAGTGTAACGGCGGGACCCTTTACCCTGGAGCCGGAAGAACTGGTCGTTCGCACCCACAATCGGGAGGGTTTCGCCGCGGCGACGGAAGGGGGATTCACGGTGGCGGTGAGCACCGAATTGACGCCGGAGCTGGAACGAGAAGGCATGGCGCGGGATGCGGTCCGTTTCATCCAGGATAGCCGCAAGCGCGCGGGCCTCGAGGTCTCGGATCGAATCGCGATCACCTACCAAACGGAAGGTGAGCTGAAGCGCGCCCTGGAAGATTTCGGAGACCTCGTCGCCGACGAGGTGCTGGCCGTGGAGTTCGCCCCCGGGACGCCGAGCGGCGAAGTCTTCCGAACGGCAATTGACGACATCGAGCTGGTCATCCAAATCCGCAAGGTTACCTGATCGCATGATCCGCCGGCGGCCCGTTCGCACCGGGGCCGTCGGCGGATCATGCGTGGCTACAGGGATGGCCCGAATCCCAATCGGAGCCTACTTCGCCCGGGTGTCGCGACACCGTCCCTACCGTCAGTCGGTTGGTGACCACGGGAGACGCGGCGATTCTCCGCCACCGGGGATCGCCACGCCGGCCCGCAGGACCCCCACGCTGCTACACCGACAGTTCCTCGTTCCTTCGCCGGTTCATCGAGACGAATCAACGCGACACCCTATATCTCCTTGCGGCACAATGCGTCCACTTCCCCCGCGGGGAATCGGGTCCGGCGGATCCCATCGACAACCGATTGGATTGTGGGGGTGAGGAAACCCCGCGGAATTGGGCACTGCGTTGCGCCCGATACCCGAGGTACCGGGATCCGCGGGTAACGTTCGAAGGCTGTGCCACGAGGAGATCGGGGGATCCCGGGGAGGGTTGGTTCACCGCAAGATATGATCGTAGGGAGATTCTTCGTCGGAGATCAACTCCACGATGAGGGCATTGGGTACGCAAATGGAGCGATCCCCGGCGGTACGCAGGCGCCCGGTTTCCACGCAGATCAACTGCGGGCACTCGGAGTGATAGACGGTGGCCTCGCGCCCGGAGACCTCCAAGGCCATCCCCCCCGAGGGACCATCGATCCAGCGATCGATCTCCGCCGGCAGGGAAATGCGCTCGACGATCTCACTCCCCCCGCCCGGGACGAGCCGAATGATCCGCACCTCCGTCGCCTCGCCACCGGCACCCCGACCGAGGTACAACCAGGTCCCCCCGGCGACGAGAAGTACAAGGATCATGGCCAAGATGTCCCAACGGCTCAGGAGTCGCCTATAATCCATCCGCAGTCATCTCCACTCGTCGTTCCATGTCGCCGCTAAACAGTATCTCCCGGTCCGCGGTTATGACCAACGCATCCACTCCCCGCCAATCCTCGAGGAGTGCGATGGCTTCTTCGGCATCCAACGGGAGCACCGCCGTGGAGATACCGTCGGTACCGAGGGAGCTGTCCGAGATTACGGTGGCCGCCATCAGGCCCTCGACTGGCTTACCGGTCCGGGCATCCAGGATATGCGAGCGACGCTGACCACTCTCATCGATGAAGTACCTCTGATAATCTCCGCTGGTACTGATGTGCTCGCCGTCGGCCAACTCCACTGCACCATAGATATTGCCCGGATCCCGGGGATTCTCCAGGCCCACCTTCCAGGGGCGCCCACCCTGCGCCGCTCCCAAGGCGGCAATACTGCTGGGACCGGCGATAACCAGGGCGCCGGTGACCTCTAGATCCTCCAGTTCTGCCAGGGCGAAATCGGCGATGTAACCCTTGAGGAGGGCTTCGATGTCCAGTTGCATTCCGGATTCGATGGTCACGGATCCGTCTTCCAACCGGATACGCCGCCAATCGACGCGCTCCAAGGCCTCGGCGATCTCCTCCTCTTCCGGTACCCGGTATTTGCCGCTATAAAATCCCCAAAGTTCCACCAGGGGACCTACGCTGGGATCGAAGACGCCCCCGGTTCGCTCCGCCACCTCGAGGGCATAGCCGAGGATACGCTCGAAATCCGGAGACACCTCCACGGTGCGACCGCCGGCTTCGTTGACGCGAACGGTCTCGCTATCCTCGCAATATACGCTCAGGCTGCAACCCAACTCTTCCATGGCTTCGATTACCTCCCGCACCTGGCTTGCGAGTACCTCGGGATCCCTCGGGGCGTGGGCGCGAATCGTCACCACCGTACCGAGGATCAAAGCGTCCTCGACCACCAGGTGGGTCTCCTCCGCCGAATCGGCGGGCGCACAGGAACTCAACACGGAAGAAGCGACGAGGAACGAAATCATCATAACCACTACCAGGG
>PWSR01000006.1 GCA_003563985.1 Clostridia bacterium | reverse complement strand
CTGTCTCGCAGGAGCAATACCCGCGTCCGAAGGATTGCTGCGCCGGCGGTTCGAATCTCCCGGGTGGTTCTGGACCATTGCGCTGAGCGGGGGTACCCGACCTGGTGCAATCCAACGTGCCCGGTTTGACGGCAGGTCCAAAGCCATAACGGTGATCATCGAAGTATGCGGGGATCGAAGCCTTCGACGGGCCCCCGGTAGGGTACTCCTCGCCGTAGGTTGTGTGGCCGGCGCCGGTATGTGATTGCGGATTCGGGGCAGAAGTTGTAGCAACGCATACAGAAGATACACTGGCTCCGCGTCATGATGGACTGCCGGGCTTCGACGAGGTTATCGACAGGACACAGGCTTACGCAGTAGCCGCATCGTGTACAGCGCTGACCATCCACACCGATGTCATCCTGCATACGGCCTTTGAGCCGTTGAAAGGGAACCCTTTGTAGGGATCCGAGTAGATTCGAAAGGGGATGAAATCCCCGTCGAAAGGATCTGTCGGTACCGATCTTCTCGACGAAACGCTCGATCCGGTGGGATGCTTTGGCCAGGACGGCATCGATCCTCTTGCGCTCGTTGGTAAAGGGGAGGGGCATGACCGCCACGCACACATTATTGGGCATGAGGAAGTGCTCGCCCCAGCGCACGTCAAAGCCCTTGGAGGTCAACAGCGCGGCCCCGGCGCGTGCACCGTCCCCCGACCAAAGCCACTGCGTGCAGAACACGAAGCACCTCTTACCCTCCACCGCCTCCATCCGCGCGATGAATTCTTCCATCGGCCCGGGGAGATCCGATCCGTAGATGGGATACCCGAACCCGACGGTGTCGCATTCAGCCATCAGTTGGGTAGCCGCACCTGTGGTCAGTTGTTCGATGGAGTGGGTCCGGGTGCAAATCTCGCGCTCACTGAGTAGTCGGGCCATTTCCCGTGATACCCACCAGGTGTTTCCCGTTCCGGAGAAGTAGAATATGGAAGTCGTTTGCATGCTGTCACCCCCTCCATCATACCGCAGATATACGGCGTGGAGCGCCGGGCTTCCTGCAGGTGAGCCCGGTTCTGGTGGGGTGGATGGATACGGGGAGTGCAGTTCTTGGATACCGAGAGGCACTTCCCCCACGGTGTGATCATGGCGGACCTGAAGGGCCCTAATTTGGTCAACGACCCTACCGGCACAATGACGGAGACGAGATGCTTGAAGTCGTCGCGGGGATTCCGCGGTCCGAGGGCGACATGTACCAAGCGACGTTCCTCGAGAGCAGGTACCGAAGAGATCCTGCCAAAGGGAGTGCCTCTCATCAAGGCGGAATGATGGATGCTGCAGAAGCACCCCCGAACCGGGGTGCTTCATCGCGGCGCGCTGGCCGGATGACTTCGCTTTCGTAGCCGGAGCCATCCGGCACTACTGCGGGCGCTGGGGAGGAACCGAATACCCGGTGGATCTGGCGCGGGAAGCCGTCCCACGCACTCGCGGATCAGCGCGGTGGTGGAGGTGTTCGACGCCACGACTGACCCACGACCCTTCCCATCGGTGCTCCCTCTTAGCCAGCGAGGCGCTTCGGAAAGTGCGTGACCGTCGTGGTTCGGCTTGGACGAAAACTCGGCTCGCTTCTTCGCGAGATTCTAGGGGAAGTCTCGCCGCGTAGCCTCCCGAGACGATGCCTCGCGCTCCCATTCCTGACTCCTCCGATCGGATCTTCTGACCGCTGCGGATCCGAGGTAGACTTACCTGCGTCGAAAGATGCGATCGATGATCTCGCCCAGGGCTCCAGCGCACCCCGACAGAGTGGACCGCAGGGTCTCCGCGGCGTCCACCCGCCCGAAGCCGTAGAATTCGCTGAAGAAGGGGCCGGTATACCCGGGATCGGTGGAGATGTGTCCCTCCCGATCTCGCCAGCGTCCCGTCGGGTGAGTGTTGTGGGGATCGATCTTGGTGGCCGTGGCCCGCAGGGTATTCCGCACGTTCTGCCACGTCATACCCGGTGCCATGCTCAGCAGTAGCGCCGCCACCCCGGCCATCAGGGACGTGGAGTGGGAGGTACCGCCGAAGTTGCTGTGATAGTCCCGGGTAGTGGCGTACACCCGCCGTCCCGAGGGATGGGCATTCTGCGTGGATCGAGCGATGGTGACCTGCCGCAGTAGGGAGTTGACGCTCACGATCTCGTGTCCCTCGGATCCGGTGGTCCCCGGGTCGCCGATCAAGATGGCCCCATCCGACGGGAATCCGATGACGCTGGACAGATGCAGTCTCCTACTTCCCGCCGCCAAGGACATCCTCAGCCCGGTAGTGCGGCTGGGGCGCCCCACGGTGGCGTGGATATTACTAGGATCTCCCCGTTCCGTGGCGGCGAAAGCGACGTAGTGTTCCGGGGGAGCGTGCAGCGGGCGATTATCGACGTACTCATCGTGGCTGGGCGCGCAAACCTCGATGGCGGAACCGAAGTTGCTGTAGGCAGCCCGGACCTCGGAGGTGCCGTCGTCATCCAAGGTGGAGGTCGCGATGGAGAAGCAGCGCTCGTACATGCCCCAGGGACGATGAACGGTGAGGTCGAGATCGGTGTTGGCGTTGCCGGCTGAGAAGAACAGTAAGACACCTCGGCCACCCCGCCCGTCGTCCGTTAGGGTATCGAAGGTATCCCGCATCAATCCCTAGATGGGGGAGCCGGCGCTGAATCCGAAACTACTGCTGATAATGTCCGCCCCCCTGTCCAGGGGTTCGGGGAAACCCGCCAGGTCGTTTCCCGGGTCGAAGCCCGCCGTCCACAGGTACATGTCTGCGTAACGGGCCTCGGTGAAGCCTCCGCGACGAATGCCCATCAATCGGCAGTTGCCGGCGACGCCGCAGACGCCCTCGTCGACGCCCTCCACGCTCGAGGGATTCTCGGCCCGGGCCGTTGCAGCGCTGGCGCAGCAGGTGCCGTGGTTGCTCGCAAGGGTGTCGTTGTTCGAGACCATCAGGTGGAAGTCGAACAAGCGATGGACCTTCGGTGTGCCATCGCTGAGGGTTCCCGCGAACTCGGGATGTGCGGCGTCGACGCCGGAGTCGACGATGCCGATGATGACGTCAGGGTCGCCGAAGGTCTTGTCCGCGTTGATGCTGCGGAGGATCTGCCAGGCCTCTGGCGTCTTGATCAGGCGGTGGGCCAATTTTTTGGGAAAGAGAAAATCCGCCGGCGTTACCACGTCCTCTTCGGCGGTGTGGATCAGGTTGGGTTCCGCGTACTCCACCGCGTCTTCGGAAGCCAGGTGGGCACACGTTTCGAGCAATCGGTAAGAGGGGGGTTCCTTCGACCCGAGGCGGTATACTGGCCCAAGGGGGTTGAAGCGCCCGAGGATTTCGAGACCGTGGGCGGTGGCGATCTTCTCGATCTCCGCACGCTTCGTGCCCTCGCGGAACCGCACGATGAGTTCGCCGGTGAGGATGGTGGCGTTTTCCGCGAATAGTTTCAGGACGGGACCGACGTGCGCGATGCCCGGGGCACTCCGGAGAGCCTCAGCCAGTTCGTCCCACTGCTTCTTGCCGGTATCCTCGGACAACCGGAGGACATGGATGCCATTTCGGGCGATGTTCTCGCCGATGGGCTCGACGCTCAGACCCCGGTCAGCCGCCAGTTTCAGAACGTCACGTTGCTGCGACTTGGCCTGCTCGGGTCCCTTAGGATCCGGCATCACTACCGCCAGGAGGTGATCCATCGGTTCGAAGGGAACCCGCACCGTTCCCCGATAGTAATAGGGCATGCCCTCTGGGCCGAGGATGAAGATTTCGCGGTTGTCACCGGGCTGCAGGTGGACCTGTCGCTAGTCGTCTTCGAATCCCTTTGCCTGCACTCGAAGGCGGTAGCGCCCCGGAGCGATGCCTGCGTGGCGATATCCGCCCTTTTCGTCGACCCGGGCGAGGACATGTTCCATGCCCTCGCCGCGCAGGGTGACTCGCGCGTCGGATACAGGACGGTGCTCGTGGTCGTTAACCCGCACGTTGAGGTGGGCCATACCGGGTGTTTGGGGAGATCGAGATGGCCTCGTTTCCACTGTCGGTCACCCTTTCGAAGAACAGAATGCGTAGTCGAGGTCGTCGGCATTTGTAGGTTCCGTCCGCGGGTTACGATCCAGTAGGTGGTCGGCCGAGGGCGATGGCGGGTTGCCGTCCGAATCGGGGGCGGGCAGGGCGTTACCTTGGTCATCGGTGGCCGACGCAGCGGGGTGTCTCATCCCGTTCTCGCCACTCCTGCGCTGT
Source organism: Clostridia bacterium (assembly GCA_003563985.1). GTDB lineage: Bacteria > Bacillota > Sulfobacillia > SLMV01 > SLMV01 > CSSED11-154. Next base: position 9,674 of record PWSR01000006.1, on the reverse strand, counting down.
TAAGGTTTAAGTTCTGAGCGGGAAAGACAATTCCTCCGAGAGGTTCGGCGAAACCATCGGTGCGTTCCCCTTGAGCGTTCTCGATGTGGGGGAGTCCGCGATCCGGATTGACGGAGGAGAAGGGGGAACCCACGGCGTGCAGGACAACGTATATCAATCCGAGTTTCGTATTGCGGGAAGTCTCTTCGGAGGATATGCGTCGCATTTGATTGCTGCGATCGTCCCCATGGTGGCCTCCAGGGTATGGCGAGACAATGCCGGGAACGAGCCGATGCGGGCTGCGAGCAGTAGACCGCCACCGGCGAAAGGTAGGCGAAGGACCACCCGCCGCGGAAAGGCGGCGGGTGGGATGGCTATGTCCTCGTACGAACTTTGATCATTCTGGCTATCGGTGATCTGCCGGAGCCAACATAAACAGGAACACGTGGCCCGCGATGCCCTCGTTATCCACATTGCCACAGGCTTGGTGGAGACCGGCAGCGGCGGATCCAGGTAGGTTGAGGCTCCGAACGGGTGGGTGGAACCCTGCCGGCATGGCCATTGCCACCGTGGATAGGAACATTACCAAGAACAGGGTCAGCGCGAGGATAGACAGTGTCTTTTTCATTCAACATTCATCTCCCTCTGATGTGATGAGGTATTTCTACCCTCTAGTAACGCATTAAAACACGGAATTGTTACTCTTTAGGGCTGACCCTCTTCCACGCACACCGCCACGATACAAATCAGCGCCTCCGAGGCGAAGGAGTTTCTGGCCGCGCGGCCAGGCGTCCTTGGCTCTGTGATCGGTGAACAGGATGAGTTTTCAAAGCGAGGGTTCTTAGCCGAGGGAACCAGGCGTGCCGCCTCCGTCACGCGCATCAGCTTCTCGCGGGGATGGGGTCGAGTTGACAGAACCGAACGATGTATCGGTCCCGTATGGCTTGGGATACTCCCGCGCTGTTTATCTTCTCTTCCGAATCACGCCGAGCTGCGGTGGTCCCTAGCGCGAGAAGAAAAGCGACATGGCGTTCAGCAGCGGTTCGGGGTGGAGGCCCCACACGTAGGAGGTATCCACTGCGTTGGGGTTGACGCAGGAGTGGCACCCGCGGGCGCCGCGGACGACTTCCTGCCGATCCCAGCGCGCCAGGATCTCGTCGAGGCGTGACACGCGTACGTTTCCGCAGGGGTCCCCCCGCCGCAGGCAGTTCACGATGACCTTGGGGTAGGGGATGGTGCGCCGCAGGGCACGGATGCCATCCAGCGCTCGGTCGAAGAGCCCCGGCATGCCGCGGAAGGCATCGTGACGGCCGGGTTCGGGATAGTCGAGGGAGCCGATGATGCAGTCGATTTCCCGGGAGAGTTCTTCGGCGCGCTCCGGCAGGCGGTACCCGTTGGTAATCACCGTGGTAATCATGCCGGCCTCTCGGGATGCCCGACACAGGCGTTCGAGGTCCTCCCGCAGGAGGGGCTCCCCGCCCCACAGGGCGTTGGTCACCATGCCCGCGTCGCCGGCGTGCTGGTACAGGTCCGCGATTTCCCGGGTCCCCAGCTCCTCCGATCGATTGTCCCGGCATATACGGGTGGGACAGCGGCAATCGCAACTCGTGGTCACCAGGTGCGAGAGGTGAAGGGGGCCTCGCCTGTGAGGGGTGGGAGATAGGAGGAAGCGTGGATCGTCATCGAGTGGCAGCTCCTGCACCGAGCCGGGCAGAAGGAAGGGTAGCCGGTGACATGCCCGATACAAGGAAAATGGATGAACTCCTCCGCGCTGAAATGTCGAGTCTCTTTCCGCATCACCCGTCCCCGTGCCGGCTCTTAGAAAGGGAACTCCGCCCGATCATCCCCGATAGCAGGTTCAACCCGGTCTACGCCGATGCGTGCCTGGGAGTCGACCTGCGTATAGCATCCGACCGTGATCAGCAGGGTGTCCTTGTCGCCAGGCGATCCTTGGGAACCACGAGGATGGGTATCTGCGCGAGGGGAACGATGCCCTCGGCGCAAGAATATCCCTCTGTGGGTGATGTGCTCGGTGTAGGTTTGATGCGGGGGGCACACTGGCCGATGCGGAGGAGAGTCCGCCACCGGAAAAGAGGCCTGGGTCTTAGAAGGAACCGTCGGCAGGTATGATCTATTCATCGAGCGTGGCGGGATGTTCAACCACGTCCTTCGTGTCTCGCCGCGGGAGCATTGCGTCGGACAGCACCGATCGAGCATTGACGGGCCTCGAACTGACCTTGCAGATCATGGATACCCATCCTGTTTGCCAGGTTGGGAGGACTTCACCCGGTTATGCATCAAGATCTTCCCGCTGTCGCGGTTATACGTTGATCCGCCGTTACCCCATAGTCCAGTGCCGGATGCGGAGGCTCATTGGACGCATTATCTTCGGCAGGACTCGGCCAGCCTTCGTGTCTTGAGTGGATCGTCGCAATCGTTGATCCAGATTTCCTCACACTCCAGACTCTGATGATTGCGTTTCATCATTCGAGTGGTCCGGGGATGATGCCCCCAACCGGAATATGCCGGGATCCCTCCACGCCATTGTGCAGTGATCTTGCCGCGAGAGCATCAGGCCCCCGATGTCCCTCGACCTCATGGAGGAGATCGATACCGCTACTATGCTGTGGCGGCCGCGCGGAGGAGGACAGATGGATCCTCCCGCCTCGGCACTTCGCCACTGGTTCGGAACCACGCCGACAAACGACATCCCTTCGCGCCGATGCAACCGAAAGAGGTGCGTTTTCCGAGCGAGTTCCCGGGTAAGAGTGGATTATTGTCGCCGACAAGCCGACATCGTGAATCCGATCCCAACGTACCATATGGAAGATCCGACGCACTCTTTTCCCCGATGACCGCCGAATCGGTCCATCCATCCCGTATGTACCATCCTCCAGGAGGTGGCAGTCTTGCCGCAACTCGGCACCTTTCATCGCGTGATCCGTGGCGACATCCAGCACCCCGAGATTTCCCGCGGTCTCTTCGATATGATCAGCGGGCGTATTCCAGACTTTTCGCGCGACCTGATCATCGAGGTCGAATCCTCCCCGATCCTTTCCGAGGCGAAGTCGAAGATGGAGTCCGTGGGAATCGAGAACCTCAACGACATCGGCCCGCTCCGATTGGACAGGAATCTCGTCATCAACCGACCCGGCTTGCTGAGTACCCGGCGCGCCCGTACCGTATTGGCCGAGCGCTTCCGAAGGGGTCAAATGCAACAACTGGGTGCCCCCAACATAATGATGATGGCCAGTGTATCCTCCTGGCCGCAGAAGGAATCCGTGATTATCGCCGACGAGCTGGACCTCAACAACCACGTTGTAACCATCGATCTAGATCACGTTTCGCATCTTTGGATCATCGCGGCCAAGGTCACGGCTCGCGCCGGTGCCCTGATCACCTATACTCCGCAGACAAACCCACATGTAGGCGTGCCTGGGCAGCGTGCCTCCCCCGATCCTGCGAGGCCGAGCTACGACCGCACCGCCCGCCAGTCCACTTCCAACCACGATCGGGCGGCGCGGGGAGGTGACGGCGCCCACGGTGGTGACGGTCGTCCCGGACCCAGGGGAGAGGACGCTCCCAACCTGACCATCATTGCCCTCGAGATTGACGCCATGCCCGACATCGAGCTGCCGGGGCAGCGCGGAGGTCGCGGTGGCCGCGGTGGAAACGGCGCCCGCGGCGGCGATGGACAGCGAGGCAAAGACTCCCGTTCCGGCGGATTCGCTTGCTTGCGCTCCGTCGGTTACGGTGGCCACGGCGGAGATGGCGGGGACGGAGGGCGCGGGGGACAGGGCGGCGATGGCGGCAATGGTGGCGAGGTCACCCTCGCTACGCCGGCGGATCAGCTCGAGGGCTTAATGACCGCGCGTCCCTTCACCCCCAACATGGGACCCGGTCCGGGCGGGGAACCCGGTGCCCAGGGGACCCCCGGGGAAGGAGGCCGCGGGGGCCAGGCCGGTCACCGAACCTTCCCCTGCCGGGAACACAGTGCCCGGAGGGGCAGCGATGGCCAACGTGGTCATAGCCGGGGTGATCTCGGTCGAGGAAGCCCGGGTTCGGCCAGCCAACTGGCCTACGGTTTCTTTGCCCCCGAGGACTGGGCGAGAATCCTCCATGCACCGCGCATCCAATCCATCAACCCCGTCGCCGCGATCGCCGGGGCGCAGGTGGTTGTCCACGGCCTCCACTTCACGTCGGAGGCGCGGGTGCATTTCTCTGGATCCCCGGTATCCACGACCTTCAACCACGAAGGCCAAGTGAACTTCCGGATTCCGTCTGGCGCTCCCGGTGGATCCCATCGGATCACCGTGACCATTCCCGGCGGTGAGACTTCCAACGAGGTGCCGCTGCGCGTACTTCCGCACATTCGGGAGATGCGGGCGGGCGGCACACCGGTGACCCGCGTTGCCCCCGGCGACGTCCTGGAACTGGTCGGGACATCCTTTGACGCGGGGGCGTCGGTACTCCGCGACGGCGAGTATCTGCCCGGGGTCCGAAAATCCTCCTCGGTGATCGAAATCGAGCTGCCGCGGGAACCCGGTGCGGATAGCGGAGGTACGGACCGTTTCGCCGTGCAGAACTCCGATGGATACCGCAGTGCCGAGTGGGAGGTCCAGCGCCTCCCCTCCCTGGACAGTGGATTCCGCGCCGACCAGCACGGGTATCCCTTCCACAACTTCACCATCGGAGATCCAACCTGGGGAGCCTTCATGGAAACCTTTGGAACCGTGGAGGTCGGGGCACAGTCGGTGATCCACCCGGTTATGACCAGTGCCTTCTACGCGTTCTTCCGCTGGTTTCTTACCAGCAACGCGCACTGCACCGGACTCGCTTCAACCGCCCTGCGGCGCTTCCACGACGGGGAATCGGGGCCCTTCGGGGATTATCCTTCTACCGTCGGGATACCGGAAGCGAACCGGCCGGATCCCCCCAACATCCCCGGCGATCTGTGGCGCGAAATTACCGTGGCGCAGGGGCGTGTCATCAGCCGCGAGCTGGTGATCCACTACGCCGACCAGGGGCGCGAGGGTCTCTCCCGGGTTGAGCGGAGTCTGCGGGAGATCGAGGCGGATTTCCACGCGGGCCTCGGAACCAGTGGTGCCCGGGTCCTGTGCTACATCCCCTCGGGCAGCGTCTGGGATATCATGGCCGATGCCGCGGTGCGCGAGGCTTTCATGCGCAGTCACTGTGTGACCCCTACGCGCCTGGTCTATGGTGATGAAACGGGGAGCCTGGACGGTGCCCGACTGTACGTGTACGAGAACAACGCACCGGGCCGTCACGACCGGTTCATCGAGTTCTTCCTACAGGATGGGGAATTGCACTTCGAGGCCCCCTACTCGGGATCGAGCACGAGTCCCTCGTACTCCAGCGCCCACGGTTTCACCCTCGGGACGAATACGCTGCAGAGCCAGCTCCTCGACAATGTGAGCATGCCGATATCCGGCGCTCACACCGCCACCGCGGGCCTGATGCGTTTCGCCCTGGAACTGGTGATGAGTCCCGCCCGGGTATCGGTGGAAGACGGTTCCGGGCGCGTGCTGGGATATCGCGACGGACGGATGCATTCGGATCCGGAAATGGGCTACGTCTGCCCCTGGTTGGAGAACTATCTACTGGTGCGGGAGGATGCCGCCGAACCCCTCCGCACCATCCACGGCGATGACGAGGGTACCTACACCTATATGAGCCTGTTGCCCGACGGGAAGTCGTTGGTGATCCGGGATGCGGATTGCACGCCTACAACCCGGGATCGGGTTCGGATCGGCCCGGACCTCGACCGGATCGAGCTTACACCCAGCGAGGGGAAGACCCTGGATCTGCACCTCGGGGAAGAGCTGAGCGACGGCACGGCCCGGCACCTGCGGGTGAAGGTCGACTTACAATCAGAAGAGCTCCTAAACCTGTCTCTTTCCCCCGGACTCGATGGCCTAGAAATCAGTGGCCTAGGGCGGGACCTGACCATCGATGTCGAGGCTCGGTTGATATCGGGAGAATCGATACTCGGCGAGGGCGTTGTGAGAAGCGTCCTGCCCGCTGCGGGTACCGCAATCCTACGGAGTGGTATGTGGGCGGACGTGGAGAACCTGTACCTGGACGTTCCCTAACGGTCATGGCATCAAGGGGCGCACCCGGTTGGCATTTCGCGCCCATCGGGTAGCCCCTCTTCTTACCCGTCGGCCCCATGTTCCGGTGTCGGCGATGGGGGCTGGGGGAGGCGGGGAGGATCCACACGTCAAGTGAGGGTTGCGCCCGCCCGATGACGTCGAGCGCCTGCAGTTCAATCTCGTCCAGATGCCGTATAAGTTACACATTGCAGGGTGGCATTCCTAGCGTCCATTGCCCTCACCAGGGAGGAGGGGGCAAGGGGCGTATCATCGATGGGAATACTACAGGGCCGGGGTGGCCGGCAGTCGCCCGAGGGGCTGCACACTGCTGCGTAGAATCAAGCGAACGATTCCCTCACCAAAGCCCGTATCATTTCACCGGCGTCCCCCGGGCTCACTTGCGCGCCTATCGAACTCCCGTAGCGACTACTTCGTATGGACCCGCACCGTTGCATTCCAAGTATCATCCAGTCCAATGTAATGGCCGAGCACCGCGAGGAATCGGGGCTGGATGATATCATAAAAAGTAATCCATGATATCATGATACTGTATTTAGCAACGTCACGGGAGGGAAGCCGAATGGATAGACAGCAGACCACCATACACCTGCCGCCACTCTTACACGCCCAACTGCGCACGGCGGCCGAGGCCAGGGACATATCTATGTCGGAGTTGGTTCGGCGGGCGGTATTGGCATACCTGAAACCGGGCCCGGAGGAGCTGCTGCCGTCGGCACAAGAGCTGGAACAAAAGGGTATCGCGGCGTGGTCGTCGGTAGTTCGATACGTCGGCGACGACACCATCGCTACCTATCATCTGACGGATTCGCTGATGAGGCTGGACGCGGATCCGGCCGAACGAAGTACGGCCCTGTGCGCTTGGCTTTGCGTAGGTGGAACCCAGGATCCGGAACTCCCCACGGAGGCTGCCACCGTGGTAGCCAGTAGTGCGCTGCTGCACCCGACGGAGACGTGCCGGGCTGCGGTCGCCCAGATATCCCGGGATCTGGACGGTGTGGAACCGAGATGGCAACCGCGAGCGGCCCACCTCCTCGACCGAACGGAAGAGCCACCCCTGGGGGAGATCATGGCACTGCTTACGGCTGGGGATCCGGAAGGGCAAATGGTGGTACTTCGATACCTGGTACATCTGGCGCGCCGTGCCCGGACCGCGGCGGATCGCCGGCGTCTCCTCGATACGGCGGAGAGAAGCATGCATGGGGACGCGAAGATGCTGCACAACCGCGGCCTCGAATTGTCAGCTGCCCTGCGCGCCCACGAGCTCGTGGATGTCATCTTGCGATTGGCTGGCGACGAGTCGACTGCCCACCGCGCCCTGATCGCCATGGGGTCTATCGTCGCGCACCATGGCAGCGAAGATGGGACCGACTCCCTGTTCGACCCCGACTCGGCTGCTTCCTATCTGCCCTTATCCATCGATCGCCCCCTACCCGTTCCCTCTTGGGGGAGCTGGCCGGTCCCCGATGAGGCCCGGGAAAGGGCCGTGGCGGGATTATTGCATCTGGCATCGACCCTCACTTCTCCTCGCGGGGACGCCGTTGCCGACGCTGCGTTTTCCGCCCTGGCTCGGATGCGCAGTCCCGAGGTTTTGCCGGTCATGTGCCATCTTATGGACGAATTCGAGGTGGGGCGGCAGCTGTCGCCCTCCACGGTGGTCGGTGGTCTAGTTGATTTGGATTCGGAGGATGCGCGCGAGATACTCGAGGGATGGGCCCGGTCGGGATCGGTTCCGGTGCGACGCGCGGCCATGAGGGCTCTTCATTCGAAGGTTGCCCCCGAGGAGTCATTGGGGATAGGTGCGCCCACGGAGATTCCAACCCTAGCCGTCATCCTCGGTCACCTGATCACCCGGGCTTCTCGCTGGCCGCTGCACGAGACGGATTTGAACCACCTCGTTAGCCCCCTTTGTCCCGATACGGCCACGGCCCGTCGTTGGATGGTGGGATTGGGCCTGGCCGATCGGGAGCGAAACCTGTATACGCTCACGGAAACCGGCGATCTTCTGGCCACCGTCGAAAGTCGGTTCGCCGCCGGAGGCGTCAGGGGCGCCAAACGCGTGGAGCTGCTCCGGCAAACCTGAGATCCGGGCGCGAAAATCGGGCCAACGCTTTCTCTACGCCCTGTAGAGACCTCCTGCCGCGCTTCATAGGGAGCTGGACACTTTGGGGGTGTAGGGTCATCCGGGTTAGAATACCCATAGGAGGGATCTCAGGATGGCTCAGAGGCAGTGGAAGTTGGAGGAGAAGTTGGAGATCGTGTTGCTCGGTCTCAAGGGAGAGGCCAGCGTGGCGGAGCTTTGTCGGCGTCATGGTGTAACCGAGACGACGTACTACAAGTGGCGCTCGCGATTTCTTGAAGCGGGCAAGCAGGGCCTGGCCAACGGCAAGGGAGGTCCTTCGAGCCGGGAGCGCCAGCTGCTGCAGGAGAACGAAGAGTTGAAGACGACGCTGGGTGAAGTGACGGTACAGAATCGCCTTTTAAAAAAACTCGAGAAATTGGGTCGATGAGTTTCGAAACGTTGGAGTCCCTTCGCAGCGACGAAGGGTTGAGCGTGTCCCGGTTTTGCGAGTGGGTGGGTTTGCCCCGTTCAACCTACTATTATCGGCGTTTGCAGCATTTCGATGAGGGTCCCGAACGGGGAAGCAAAACGCGGTTGGATCCTCGCCTGCGGGAGCGTTCTCGCGAACTGGCCCTGAAGTATCCGATGTACGGCTATCGCAAGATCTGGGCGCTTTTGGGCGAGGACCGTCATCGGGTGAGCAGGACGACGGTATATCGCTGGCTGAAGGAGGAGGGGCTCCTTTTGTCCCCCAAGTATCATCGGGAGGCCCGTCAGAGGGGCCGGGAGGCCAGGCGCAAGTATCTGAACCCACCTCAATATCCCAACGAGTTGTGGCAGGTAGATATCACCTGGGTGGATGTCGGTGACTACGGGATGCATTACGTAACCAACGTAATCGATTACGCCAGTAGGTTCCCGCTGGCCAGTGTCTTCAGTTCGAGCCATACCACCGGGGATGTGACGAGGGCCCTGGGATCTGCCATCGAAGAGGCACGATCCCTCCGAGGAGAACTGCCCGAGCAGGTGACCCTGGTGAGCGACAACGGTACGCAATTTACCAGCAAGGCTTTCAGGAAATGGTTGGGGGAAACCGAGGTGGGTTTTCGCCATGTTCGGGGCAGATCGCATCACCCCCAGACCACCGGTATGGTGGAGCGGTATCATCAGAGTTTGAAATACGAGGAGATATGGCTCAACGACTACGATGACCCCATCGAGGCAAGGAAACAGGTCGAAGAATACCGGAGACGATACGCCTACGAACGCCCACACCAGGCGCTGGACTATGACGTGCCGGCAAACATGTACATAACCGAGAAAACGGATGAAACTCTACGCATAACCGCCTGAATGTGTCCAGAAAGGCTGGAGCAGGACAGTTGCCAGGGAGTATGGCGTCAGCCGACAGGCGCTATACCAGTGGAAGAATGCGTTGCTCGGTAAGGAGACTCCCATGGAGAAAGATGTGGACGGGGACAGGGATTTACTGGCTGAAAGGG
>PWSR01000054.1 GCA_003563985.1 Clostridia bacterium | reverse complement strand
GCATCCGCCAAGAACAGAATATGAATGAGAGGAGGGCCCCGCCTCTGTGCGGGGCCCTCCCTATGCAGAAGGCTCGAGGGGGTTCGAGCACTCAGCCGTGATTTGAACTTCCACTAATAACGATCCCGCAGGTGCCCCAGGCGCGTCGGTCGTGGCCTGGGGGCCTCGGGGAACACGTGGCGGGAGGTGCGCGCGGGGAAGGGCGTGCCGCCCAGTCCCCGGTCGATGACCGTTCCCTTGTCCACCATGATTCCCGGCCTGCGGCTAAATACGCGTATCGCGGGGTCTTTGTAACGAACAAGATACACGGGAACCCGCGCGCAGCCCAGTTCCCGCAGGATCTGGACGCGGTGGTGGCCATCCAGGATCACCAGGGAGTCGCGGTCGGCGATCACCGGGTGGTAGAGGATACCCTTCTGTCCGAGGGAGACCCGGAGTTCCTCGAGGCGCTCGGGTTCCAGGGCTTCGTGGGGGAGCAGGACGCCATTGTTCACGAAGCCGAAGGCCAGGGCCGCCGGGTTTCGGGATATTGGGTTGGCCCGCTCCCGCGCACTCACCCGCATCCACCTCCCGATCCCATGACGGGCAGCCGGTCCAGGGCGGCCCGGATCTCGCTCTCGGGATAGGTGTAATCCTGCAGCTGTCCGCCGAGGTAGGCTTCGTAAGCGCTGAGGTCGAAGTGGCCGTGCCCGCTCAAGCAGAGGAGGATGGCCGGTTCCGTTCCGTCCTCCCGGGCCTGCAGGGCCAGGTCGATGGCGGTGCGGATGCCGTGGGCCGACTCCGGCGCGGGAAGGACGCCCTCGGTCTGGGCGAAGGTCACCGCGGCCTCGAAGGTGGCCAACTGGTCCACGGACCGGGCCTCGATGAGGTCGTTCTCCGCCAGGAGACTGACCAGGGGTGCCTCGCCGTGGTAGCGGAGGCCGCCCGCGTGGAATCCCGGGGGAATGAAATCGTGGCCCAGGGTGTGCATCTTGACCAGGGGCGTCATGCCCGCGGTGTCGCCGAAGTCGTAGGCGTAGATGCCGCGGGTGAGGGTGGGACAGGCGGCGGGTTCCACGGCGATGGGGCGGGGCCCCGGCTTGCCGCTGCGGAGGGCCTCGCCGATGAAGGGAAAGGCCAGACCGGCGAAGTTGCTGCCGCCACCACAGCACGCCACCAAGAAGTCCGGGGTGTCCCCGGCCAGTTCCATCTGCTTTTGGGCTTCCAGGCCGATGATGCTTTGATGGATCAGGACGTGGTTGAGGACGCTGCCCAGGGAATAGCAGGTATCGGGGTTCTTGGCGGCGTCTTCCACGGCCTCGCTGATGGCGATGCCCAGGCTGCCGGGGGAGTCGGGGTGCTCCGCCAGGACGGCGCGGCCCGCCTCGGTTCGATCGCTGGGGCTGGGGAAGACTTCCCCGCCGTACACTTGCATCAGGGAGCGCCGATAGGGCTTTTGGTCGTAGCTGACGCGCACCATGAAGACGGTGCAGTCCATGTCGAAGAAGTTCGTGGCCAGGGAGAGGGCGGACCCCCACTGGCCGGCGCCGGTTTCGGTGGTCAGGCGGCGGGTGCCGTCCTTCTTATTGTAATAGGCCTGGGCCACGGCGGTGTTGGGCTTGTGGCTGCCCGCCGGGCTGGTGCCCTCGTTCTTGTAGTATATGCGGGCGGGCGTATCCAGGAGGCGCTCCAGGCGCCGCGCCCGGATGAGGGGGCTGGGCCTCCACAGGCGATAGACGTCCAGGATCTCCCCGGGGATGTCGATGTACCGCTCGGTGGACATCTCCTGTTCGATCAGGGACGGGGGAAATATGGGCGCCAGGTCCTCGGGCCCGAGGGGTTCCCCCGTGCCCGGATTGAGCGGTGGTTCGGGCGCTACCGGAAGATCCGGGGCGATGTTGTACCAGGCGGTGGGCATCTCCGATTCCGGCAGTTCGTACTTGATTCGATCCGTCATTTGTACCGCTCCATTCCATGTGGACTGCGCAGGGCGCGGGGTGCCCAGAAAATAAAAAAACTCGTCTCCCAGTGGGGACGAGTTCAGTGGTCGCGGTGCCACCCCAGTTGAAGCGTCCGGGCCGTGCCCGGGGCTTCATCTCTGCCAGCGTACGGGCTCGCGCGGTGGCGCGAATCCTATACCTGCTCCCGATAACGGGGGAATCCGGCAGATCCTAATCGCGGTGCTTTCGGTCTGCGGTTCACGGGTCCATTCGGTCGCTCCTGCCGATCTCGGGCTTCCACTATCCCCGATTCGCTAGATCTGGTGGTCGGCGCGTACTAGTCCCGATCATCACCCTGCTTTGAATTGGTGAAAACATAACATGGTTCGGATGGCGTGTCAATCTCTACATCGTTGATATGTTGAAGATCGCCCGATTCCGTCGGTGGAGCTAATGTTTTGTCGAAAGATATCGATGCTAGGGGTGAGGCCCATGGAGACGAACCCGAGGAGGGATATGGGATGAAGACCCGAGGAGCCTTGGCCCTAGCACTGGTGATTGCATTCATCGCTTCATTTCCCGTTGAAGCCCATGCATCGCAAGTCGAGATCGTTCCGTTGCGCGAGGAGGGGGAGTTGTATGCGGCGCGGGAGGCCTTGCTGGCGGCCGTCGGGATCGTGCCCGGTGGGGAGGACCCGGGGGATACGATGACGCGCGAGGATTTCTGCGCCCTGGTCGTCGATTTGGTGGACGCCCGCGGGGCGGCGGAGATCATGGGAGATGTCCCACCGGGGATGGTGGACGGGAATGACGTGTCCCCGGATCGGTGGGGCGACGTGGCGGTGGCCCGGGGGATCGGACTGGTTGGGTCCGGGGTCTTTCGGCCCCGGGATGAAGTGACCACGGCGGAGGTTGTGACGGTATTGCTGCGGGCCCTGGGACGGGATCCACAGCGAGATGCGGCGTATCCCGCCGGACCGATCCTGAAGTCGACGGAATTGGGAATGGTGGAGGATTGGAGCGGTACGTACGATTCGCCGGCGACGCGGGCCTTCATCTACGGTGCCGTGGCCTGGACGTATCGCGAGTTGCGCCCGCCGTCGGTCGGCCTGGTGGGTGGGGTGGACGAAGGGGATATCCATCTTTTCGCCGAGGCGGGGGACGAACGAGTGGACCTCGCCGGCCAGGTGTACCTGCTCGGTGCACCCTCCCTCGAGGCGTTGGTGGGACAGGTGGCGATGGTCTTCCAAAATGCCGGCGGAGAGGTCATCTACCTGGAGACCCCGGAGGCCATTACCGGCGTGACCGGGACGCTGGAGGACCACCGGATCGGGCGGGATCGCATCCGCGTGGACGGGAAGTGGGAGGATGTATCGGGGATCGATCACTGGATCATCAACGGGCAGCCCTTCCCCCGCCTGGATGACGCCTTCATGTCTGCCCGGTTGGATGCGTGGATCGAGAAGGCGGCGCGGATCCACCTGTATCGGGATCCCCGGGGGAGGGGGACGGCGCGGGTGCACCTCTGGGATGTGGCGCCGGCGGTGGCCTCGGAGGTAAGTGGGGATGGGATCGTCGTCCTCCACCCGGGACCGATGGGTGCCCTGCGATCCGAGTTGGATCTGGATCGACTGGGGGAGACGCAAATCGAGGGCGTTGCGTCCTCGGGATCGGAGATCAAGGTGGGGGACGCCCTTCGGATCGCGTCGCTGGGTGCGTGGGGTTCTATCGAGGATGTGGCGCCGCACCGGATTCACGTCGCCCGGGATGTGGTGGAGGTACGGCCGCTGCGGGAAGGATATGCCACCGTGCGGGATGCCGAGGGAGAGCGTTACATCCTGGATGGTGGTG
>PWSR01000113.1 GCA_003563985.1 Clostridia bacterium | reverse complement strand
GCATCATTCGCTTCAGTAGAACGCACTACTCCCTCCGCGGAGGACCTATCCGCCGGCGGGTGCTTTCCCATGCCCCAAAGACTCTCAGTTCCAGTTGGTTCCCGAGAACCCACCCGCTAGGGCCAGCCGGGTCTCGTATCCCGCCATGTCGCGGATTGAAAGGGTCTGTGCCGGTCGGCTTCGGACTTGACCCATATCGACCGCCCGCTTGTGTTCGGTGGGCATCCACTGGCGGTGGCGGAAGGTTGCCAGACCGACCGCCATGATCGCCAACCAGCTGGCGGTAAATACGGGATAGAGGGGCGAATAGAAATAGGTTTCCGCCGGGTGTTGGTCGATGATGGCTGCCGCCAACATCAGGGAGTACGGTACGGCCATGAGCACGGCGGGATATAGCGGGATGGTTTCGAGGATGGTGCCTGAAAGGCCCCAGGTCTCCCCGCCACCGAGATGCGTGTGCAACGCGAATATGGGTGAAGCCGCCAGTAGGACAAAGAGCTGGCACAGTCGCAAACCCGCTTCGAAACGAATCCGGCAGCCGCGCCGGAGGCCCGAGCTCAGAAGCGGGATCAGGTAACGGAAAGCCACATCGAACTGTCCCCGGGCCCAGCGAAGTCTTTGGCGGATAGAAGATTCCAGGGTGAGGGGCTTCTCGTCGTATACCCGCGTGTCGTGCGTGTAGTGCGTGGGATAACCGTGCAGTACGGCTTGGACCGAGTACTCCAGGTCCTCGGTGAGGGTTTGGACGTCCCAGCCCACGTCACCCAGGGCCCGGGCGGATATGCACATCCCCGTGCCCATGAACGCTGCACTGAAGCCGAGGTTGTACCGCGCCAGCATCATGTAGCGGCTGTTGAGCCAGAACAGTATGCTGTACGCCGAAGATATCCAGGTGTCGGAGGGGTTCTTGCTGTCCAGAAAGCACTGTATCAAGTCCTCCCCCGCCGCAAGCCGGTCGTTCATGACCTGCAGGAACTTGGGGTCGACCAGGTTGTCCGCGTCAAAGAAAGCGACGGCATCGTACGGATTCGCCGAATCATCGTCGAGAAATCCCAACCGCTCCAGGGCGTAGCGCAATGCGTGCCCCTTGCCGCGCCGATCCGAGGTCCGCTCGAAGACGCGGGCGCCGACGGCACGAGCCCGTTCGGCGGTGCCGTCGCTACAGTTATCGGCGATTACGTACACGTCGTAGAGTTCGGCGGGGTAGTCTTGCTCCCGGAGACTCCGAATCAGCGGTTGGATCACCGCCTCCTCGTCGTGCGCGGGGATCAGGACCGCGAATCGATTCTTGGGTTCATATTGCTTCATCCGGCTCCCCGAATTCCAAAAACCGAAGACGCCGATAATGGTTGCATATATGGAAAATGCGATAACGAATGTTAAAGCGAGATCTGACAAGATCACTTCAAACCGGCTCCCCTCTTCGAATACCGGACCATGGATGTTGTCTATCTACACCCATACCCTACCATCCGGCGAGGGCATGTCAAGGAAATGGTACGGTTTACGAAACATCGCCCTAGCCGCAGGGCTCGGATGAAGTTCATTTCCCGGCTCTGCGACGGTCCGAACACTTGGAATGACAATGCGTGTATGCGGATGGTCTGCGGGCAACGGCGGCAACGGGGCGTTGCCGCGGGGGAAGTGCCAATCCCTTGCGGCATCTCTTAGGTTCCCAGGGGCGTACGGAGGGTCTGGGTTGAGACGCCCGGGGATGGCTTCTACTGTCGGAAGAGCGGAACCCCCGGAGGAACGTTGCCGCGTAGTCGCCGGTGGGATGTCTTGACCTGGAGTGACCGAGCGGTCATAATAATGACCAGCGAGTCATCTCGCATGCCAACACGGAGGTGGTGCGGGTGCCCAAATCCACGTTCTTCAATCTCCCGGAGACCAAGCGGAGGCGGATCATTGACGCGGCGCTGGAGGAGTTTTCCTCGAAGAATTACGATCAGGTTTCGGTGTCCTCCGTGGCCGACGCGGCAGGTATCGCGAAGGGAAGTATCTACCAATACTTCGATGACAAACTCGATCTCTATCGGTATCTACTGGATTGCGCTATCGGAGAGAAACTGGCGTACTTCTCCGATGGCGTCACCCTGGGCGGAGAGGATTTGTTTGAGGACCTGGAGGTATTGACGGCCGCCGGGGCCCGTTTTGCCCGGGATCGTCCCCGGTACCACGAATTGGCCGCCCGTTTTGCGGAGAGTCCCGTGCGGGAACGCATCCTCCCCGACCTCAAGGATCAGTCGGCGGCGTTCCTCCGCCACATGGTGGATCGCGCCCATGACCTGGGCCGGATTCGTGGTGATGTGTCGCCCAAGCTGGCCTTGTACTTCCTCAATACGCTCCTCTCGGAGTTCGGTACGTATCTCTTGCGGGAATATGCCGCGGATTGGAACCGCGTCGGATCCGAGGATGCTTGCGATCCGGTGATGCGGGAGGTAGGGGAATTGATGCGCCTCATTCGATTCGGTTTGGCGCCAACCGGGGAGGTGCCCGAGGATGATTGAAGTGGACGATCTCGGGTACCGATATCCGGGCGCCCCGGCGCCCGCTCTCCGGAATGTTTCCTTCCGAATTGGCCGCGGGGAGATCATGGGGTGCCTGGGGCCCAGCGGCGCCGGAAAGAGCACGCTTCAGAACGTTATGATCGGCCTCCTGCAACCCGGGGAGGGGGCCGCCCGCTACGAGGGGAAATCCCTGCAGCGGCTGGGAAAGGATTTCTTCAATCGGATCGGGGTTTCCTTCGAGCACCCGAATCTCTATCCGCGCCTGACGGGACTAGAAAACCTGCACTATCACGCGGGGCTATACGCTCGAGAGCCCCGTCCCCTCGAGGCGCTCCTGGAGGCGGTAGGCCTGGGTGACGCCATTCACCGAAGGGCCGAGGTGTATTCCAAGGGGATGAAGCAGCGGCTGGTGTTCGCCCGCGCCATCGCCCATCGGCCCGATATTCTTTATCTGGATGAACCCACCGCGGGACTCGATCCGGGATTGGCGGAGCGCATCAAGGAGATGATCCGTGCGGAGCGGGATCGGGGCGCCACGGTCTTCTTGACCACCCACGATATGCACGTGGCGGATGAAATCTGTGACCGGGTCGCATTCATCAACGAAGGGCGGCTCGTGGCGCTGGATACCCCGCGAAATCTCAAGTTGGCTCACGGGCAGCGCAGCGTCGGCGTAGAGTACCGCCAGGGCAACGCCACGCGTAGGGAGATACTCTCCCTCGGGGACCGCGGGGAGAGGGAGCGGTTGGGCCGGTTGATTTCCGAAGCAGTGGTCGAGACCCTTCACTCCCGCGAGGCAACCCTCGGACAGGTGTTCCTCAAGTTGACGGGCAGGGGGTTGACCGGATGACTGGCCTTGGTGCTTTCGTTTCCCGGTTCAAGACGGATCTATTGATGATGCACCGCAGCGGATTCGTAGCCGCCGTGACCGTTGTAGCGGCCATCCTGATCGTCCTGGTGCGATATGCCATCCCCGCCGAACCGGCGCCCTCGGTGATCGTCTACGCGGTGGATGAGACCGCCGGAGCCCGGGTGCAATCTGCCCTATCCGGGGAAATTCCCTTCCTGGATGGGGAGGCCGTGCTCGGGGAGCGGATAGGAGCAAACCCGCGGGCCCGGGGAATCGTCTTCCGGGAAACCGCCGGTACCGGTGATTTCGCGCTGCACGTCCAGGGTTACGAATCCGAGGAGGAACGGCGAACGCTGGAGATGGTGGCCACGGATCTTTGGCGTCGGTCGCAAGGGGGAGAAGGGGGAATGCCGGCCGTCGTCGAGATCGCCGCCGCGGGGGCGCGACCT
>PWSR01000187.1 GCA_003563985.1 Clostridia bacterium | reverse complement strand
CGGTGTCCACCGCGGCACCGTTCCCTGCATCCGTCACGCTCGGCCCCTCGGGCGTCGATGCCGTCGCTTCAGACGGGGAGCTACCCCCGGATCCGGTTGGTTCCCCGTTTTCCGAGCCGTCTCCGCCGCCGCAACCTACCGCCAACACCACGACCAGGGTCAGTACCACCAGTATCCGGCTCAACTTGAACGTCATAGAATCCTCCAATCGGCCCTGGGGCCACTCACGACCGCCGTGCTGAAAGCATCTTCCTCGGAATCCGCAGAGAACCGCGGCATGGTCCACCGCGATGATATCGGGGTGACGGTCCCGGATTATCTTGGCAAAGAATACGAGAGACGCGGACACACGTCATCACCCCCCGGGGGGATTCTCGGGGTTACGGGGCTTTTCGGACCCGGGTTGCCAGTGGTGGCGGCCGAGGCATTGGGCGGTATTGCCAATTAGCGCCGCGCTCCTTCCGACGCCAGGCTAACTGGGAGCGTGCCCTTCCGCGAACTCTGACCGCACTCCGCCCACCGGGAGGAGGGGGCCGTACGGTCAGCGTAGTCCGCCTCGAGCACCGTGGACCGAAGAGCGTGCGGAGTGGAGCTGTAGAAACATGTGTAGCAGAAATCGAGCCCCGGGACGGGTTGCGAGTACGCGCATGCTGCCCCGCCCTCCCGGCAAGCCGTGGCAGGTGCCGGGCACCTCGATACACGCAAAATGGAACGACGCCACGGCGACGAAAGGTGAGATTCCAGGTGGCCGGTACGAGTACCGGAATCGGAGCAAATCATGGTCATTCCCTCGTTCCACGCGGGGTATCGGTCAGGGGAGCATACAATATGCGGCGGATGAGAAACCCTGCCCATCGCAACGTCTGCCCGCACGGTCCCTCCCCACAATGGCCGCGAATCCTATATGCCAACCTGGCAGGGACTCCTACCGACGCATCTCTCCCACCTCTCATATGCCTCCATGACCGCTACCGCAAGAGTACAATCGGCCTCGCAGCTCCCAAATTCGAGGAAACCACTCCCTGGTAGGGTTCCAGTCGTATCATGACACCCGCTGGATGGGGGTACGTTGGAGAGATATGCGGGCGATTTCTCCCCTGTTACCTTCCCTATCCCACGGGTAACGGCTCCCCGGAGTGAGCACTGGTCGGCCCGAGTGGTTCCGGATCGGGGATACGATAACGGAGCCGAGGGCCCGCATCTCAAGCAAGAGTATGGCGAAGAATCGGGTCGATCTTCGACCGGGAATTCGCCTCCCATCGAGGGTTGAGAATCGGCCCGATCAGTTGGCCCGAAGGTCGAGACAGCGATCTTCCACGAAACGCAATGGCCGCCCACCGAAGTGGATGGCATGAAGACGCGGCATCCCATCGACTCTCCTTTCCGAACGCGGGCGGGTCCCGGGGGGTTCCCGCGGCGCCCGCCGAGGTTCCCACCATCCCGCGCACGCGCCCCAGATAGATCGCTCTGCAGTGTTTCCGACGGTCAAGTCGATTCGGATGATCTTCTTGTACCGGAGCCCATCCTCCCCGGGTCCACCCAAAGGAAATGTTCTCTGCCCGCCTCATAATCGGATAGGCGGAGCGATCCCATTCCGCAGATATACATTGCGCGGAGTGGTTGGAGGGAGCCAAGGAAGACCCATGCGGTTCCGAATCGGAACGAGGGATGGCGCTGGACCTCGACGAAATAGATAAGGATGACTTAGCGACGGTCCGGCTACGGGGAATTCCCGGGAGATGTTCCTCCCGACCTTTATCGAAAGACGAAACGGAAAGCAAATACGTCGCATTTTGTGGAAACGGAAGGGGACTCACATGATCAATCATCGATACACCAAGAGCCTCACCATAGCACTTCTCTTCCTAATAGTTCTCGCAGCATTCGGGTGTGGCGGAGCGAGCCCAGAGGAGCCGGCAGCGGACGACGAACCCGGAAAAGCGGAGACAGAACCCGGGGAGGAAGTCGCCGACCCTCCCGAGGCTGAGGAAGAAGAACCGGAGGAGGAAGAGTCCGTCCCTTCGGTCACCGGAATTGGCAACCCGAGCAATACCCGGGACATCGTGGAGAACTTCAGCCACTTGAAATGGAGCGTTTCCGGCCTGGAAGATGGCGAAGCGACCAGCCTCCAAACGTACACGTATAGCTACGAAGGAAAGGATACCATCGAGGGCGAGGAGATGGACAAGATTACCCTGGCCAACGGCGACGTCGTCAATTCCTTCTGGGTGAAGGATGGCTCGGGCCAGTACATGGCCACCGACGGAGAATTGGCCGACTATATGCAACCCGCCATGGTACAGGCCGTGCTGCGGGCTACCTTCGCGCCCTTTACCATCATCCGCAACCTCGGCATTCCCCGCATCGTCAACGATTCCCCCGCGGGATGGACGGTGGACGTGCTCGGGCGTGAGACGAAAACATTCGGCGAGCTAGAAGCATCCGTGCTGCAGGTGCGGGCCAGCGCCGAACCTCCCGCCGTGGAACCGGGCAATGACGTCTCCTTAGTATGGCACATCGCTGACTTCGGCGGATTCGAGCTCGTGGTACTCTGGGAAACCGAGGGTGAAAGCGGGGACGGAATGTACAGTTTCGTCATGGAAATCGAAGAAGTGGGTCTCCGTTAACTCGCATTGATCTCCGGGCTACCAGGCACGCCGGTCAGGGTTCCCGCGTCCCGTGGGGGAAATGCCGGTCCTGCGGTTCCACCTTGTGAAACGGTTTTACGCGGATCATGGAGGATTCGGAAGATTGCGAAAAGGTCGGGGCGCCCCCTCCCCGGCCTTTTCGTATCGATGCTCCGACGTTGCCTTACCGCGCTCCCGACTCCACTTCAGTCGAAGGCGATGCCCTACGCGCTACCTCCGAAGATAACTGCGACGCGATTACCGACGACGCAGGACCCTGCCGGGGCGAGCGGGAGCCCGAGGAGACATTGGAAATCGCGCGAGTCGATCTCACGTGAGAGACCACCCGCGCAGATTCCTTACCGATGTCTACCAAAGCGATGAGTCGCGACTGAAATCCGGCTCCATATCTGGCGTCGCCCGCCATGGTTGGAATCGCAAATCCCCGTCTTGGGATTCCCCGAATCGGTATGTAAAGACCGAAGAGTGCTGGCTATAGAGACACACTACTGCAACCGACGCGGGAAAGGGGTACTCATCTTGCTCTCCAATTGGAACAAATCCGGTGGATTCAGCCTGATCGAGCTCATTACTGTGGTCGTAATAACCGGGATCCTCGTTTACATAGCCATCCTGGCCTACGACGGTACCCAGGCACGCGCCCGGGAACGAGCCGACGAGGCCAACATCCGGATTCTCAACAGTTCGACGCTCCAGTGGATGCTGGACGACGAAAGTCGCGATCCACGGGGACACGACACCGACTCATTGAAATCGGAGTTGGAAGGCTCGTACATAATGCAGTGGCCGGAATCACCCACCGATTCCGACTACCTCCTGGCCGAGGGACGCTGGATCCTCGAAGACTAGATTGGAGGGCTCGCCGACGCCGCGAGTTGAGCGCTTTCCGCACAATTGCGCGAGACCCCAGCAGGAGGGCGGTGAGCATCCCCTGCTAGGGCGTCCTCACCGGTATCGGGATTACGTGAATCGCGCGGCGCTTCACCTCCTACCCCCGTGCGCTAGTTCCATGTGGCCTCCTTGAACATGTCCCCCGCACCACCCGTGGTACGCGAGATCCCTGATGGATCCCCCTCCGGCCGCGATACTTGGCAAACCGGATCCCGGGAAACGGAGCATATTGGGCGGAGCCTCACGAAACGCTCCAGCGCAGAAGCCTACGAGAAACCCTATCCGCGCCGAGTCCG
>PWSR01000194.1 GCA_003563985.1 Clostridia bacterium | reverse complement strand
TTATCGTGCAGGAAGTCTACGATAGCCGCATGATCGGGCAGCCCGAGATCGTGGAGAAGGGGCGCAAGTGCGAGGCGTACGGCGCCGAAGTCCACCAGATGACGGTGGGCCCCGAGCTCTTCTACTACATGTTGCTGTTGTTGGAGGAGACCGGGTTCTTCAACGCGTCCCTATACACTCCGTACGGCATCGCGGGGATCGAGACCCTGGGCTACGAGATCGCCGAGGGCGTTCGTGGGCGGTGCGGTCGGGACCCCGATTGCGTGGTCGTAACCCACGCCGGGGGCGGCAACATCACGGGTACCACCCGGGGCCTTCGGGCCGCCGGTTGCGACGAAACCCGGGTGGTGGCCGCCAGCGTGGACATCTCCGGTTTGCACATGGCCGCCGACTCCGATTTCAACCGCAAGTCATTTACCACGGGACACACCGGATTCGGCATTCCCTTCGCCACCTGGCCGGACCGGGCGGACGTGCCCCGCAACGCCGCCCGTCCGCTGCGTTACATGGAGCGATACGTGCTGGTCCACCAGGGAGAAGTCTTCTACGCCACGGAATTACTGTCCGTCCTGGAGGGCCTGGAGCGGGGTCCGGCGGGGAACACGGCCCTGGCGGCCGCCATCGACCTGGCCACGGAACTGGATCGGGACCAGGTGCTGGTGGTCCAGGAGAGCGAGTACACGGGAGCCGGCAAGCACCCCACCGCCCAGCTCACCTTCGCGCGGGAGAACGGCGTGGATGTCCGCAGGGGGGATCCGGCGGATAGCGTTCCCGGGGAATCGGTGATCATTCCCGATCACCCCGCGCAGATCACCGCCCGGGAGGTGCCGCTGGATCGGTTGCGTACATCGCTGATCCGCAACGCCGTAGAACATTCCGGGATGGAAACCCTCGGCCGGCGCGAAATCGAGTTTCTCGCCCGGGAGACGGACCGCGACGAAGCCTTCGTCGCGGGGCGCGTGGAGGAACTGGGGATTCGAGTCGAAATGGAGCGTGATTCCGATGGAGCGTAGGAACGTAGAGCGCCGACCCGACGATTATACGGCGCGACGCGCGCACCTGGTGGAACTGGACGATGAACAACTCCAGGAGCGTTTCTGGGAACTGGCCGATCGGTTGGTGCGGCCCCTGGTGGAGCTGGCGGAGAATCACACCTCGCCCTCCATCGAACGATCCGTCCTGTTGCGGATGGGATTCTCCGGTGACGAGGCCGGTCGCCTGGTGGAGGCCATCGCCGACCGGGGTCTCCTCGGGAAGGGCGCGGGGAACGTGGTGCTTCGCGCCGCCGGCTCCATGGACCTGGAGGTCCGCCCGGCCGCCGAGGAGCTCCTGGAGGGCCGGGGCTGGGATGCAGTGGAAGCTTCCTTTGACGGGGGAGGTGCGGACTCGTGCTGAAAAGCGACGGAAAACTGGACATCGATGCGGTGCTCGCGAACCTGGAATCCTATCGGCCGCGGCGCCGGGGATGGTCCTGGCGCAAACCGGCCGCCGACGCAACGGTCGGCAGTTTCACCTATCGACAGATCTCCGAACCCCAGGAGCAGGGCGTTCCCCTGCCCGCGGCCACTCGCAGCTTCGGCGGGATCGATCCGCAACCCGAGTGCGTGATCACCACCGAGATTGCCTCGGGCCGGTTCGAAGACGACCTTCGCCGGATGCGGATGGCGGCCTGGCACGGGGCGGACCACCTCATGGTGATTCGCACGGCGGGGCAGAGCCACTTCGACGGGCTCATCGAGGGAACCCCCGAGGGGGTCGGGGGCATTCCCATCACCCGCAAGCAGTTGCGGGCGACCCGCAAGGCCCTGGATTTCATCGAAGATGAGGTCGGCCGCCCGTTGAATTTCCATTCCTACGTCAGTGGAGTGGCCGGGCCGGAGATCGGTGTTCTCTTCGCCGAGGAGGGGGTAAACGGGGCCCACCAGGATCCCCAGTACAACGTGTTGTATCGCAATGTGAACATGGTTCGGTCCTTCGTCGATGCCGCGGTGGCCAAGTCCCTGATGTCCTGGGCGGAGATGCTCCAAATCGACGGGGCGCACAATGCAAACGCCACGGCCCGGGAGGCATGGAAGGTGATGCCCGAGCTCCTGGTCCAGCATGCCATCAATACGCGCTATTCCGAGTTGATCGGTATGCCCAAGGATTTGATCGGGCTCTCGACGGTTCCCCCCACGGCCCCCCCGGCGCCGGCGATCTTCATGGACCTGCCCTACGCCGTGGCCCTGCGGGAGCTCTTCCCCGATTGCAAGATGCGGGCCCAGATGAATACGCGATACATCGAGTCAGACACCCGGGAGGCCACCGTAACGCATGTGCTCAACCTCCTCGTATCCCGGCTGACCTCCGTGGATGTCCAGAGCACCATCACCCCCGACGAGGGCCGCAATGTCCCCTGGCACCACTTCAACGTCGCCGCCGTGGATACGGCCAAGCAGTCCCTACTGGGTATGGATGGGATCCTGGATATGGTACAGCTGAAGGACGAGGGCGTCCTGGTGGAGCGGAAGCGGGAGATCATCGAGCGCGCCGTCCTGTTCCTCGAGGAAATCCTCGAGGTGGGGGGCTACTTCGAGTCGGTGGCCCGGGGCTATTTCGTGGACTCCGGCTACTATCCCGAGCGCAACGGGGACGGCATCGCCCGGGACCCCGAGGGCGGGGTGGCGGCGGGGACGGTGATCCCGCGGGACGCGGATTACCTGGCGCCGGTGTGCCACCATTTCGGCTACAATGCGCTTCCCGATGGCGACGACGGAAAGCCCTGTGATTCCATCGGGGGTTGTACCCTGTGCGATCCCGGCAAAATCGTTTACGTGGACGAGTTGGATCCCGAGGATAACGTGCACAGTCGGCTGGAGGAGAAGGCCGATCTCCGCGCCTCCGAGCGCACCAGGCCGGAGGTGGAGTGGTTTGGCGACGGATGGCTGACGCTGAACATGATGCTCCCCGCCCCCGAGGAGATCGCCTACTACGCCGCCCTGCAGATGGTGGAGAAGATGGGCCTGGAGGAGGCCGAGGTGATTCACACCGGGGTCATGCACCCCACCGAGGGAACCTACGTCGAGATCAAGGCGCGGGCGCCCTACGACGTCGATGCGAGCACCCTGGAGATCCCCGAAAAAGAAGAGGTCCTGTCCGAGGACGAGATCCGGGAGGAGATCGACGAGCGACCCATGACCGTGGTGGCCGCAACCGTGGGCGAGGACGAGCACTCCGTCGGTATGCGGGAGATCATCGACATCAAACACGGGGGCCTGGAGAAATTCGGCGTCCACTGCGTCTACCTGGGGACCTCGGTCCCGGTGGACAAGGCCATCGATGCCGCCGTGGAGACGGATGCGTCGGCCATCCTGATCAGCACGATCATCACCCACTCCGATGTGCACCGGAAAAACATGGAGCGGTTGGACCAGCTGGCCCGCGAGAAGGGGATCCGCGACCGCCTGGTCCTGGTCGCCGGCGGTACCCAGGTGACCGATGACCTGGCGAAATCCGCGGGTCTGGATGCCGGATTCGGCCGGGGCACCACCGGTCACGACGTGGCCAGTGCCCTGGTGCGATTCCGCCGGGATCGCAGCTGAGATGGGCGAGTCGTTGAAGGTCGAAGTCCTGGTGGCGGAGATCGGGAGCACCACGACGGTGGTGAGCGCCTTCGACGGGGTCGCCGACGGATGCGCGCGCCTCCTGGGCCAGGGAGCGGGCGCGACGACGGTGGACCGCGGCGACGTGGTCGAGGGACTGGAGGATGCCCTGGCGGATCTCGCCCGTGCCCTCGGATGCGAAGAGGTATCCTGGGACCGGTTCCTGGCCTGCTCCAGTGCTGCCGGTGGACTCCAGATGACGGTCCACG
>PWSR01000065.1 GCA_003563985.1 Clostridia bacterium | reverse complement strand
TCGGAAAAGACGTACAACTTCCGCGGCTACAGGCGGACTACGACGCCGTAATCGTCACGGTCGGGTCCTGGCTGTCCAGCCCGATGCGGGCGGAAGGTGAAGAACTCGCCGTCGGTGGTATCGAATTCTTGAGGAACCTGGCCGAGCACGATTTCTCGTTGCCCGATCCCGGGGAGACGGTCGTCGTCGGCGGTGGAAATACCGCCATGGACTGCGTTCGCTCGGCGGTGCGACTCACCGATTCTCCCGTGCACTGTCTGTATCGTCGCACGGAGAACGAAATGCCGGCGGAACAACTGGAGATCGATGAGGCAAAGGAAGAAGGTGTGCAGCTGCACACCCTAACGCAACCCGTCGGATTGCGGCGGGAGGATGGACGCCTCACCCTGACATGCCTGCAGATGGAACTGGGCGCCCCCGATGCGTCGGGCCGTCGTCGTCCTGAACCCATCGAGGGAAGCGAGTTCGAGTTCGCCGCGGACACGGTCATCATGGCGATCGGACAAAAAACGAACGCCCCCGGGGGAATCCCAACGAACGATTGGGGCGATGTGGCCGTCCACGAAGGCGGCTACCACGTCGGAGAGAACCTGTTTGCGGCGGGTGATTGCGTTACGGGTCCGGCCACAATCGTTGAAGCTGTCGCGGCCGCTCGAAATAGTGCCCACGGTGCCCTGGCCCATATCCGGGGTACGGAGTACGAACCGGAGGAGCCCATCAACGTGAGTCGCGGGCATTGGCAGTCGATGTCCACGGAGGATCTCGTCCTCTTGAAGACGTCATCGGAAGATGGGCGGGTCCCGCAACGGCATATTCCCATGGAGCGGCGACAGACGACCTTCGATGAAGTCACCCAAACCTTCACCGCACAGGAAATCGAGGTTGAGGGTGCACGGTGCATTGAATGCAGCTGTACGGCGAAAACGAATTGTGGTCTCCGCGACCGGTCCACGGAAATGGGCGCAGATCCCGACATTTTCGGTGGAGAGAAGATCCACGCTGGGTACAATGCCGATCACCCGGACATCATCTTGGATCGCGGGAAATGCATCAAGTGCGGGATTTGCGTGAAGGTTTGTCGGGATGTGGTCAACGAGCATCTCCTCGGGTTCAAGTTCCGCGGATACGAGACGCGCATCGACACCGCCTTTGGCGAGACGCTTCCCCTCAGTTGCTCCGAGTGTTTCGAGTGCATAGAAGCATGCCCGGTGGGCGCATTGGACCATAAGCACAAGGAGTAAGAGGTCGGTGACCTCGCTAGCCTAGCTACGAGAATCGCTCGAGGCCGGGGGTGCCACCCCCGGCCTCGATGATACTGCGTCATTTTCTGATCGGCAGCCGCGGGAAATCGACCGGCATTTCTCTCAATCATTGTGCTTGAATATGCGATCCTTGCTCTTGTCGGCTGCGGCGGCCCGCAATTCGTTGGCTCGCCGTATATCCTCCTCGCCGATGGGCGCTCCGTCGGCCACGTCCGCCTCCCCGCCGAAGATTCGGTCGAGGGTGCGATAGCTTACCCCGAGCTCGTCCTCATCGGTTTGGCCTTCGTAGAATCCAGCGGACGGCGGACGTTCGATGATTTCCTCGGGGACACCCAATTCACGAGCCAGATCCCATACCTCGGTCTTGAGGAGGTCGATCAACGGCTGGATATCCGCCGCGTTATCGCCGTGGTTGGTGTAGTACCCGGCCAGTAATTCGCTCTTGTTACTCGTGCCTATGACCGCATAGTTCATTCGCTCGGCGACGTAGTAAAGCGCCATCATGCGAATGCGGGGTTTGGCGTTCTCCAACGCGTGGTCTTTATCCGGCTCATCGATCTCGAGGGCTGTCTTCGGCCAACGATCGCGTGTCTTCTTCGGAATACTCTGACTGGAAAAACTCTCTTCCATGGCGCCGAAGGCACCCTTCAAATCGATGGTAATCGTATCCAGGTCGTAGATATCGGCCACGAGGCGCGCATAGTCTTCGTCTTCGGACGAGCTGCCGTCGCACGGTAGCAGCACGGCCAGGGTGTCGTCCCCCATCGCCTTCTTGATTAGGCCGGCCGCTACGGCGGAATCGACGCCGCCGCTCAATCCGATCACGGCTCCGTCGGCTTCGAGGTTGTCAATTTCGTCGCGCATCCATCCGGCGATTTCATCCGATAGCATGGATCTCTTTGATACCACCCAGAATCGTATTGGCATACCTTCGGGTTACCCCGAACTATTTGGATTTTATATAACAGGATCGTATCGCTGTAAAGGGTAAATCGGAGATCCAAATTCGCCGGAAAAAGCGTCTCCGGGCTGGATCGTCATAATGCCCCCGTGGATTGGTGAAAAGAAGAACCAGTACCCGTGTCCGGGAGAATTCCCTCGACTTTGGAGCTGGAAATCGATGGATTATGGATTCTGGCGTTTCGGCACCGGGGCCGCGCCGGGGACGGCGATCCCGAGGTTTCCGCTCATGAGAATGGCGCCGTGGACCCGGCAATGCTCCTCGACGTAGATCGAGCCAAGCTTTGCCGGGTGTTTCGAGCGGCCTTCTCGGCGGGTCAACCCCATTTAAGCCATCGGGGGACACTAGCCGTTCGGGGGGTCGTCGAGATACTTGATGCGGGGGTCCTCGCCCGCGATATCGCTGTAGATCCCTTGGAAGTCCAGCCGGTAATTGTATTCGTCCTTCTCGCGTTCCGTCTGCCCCTCGATATCAATGTTCCTGATGAGCAGCAGTTCCTCGTGTATATTCGATGCCTGGAGAACGTTCATGCCGGACGGCGCCCATACCCCACTTCCGCCCCAGAAATACTCCTCGCTTATGGGGTGTCGACCGACCGAATTTGCCGCCAGGCTCCACACCTGGTTATAGGCCGCCTTGGAAGAATTCATCAGATCCCAGAGGAATCCGTAGTAGTGATCCGTGCGCACGTTCATCCCGGGGTATTCCCGGATGCTCTCCGAGTTCCATTGGGCCATGGTTACGATCGCGTCCACTTCGTGCTGGAGAGCGTACTTGCGGGCGAGCTCTATGAAGGTGAGATCGTAGCATATTAGGAACCCAAAGCGTCCCCACTTGGTATCGATTACCAGGCGACGGTCCGGACCCCTCGTGAAGAATCGACATTCGATGGGTGGGAGGAAGATCTTGTCGTAGATGAACTGGGGATCGTTGGGATCGATGTGCGGATGGAGGATGAAGGTGGAGTTGTACAAGTCGTCGCCCATACCGCGAACGTTGTTGTACAGTACGTATTCGAGGCCGCTCCCCGAGTCGGTGAGACTGTCGCGCACGTTGTTCATCCAATGGGTGAGATTGTTATTGTCGCCGCCCCGGAGATGTTCGAAGACATCTGCATCGTCTTCCGCATCCCACACGTAGCCGGTCACGCACAGTTCGGGGAAGATCACGATGTTTACATCCCGTTCGTGGGCCAGCTGTATGACTTGTTCCATCTTGAGGAGATTGGTCTCGGTGTTGATCGTCGTATCCATGTTGGCCAGGAGTATCGAGGGTTTCGACTCGTCGTCGGAAAAGGTGCGCTCGATCACTCGGAATTCCACGGGCATCCCTCCATTAATGGGGTAAGGTAGGTCATGTACACGGCTCGCAGGGCGCTGCACACGCGTAGGATTCCATTGTAACAGAGCTCGGATACTATGTCCCGCTTACCGAAGAGAGCGATTTCCGCCCTACCGTCGCGGCTTGTGTATCGGTACTGCCAGGGGTGGGCTCGTCGCATGGTTCGAGACACCGAGAGAAACCCGATCGCAGGGGGAATGAACCACCAACCCGGTGTGTACGCCACCGCGAAACCCTATCGTGGTGCGCCGGGACCCGCCGGACCTTATTCGTCTCCCCTTGCATCCCGTTGTTCTACACCACCACCGCCACGATCCTATCTGTCGCAAACTCCGGGTGCAGTGCCGCGCGAAGTCAATGGATGCATCCGCACGACGGTTAACGCACTCGACCGAACCGCGGCGGGCGTACTATTTGTCCCGTCGCATCGTACCGAGGAGAAAGATTTGCTATGATTTCCAAAGAAAGATATCGAAAACGGGCGATAACGCTCATCGGTGAATAGAGGGGTATGGGTTATGAGAACCGAGCTCCGATCCATCCTGATCAATCCCTATACGGGCAACCGGCCCGATCTGCGGGATGGTGCCCTGGTGGACCCCGAGACGCGGGAGCGCTTCCCGGTCATAGGGGGCATACCCATCATGCTGCGCGAGCAGGAGGTGGAAGGTCTGAATCGGCTCTACCAGAGGCGGTACGACTCGTTGTCCCCCTTCTACGATTTCTTCATGACAACGGTGGCCCGTCTACTGCGAGCCGATGCGGTATTCGGGGAGATCACCGAGGCTATGGACGTCCGAAGCGGCGACCGGGTGCTTGAGACCTCCGTCGGAACGGGGCGGCAAATA
The DNA here is from genome assembly GCA_003563985.1 of Clostridia bacterium. Lineage (GTDB taxonomy): Bacteria > Bacillota > Sulfobacillia > SLMV01 > SLMV01 > CSSED11-154. Next base: position 9,994 of record PWSR01000065.1, on the reverse strand, counting down.
AAGAGCATCATCGACCACGGAATGGCCGCAGATCAATTCGTGGGACTCGATATTTCCATGGGGATGCTCCGGAAGTGCCAGCGCAACATGCGGAACTGGCGGCACCCGCTGGACCTGGTCCAGGGCAATGCAGAGTTCCTGCCCTTTGCCGACGACACCTTCGACGTCGTGCTCCACATTGGCGGGATCAACTTCTTCAACGACAAGGAACGCGCCATTCTCGAGATGGTCCGCGTAGCCCGGCCCGGCGCGAGGCTCTACATAGGAGATGAAACCGAGAAACAGCTGCAGGAACAACCATCACTGATAAACCGATTCTACCAGAAGCCCGATGCCGGGACATACGCATCTCCCGTGGATCTGGTCCCGGATACCATGGAAAAGATCGACAATCGAGAACTCTGGGATGGGAAGATGTACCTGATTTCGTTCCAGAAACCGGCCTAGACCACGTGCGGACGCGAATGGCCAGCCAAAAAGCGAAAGGGATCGCCCTATCCCCGGGATAGGGCGATCCCTGTGCCGAAGGTGGGATTCGAACCCACATGGGCGGTTGCCCACGGCGCCCTGAACACCGCGTGTCTGCCTGTTCCACCACTTCGGCTCGACGAAGATCATTCTAGCACAGCGTCGAAGGCCGTTCAACTACTACCGGGCCAACAACCAGAGGACGCCCCAGATCAGCAAGAACACCCCGAACATGATTCCCAGGATGGGAAAGATGACCTGGTACGCGGCCACGACGAAAGCCAATACATCCGACCAACCGTACTCCGGCGCCTTACCGTCCTCGTCGCGAGGCAGCTCACCCTCAGGTTTGGGCGGCAGGTAATAGACGCCCGGTTCGCTCTTCCGCCCCCGACGTCCTCGCTTGCGATCTTCTTTTTCCTCGCGCACGTTATCTACTCCCATTCCGACCAGCGGTAGAGCATCCTGTAAATGCGACGACTCGCTTCCACCCGGCGAAGAAACTCCCGCGTCTCCGCGGTGGGGATCATCTCTAGATCATCGATGGTTCCGGCCCAAGCCCCGGTCTGCAACCAGCCCGACACGCGACTTACCCCTCCATTATACGCCGCAATGGCCATGATTTCCGAGCCCCCAAAGACATCAATCAGGTGCGAGAGGTACCAACAGCCCATGCGGAGATTCGTGGCGGGATCCGGGAGCTGGGTTAAGTCGAAATCCTCCATTTCCCGGGCCTGTGCAACCCACTGTGCCGTGGATGGCATCAGCTGCATCAGCCCCACCGCACCCTTGGGGGAGATGGCGCCCGGCCGAAAGCGGCTCTCCTCGCGGACCACTGCCGCCACCAGGGCGGGTTCGAGCCCGTGTTCCCGGGCGGCCGCCAGGAGATCCCGGCGATAGCGCACCGGGTAGACCTCGCGCATCCCGACGAAGGTGACGACCCCCAGGAGGGCGAGGAGAAGCCCCACCGTGGCCGCAACCCGGAGGTGTCTCAACATCTATCCCGGGCCCGGTGAAGGGCCGCATCGAGCAACCGGCGAGCGCGGTCCGAGGTATCCTCGAGGGAACCATCATTGTCGATGACGGCATCGGCGCGGGCGACCTTTTCTTCCAGGGGCATCTGGGCGCCCATGCGGCGCTCCACCTCGTCGCTATCCAGGCCGTCACGGCTCGCCACCCGTCCAATGCGCCGTTCCTTCGCCGCCCACACCACCCACACTTCATCGCACATGTCCTCCAGGCCCACTTCGAAGAGGAGGGGAATGTCGAGGACGACCAATTCACATCCCCGGTCACCGATCCGGTCGATCTCCTCGGACATCCGCCGGAGGATGTGGGGATGGGTGATCCCTTCCAGCCGCCGCCGCAGCGCGGGGTCGGAAAAGACCATCCTCCCCAGTGCCCCGCGATCCAGGGTCCCATCTTCCCGCAGGATCCCGGGGCCGAAGGCCTCCACCACCTCCCGGTACGCCGGGGCGCCGGGCTCCACCACCTCCCGGGCGATGGTATCCGCATCCACCACCGGAACGCCCCGATCCGCGAGGATGCGGGCGACAGTGGATTTTCCCGAGCCCACGCCCCCGGTCAATCCCACCCGATACGGTCGCTTCATGACTCGACGACGGCGCGACCTGGCATTTTCTCGATGGTCGATTCCCGAAAGCGCTTTTCGGAGAGCACCGCCAGGCGCCAAGTTCCGTCTTCGTTCTTGCGATAGGACATCTCTCCGGCGAAATCGTACTGCGATTTCAGGGTCTCGATGGCCTCCAAGAGGTCTTCCCGTGTATCGAACTCCAGGTAAAATGTGTTCAAGTCGTCCCGGGGAACGAATCGTCCCCGGTTTCACCTCCCTCGATCTCTTCTCCCTGGCAACCGGGGCAGTAATGCGTGCCCCGTCCCCGCAGGATCATCTTTTCCACTTGACGTCCGCAGCGCCCACACGCCGCCCCGGCCCGGCCATACACCCGCAGTCGCTCCCAGTTGTCCCCGGTCAGGCCCCGGCCGTCCCGAAAATCCGAGAACGTCGTTCCCCGGTGGTCGATGGCCGACGCCAGGATCCTCCGTACGGCCCAGTATAGCCTCTCCCATGACGCCGAGGATAGATGGCAGGCGGGTGTCCCCGGATGGATCCCCGCCTCGTAGAGGGCCTCGTCGACGTAGATATTCCCGAGGCCAGCCACCAGGCGTTGATCGAGCAACCGGCATTTCACCGGAGATCGGCTCTCCGCCAACCTCGCCGCGAAGGCCGCGGCATCCAATTCCGGATCCAGCGCATCGATGCCCACGCGCCCCTTCAGGACGCCCTCGGGCGGGGGGATCTCCGCCGCCGTCCAGCCACCAAAGCGCCGCGGGTCCCGAAAGCGCAGGCTGCTACCGTCCTCGGTGGTCCAGACCACGTGGGTATGATCCGCCTCGGGGCCGCCATCCGAAAGCGTCAGGGTACCGGACATCCCGAGGTGGACGATCCAACCCCAATCGTCGTCCAGGTGCACGACGAGATGCTTCCCCACCCTGCCCAGGTCCCGGATGCGAGAGCCCGGGGTCCTGGCGGCGCACCGGGCCGCGGAGCCCGCCGATGTCCTGGGATCGGACCTCAGGATGTCCTCCCGGCGGAACTCGGCGGTCATCACCCGCTGGCCCACCACCGCGGCGCCCAGCGAACGGCGGATGGTCTCCACCTCCGGCAACTCAGGCATCGTCCCGCGACACCTCCATGGGTTGCATGTCGTACCAGTTTGATCCCGACTTGAGGTCCACCTGCAGCGGCACGAGAAGATCCGTGGCCGCCTCCATGATCCGGCGAGCCCGCCGTGCCAAATCCTCCGCGCCCTCTCGCGGGACCTCCCAGATCAGTTCATCGTGCACCTGCAACAGGAGTCGGGCCCCCTCCACCACCGGGGCATACCGGTCTCCCTCCAGTTGCACCATGGCCTTCTTTATAATGTCCGCCGCCGCACCCTGTATGGGGGTATTCAGTGCCATTCGCTCGGCGAACATCCGCCGATGGTACACGCGGTGGTGAAGATCCGGCAGGTATCGAATTCTTCCGAACATGGTGCGCACGTAGCCCCGTTCCCGGGCCTCCACCACCACGTCTTCCATGTAGCGCTGTACCCCGGGCATGCGCTCCAGGTAACCGTCGATGTATTCCTGGGCTTCGGCGGGATCGATCTTCAGGCTGCGGGCCAGGCCGAAGCCGCTTATGCCGTAGATGATCCCGAAGTTTACCTCCTTGGCGGCATTGCGCAGCCGGCCGTCGACCTCGTCCATGGGCACGCCGAACACCTCGCTGGCCGTCCGCCGGTGAATATCCTCTCCCCGGTTGAAGGCATCCGTGAGGGTCTCGTCCTCCGAGAGGTGTGCGAGGATCCGCAGCTCGATCTGGGAGTAGTCGGCGGCCAGCAGCACGTGATCCTCGGGGGCCACGAAGGCCCGGCGCAATCGACGCCCCGTCTCCTCACGGATGGGGATGTTCTGCAGGTTGGGATCGGAGCTGGACAGCCGCCCCGTGGCCGCCACGACCTGGTGGAAGGTCGTGTGGATCCGTCCCGTCTCCGGGTCGATCTCCCCCAGGAGTCCGGATACATAGCCCCGGAGTTTCACCAGGGATCGGTACTCCAGGACCATCCCCGCCACGGGGTAGTCCACGGACAACTGTCCCAGCACCTCGGCATCGGCGGAGTACCCGGTCTTCGTCTTGCGGATCACCGGGAGCCCCATTTCCTCGAAGAGCACCTCCCCCAGCTGCTTCGAGGAACTGACGTTGAACTCACGACCGACGATCTCCCAGATGTCCCCCTGGACGGCCTCGATCCGCTCCTCGATGGACTCGCCCTGCTCCCGCAGGGTGTCGGGATCGACGGCGATACCATCTATCCGCATGCGCGCCAGGATCGGTATCAGCGGCGTCTCGATTTCGTCGAACAGGGGATCCTTCAAACCCGCCGCCGCCAGTTCCCCCTCCAGGGCCGGGCCCAGCAGGGCCACGGCCGCCAGGCGCGCACCGATACGGGCTTCCTCGGGCTCGCTATCCGGGGGCAGGGCGGTCTCCAGGTAGGTGGCCGCCAGGGACTCCAGGGGATAGGACGAGCGGGAGGGATCCAGCAGGTACGCCGCCAGCTGCAGGTCGAGGAGATCGGCGACGGGTTCCCGTACCCCGGCCCGGGCCAGCAATTCACCGAGGTCACAGCCGACCACGCGCCGGCCTTCGCCGGAAAAGAGCTGCTCCAACGGGGCCCGCATCGCCCCGGGCTCCGGACGCAACAACACACCGCTCTCCGGATCCGCGGAGACGGCCAAATAGGCCAACCCCTCTCCGTCGGGACGCCAATCCACGGCCACATCGCCCTCCGCGAACTCCCCGGGGAGCCCCTCGCTCCAGGTAGAGGGCTCTACCGCCCCCAGGTCGACACCCGGCAGGGTCTCGGGGGATGTCTCCACGCCCAGGCGCTCCAGGAGGGCGGTGAAGCCCAACTGCCCCAGGGTCTTGGCCAGATCCGACTCGTCCATTTCCGGGGGCGCCAGGGATTCCAGATCGAAATCCAGGGGAATGTCGGTGTGGATCTCCGCCAGGATCCGGCTCATCCGGGCGTCTTCAGCGTGCTCGCGAAGGCGCTTCGGCACGGCCTTACCCCCGGCCCGGTCCGGATCCGCCAGGACCGCCTCCAAGCCCCCGATGTTCTTGACCAGCTTCAGCGCCGTCTTCTCTCCGATCCCCGGCACGCCGGGTATGTTGTCCGAGGAGTCACCCATCAGGCCCTTTACGTCAATGAGCATGGGAGGTTCGACCCCATATTCTTCCCGGATCCGCGCGAGGTCGTAGGTTTCCATCTGGGTAATACCGCGGCGAGTCAAGTGGACTTCGGTCCGGTCCGAGATCAGCTGCAGCAAGTCCTTGTCCCCCGAGACCAGTATGGCCCGCCGCCCGGCCTCGGACACCTGGCGGGCCAGGGTGCCGAGGATGTCGTCGGCCTCTACCCCGTCGATCTCGATCCGGGGCACGCCGAGGCCGTCCAGCACCTCGCGAACCATGTCGAACTGCGGCCGCAGTTCCTCGGGCATCTCGGGTCGATGTCCCTTGTAGTCGGGATAGATATCCAACCGGTACTGCGGCGCCCCCCTGTCGAAGGCCACCACGATGGCCTCGCACTCGGAGTCCTCAAGCAGGCGCAGGAGCATGTTGGTAAAACCGTACACGGCGTTGGTCGGTCGCCCGTCGGGGGCGGTCAACCCGGATATGGCGAAGAACGCGCGGTATACCAGGCTGGTGCCATCGACGAGAAGTACCGGCCCACCGTCGCAGGTTGCATTGGACAAAGCGCCTCATCTCCCCTGGTGGGATCCGCAAATTGGGGTGCCCAATCCCGGGCACCCCGCCGGTCCCTCTATTCATTTTACCTCAAGTGATCTATTTTTTCGGGGGTGCACTCCGGGTTCCCCGGCGCGACACTGCGAAGACGAGGATTATCGCACCAACGGCGAAGGCCAGGTGGGGTAGGTGCCCCGCGATCCAAACAAGCGCAGTGGCGACCCCCGCCCCGAACCGGGTCCAGGATCCGGAGAAACTCCTTCGAATCCGCTCCCCGAGGGCACCCGGCCGCCGCAGGGCCTCGGCGCGGACCAGTTCGTCCCCGTCCGCCGGGGGCACCACGTGTTCCATCTTCTCCAGGCTCAGGATCACTTCGGTACGCGTGCCCGGGTCGCCGTAGGAGGTTTCCTCCCGCCGGCGCTCCACCAGGATACCGATCTGCTGCGCCCGCTCCCCCATCTCGAGGATGGCATCCCGGGGTAGGTCCCCGACCAGGACCGCCTTATTCAGGTACCCGGCGGCATCGTAGGTCCGGGTCAGCCCCAGGACCTCGCCCCCGCCGTCGAGCAGAGCCGAACGGGCCTGCGGCGTCGCGATTTCCACGTCGTCCACCCGAATAATGTAGGTCTCACTGGCCACGATTTCTTCGACATCCCGGGGAGGATCCGCAGCCTCCTCGGTGCTGATTTCGGGGGCCGTCTCCATGATCCCCATCTCCCCCGGCGGCGGGTCGGCGGCGAGCAGCGGAAACTGGTCCTCCGTCGGCACCATCATCGTCGACACCAGGGCCGCCATCGGCAACAGGACGACCAGGATCGAGGCCGCGACCAACGCCAGTCCGCGGTGCCAGCCGCCTCCCCGGGAGCGAACCCCGCGGGAATGCTTCGGCGCCCCGGCGGCCCGGAGGGCTTCCCGCAAATCCTCCCGGAACTCCGGGGGCGGTGATGTGGAGGGCAAACTCAGGACGAGGGCGCGGGTGCGACGCAGCGCCTCCAGTGATCGGCGGCAACACTCGCAGTCCGACAGGTGTGCCTCGACGACCTGTACTTCCGCCTCCGACAGCTCGCCGTCGAGATAGGCGGACAAATCTTCCGATTGGAAACCGCAACGCTCGCTCATCCCTGCTCCCTCCTCTCACCCGGACCGACGCCGCGATCCCGGAAAAGTTCCAGAGCGGCCAGGGAGCGGCTCAATGCGGCCCGGGCCCGGTAGAGCCGGGACTTGACCGTGCCCAGTTCCACTTCCAGGACCTCGGCGATCTCCTCGTAGGTCAATTCCTCGATATCCCGGAGGACGATGATAGCACGATGATGGGGCGGGAGGCCGGCTATTGCATCCGCCACGGCCTCGCGGATCTCGGAGTCCAGGGCCGCGTCCTCGGGATCGGGCAGGTCTCCGGGAAGCTGGCGCTCCATCTCGCCGTCCTCGGTGCCCAATGGTTCGTCCAGGGAGTAAACGGTCCCCCGTCCCCGTTTCCGCAGCATGTCCAGGCAGGCATTCTTGGCGATGCGATACAGCCAGGTGGAAAAAGAGGAGTCGCCCCGGAACCTGTCGAGGGACGAGTAGGCCTTGAGAAAGGTATCCTGGGCCGCATCCCGGGCGTCTTCGGCATTGCCCAGCATCCGGTAGGACATGTTATATATTCGGCCCTCGTATTCAGCCACCAGGGCCTCGAAGGCGGGCACCTCGCCCGAACGGGCCAGGGCCACCAGGCGATCCTCGTCCAATGTCATCCCTCCGGTCCTTCCACATATATCCGGATTGGCTCCCGGATCCCATACAGTATAGCAAAATTGCATCGTGGCGACTACGTATTTTCTCGACGTTTTTCGGAATTATGGCGTTGGGGGGATCGCTAGGCGCCCTGATACCACGCATAGGCTTTTGGGGCGCAATGAAATGCATTGAACCACTCGTTGCGATCCCTAGGTTCTGTTTTCTCCGCCATTACTACCGATAGGATTTTCACCCGGGGTGGTCTCACGGTGCTCCGCGCGCGCGGATGCGGGCGACTTGCCGGCCGCGGTCGTTGTAGCGTCGGATTCCCTTTGCTATAATGAATGACGTTCGAACGAGGGCCGAGGTGGCGGAATTGGTCTACGCGTGCGACTCAAAATCGTATGGGGCAACCCCCCTTGTGGGTTCGAGTCCCACCCTCGGCACAATCGGGAGCGATCGTCTTTTCACTAAGGGGATCGCTCTTTCTTTGCCACCGCACTGATCCGGACGAAGGGGGCGAACGCGATGCACGAAGTGGAAATGGTGGGTCACGGGTCCGCGAGGAAGAAGAGACCCCGTCGCTTCCCCACGCTTCTCTTCGCCTCCTTTCTCGTCCTGGCCATCCTGGGCCTGGCCGCCGTTCCCCATTTCATCATGCCCGACGTAATGCGGGGACCGGTTTCCTTCGACCACACCTTCGATCCGGAAACCTTCGGGTTGACCGCCCAACGGTTGGACCTGGAGACCTCCGACGGACTGACTCTCCGGGCTCATCGGGTCCTCCCCGGGGGCGGGGAACCGCGCGCCGTCATCATCTTCTTGTCGGGAACCCATAACCCATCGGTCACCGCCTTCTTCGGCCACGCAGCCATGATGGCGGAGGCCGGCTACGCCTCCCTGTTGGTAGAGATGCGGGCCCACCTGCCCAGCGAGGGCGACCGGGTTTCCCTGGGGATCCGGGAGCACCTGGATGTAGCCGCGGCGGTGGAGCACATACGGGGGGATCCGGAGTTGGCCGGGCATCCCATCGTCGCCTACGGGCTGTCCATGGGCGGCGCCGCCGCCATCAACGCGGCGGGGAGTATGGAGGCCATCGATGCCCTGGTGGCGCTCTCCGCGTATTCTTCGTGGCCCGACGTCTTCGTGGATAACATGGTCGAATCCGGGTTGCCCCGCGCATTGGCCCCCATCCAAAGGCCCTTCGTCACCGGGTATCTCATGCTGCACTTCGGGGGCGAGGCCGTGCGGATGACACCCCGGCGCCAGATCGCCAACCTGGGGGGTCGCCCGGCATTGCTCATCCATTCCACCCGCGACTCGCAGGTGCCCTACGCAAGCCTCGGCCGCTTGCGGGATGCCGCACCGGACCACGTGGAAACCTGGTCCCGGGAGGGAGATATGCACCTGATCGTGGAGGGAGATTTCACCGATCCCGCCGGAGACGCAGAATACGCCGAGCGCGTACTCGACTTCCTGGACCGACACTTCGGCCCGGCGACCCACTGAGGACGTAGATCCTCACCCGCGACGGGCGAGCCTATTCCCTTCCATCCCCCCGGGGAATCAGGTCGATCCCGCCCTCGGACAGGGCCGCCAAGAGATCCCGCAGATCCCGGGGCAGGTTGCCGTACTTGTAGGGCAAGTGTTCCCGCCATCCGTAATCCTCGGCGATTCGCCCGGGATCCGCGCTGGCATCGTACTTGTGGTAATATCCCTCGCGTATCAACCCGGCATCCATGACCTCCAGGGCCGCATCCACATCATCCCGGGATAGATCGCGGTAACCATCCCAGTGGAGAACGTAGCGCAAGGGAAGTCGGGGCCGGACGGGCGGACGTTCCGCGGGATAGCCCATCACCATGCCGACGATCGGGTACACCCGCTCGGGCAAATCGAACAACTCCGCCAGCTGGCGGGATACCCACGGGGCACTCCCGAGGAAGCACGTTCCCAACCCCAGGGATTCGGCCGCGATGACCATGTTTTCCCCGACGTAGGCCACATCCTGGATGCCCCAGAAGAGTAGACTCAGATCCGCAGCTTGCATGCGTCCCCCACCGGCAACCACGAACTTCTCCAGCTTCCGAAGATCCATGCACAAGAGGAAGAATACCGGGGCGGCCGTGGCGAGATGACCCAGCAGGGGTGGCAATTTCGCCCGTTTCTCGGGATCCCGGGTCGCGATCACGGAGTACATCTGTCCGGTGAAGGGCGCTTGCCGCCCCGCCCGCACTACCGCCTCCACCAGGTCCGTCGGCACATCATCCGACTTGTAACGTCGAATGGATGCCCGGGACATCAACAGGTCCAATACGGGATTGTCCTTCATCTCAATCTTCTCCCTTTCCCCCGCGGGGTCCGATACCCCGTCTCCCCAGAATGCGCATCCCGCCCACGGCGGCCCACAGTTCTCCGTACCCGATGTTACCGACCGCCAGCGCGGCGACACTCCGCAGCAGTCCGGGATTCCCCGCGAGCAAGCGAAACAGCCGGGCGGGA
>PWSR01000074.1 GCA_003563985.1 Clostridia bacterium | reverse complement strand
TACGTATGCGTTTTCGCCAGCGACATCGCCGGAGAGCGGGAGACCCGGAGGGCACTGCGGCGCGAGCGGGATGTCATCGCCAAACTCATGGATACCAGCCCCGCCGGGATCTCCATGGTGGATCGGGATGGCACCATTGTCTTTGCGAATGCCCACGCCGAATCGATACTCGGATTGGAGGAAAGCCGTCTGCGGGATCGCGCCTACGACGCGCCGGACTGGAACAGCACGGACTTCAAGGGTGATCCCATCGAAGAGGGGGAACGCATCTTCGATCGCGTGATGCGGGAGGGGCGGACCGTCCTCGACTTCGAGGAGCGCATCGAACTGCCCGACGGCAGTCAGATTTACCTGCGAATCAACGGGGCGCCGCTGCGCGACGAAGACGGCACTATCGAGGGCGTGGTATTCGGCCTCCACGATGTAACCGATCTTCACCGCGCCGAAGAGTTGCGCGATCGCAAGTTGTCCCTTCTTTCGTCGCTGGCCAGCTGCGAAACCCTGGTAGAGGCCACCGAGATGGTCCTCGATGACGTGATGGAACTGGCCGAGGTCGAGGCCGGGGCGATCCGTTTTTCGCGGGAAGACGACTTTACCTATTATGTTACCCGGGGATTCTCACCATCCTTCGTCCGCGCCGAATCCCACTTGACGACATTGGATGCCCACGGCGTTCCCGTCCGGGACGACGCCGGCCGGGTCGTCCTGGACTGCGTCTGCGGGCGGGTGCTGCGGGGCGAGGTTCCCCTGGGTCATCGCGAGTTCACCGCCCACGGGAGTTTCTACATCGGGGACGCCGAGTCGTGGTTGGCGGAACTGGTGGAAAGGGAACCGGAGGATAGTGTCTACCGGGCGCGGTGTTACCAGGAGGGCTATCGAAGCATCGCCCTGGTTCCGATCTACGCCGGGGTAGAAGTCATGGGGTTGATCCAATTGAACGATTCCAGGGCGCATGCTCTGGCCCCCGAGATCCTGGGCTACGTCGAGGACATCGCCACCCCCGTCGGTTACATCTTCAGCAACCTCCGAACGCAAGAGGCGCTCCGGGTGAGCGAGAGTAAGTACCGGAACCTGGTGGAGCGGGCCTCGGACGCCATCGTGATCATCCAGGATTACGTAATCAAGTTCGCCAATCCCCGCATCGAGGATCTCCTCGGCTACCGACCCGAGGAAATCGTGGAGACGGAATTCCTGCGACACGTGGACTACGAGGAGATTCCCACGGTGGTAAAACGGTACAATCGCCGGATGATCGGAGAGGACGAAATCCCCATTTACCGCACCCGGTTACGGCACCGGGATGGTTCGGTGGTCCACGCCGAGATGAATGCCGGATTGGTTTCCTACGACGGGCGGACGGCAGACATGGTGATGATCCGCGACGTTAGTGCCCGGGTGCGATCCGAGCAGCGAATGCGCTACCTGAGTATGCACGATCAACTCACCGACCTTTACAACCGTACGTACTTCGAGGAGGAACTCAAGCGCCTGGACGTGGATCGGCAGATGCCCATAAGTTTGGTGATGGCGGACGTAAATGGACTGAAACTGGTCAACGATGCCTTCGGGCATCACGAGGGAGATGCGTTGCTGCGCGAGGTGGCATCGATGCTCCGCCGGCACTTTCGCGAGGAGGATGTCATCGCCCGCTGGGGTGGTGACGAGTTCATCGTGATCCTACCCAAGACCGACGCCACCACCGCCGAGAACATTTGCGAACGGCTGAAGGAGGCCTTCGTCGACAACGACAGCGCCCCGTTGGATATCAGCGTATCCCTGGGAACGGCGACGAAGGAGGCGTCCGAAGAGGATATCCAGGAGGTCCTGCGCCGTGCCGAGGAACGGATGTATCGGAGCAAGACCCGGGAAATACACAATGTCCGCGGTTCCATCCTGGACTCGCTGCGACGGTCCCTGCGCGAGACCGGCGTCGAGAGCGCGGAACACTCCGAACACCTCCGCGCCCTGGCCACGGCCCTGGGCCGGCGCGCCGGCGCCACGCCGGAGCAGATCGAGGAACTGGTCCTGCTGGCGGACTTGCACGATATCGGTAAGATCGCCCTGCCGACGGAGCTGCTCAACCGAAAGGGTTCGCTGTCGGAGGAGGAGCGGAGGTTGGTTCAGAGCCATCCCGTGATCGGCTACCGCATCGCGCAATCCTCCCCGGACCTCTGGCCCATCGCAGATGCCATCCTGGCGCATCACGAGCGCTGGGAGGGCGGGGGATACCCCCACGGAACCTCTGGGAAGGATATTCCCCTGACGGCGCGAATATTGGCCATTGTGGACGCGTACGACGTCATGGTTTCCGACCGTCCGTATCGACCCGGGTTCACCCACGAACAGGCCATCGCCGAGATCGAACGGGCCGCGGGAACCCAGTTCGATCCCGAGTTGGTGGAGGCTTTCTTGAAGATGGTAGAAGGATCGGATCCCGGGGGTGATTGCGACGAGGAGTGATCACTTTGCCCGCAGCCGGTGCCCTTGAGGGGATGTGAGTAATGCCCGAAGAAGTTTCCCGAGAGGACGCCGGACCGGCGGTGGGCCTGGTCCAGGGGCGAACGATTGTCCTCGCCGCCATGGCAGTGGTCATCCTGTACAGTATTCCCCTTCTCCTGTATGCCTATCCGGAGGCCCCTGCGCTATATCGCGTGCTTTCCCTGGGCGGTCCGGTGCTGGCGGCCATGCTGGCGGCGCTGCTCCTGGGCCGGGCGGGCCTGGCGGTAGCGTCGGTGGCCAACGTCGTGATCCTGGTCTATTTCGGCCGGGAGATGATCGGTGGGGAGGCGGATCTGGTCCCCGAAGTGGCCCTGGCCGTCATCGGTTTCATCCTCGCCACCCAGATCGCCGCCACGGTGATTGCCGTGCTGGCGGAGCACGTGCGGCGCAGTGTCCGCCAACTGGAATTGGCCAACTCTTCCCTGGAGCGACTGGCCCTGGTGGACGAGATGACGGGCCTGTACAATTTTCGCTATTTCGGCCAACGCGTCGTCGAGGAGCTGGCCGCCGCGGATCGTAACGAGAACTCCGTGGTGCTGATCCTTCTGGATATCGACCACTTTAAACACTACAACGACACGTATGGACATCCCCAGGGAGATCGGGCCCTGGTGAAGTTGGCCGGCCTGCTGCGTCGTGCCGTGCGGCGCTCGGACGTGGTCTTCCGCTACGGGGGAGAGGAATTCATCGTGCTGGCTCCCGGGGGCGATGGCCGGGAGGCCTTCACGCTGGCCGAGCGCATCCGGGCGCGGGTGGATGAAACGGATTTCTCCGATGGATCCGGCGGTGCCGGACCCTCCCTGAGCGTTTCGGTCGGTTACTCCATTTACCCCAACTGGGCACAAAACCGAGAGGAATTGCTGCGCCAGGCCGACGAGGCCCTGTACCACGCGAAACGCAGCGGGGGCGATCGGGTGGAGCGTTACCCCGATGCCGCCGGGGTGGACGAAGAACAGGCCGGGGAGGACGGGGCGGTGTTGGCGGCGGTACGAACCCTCCTGAATATCATCTCCGCCCGCGATGGCTACACCTACAACCACTCGCAGCGCGTGATGAAGTACGCCCTGGGCATCGGTCGTCAACTGGGCCTGGACGAGGCCGACCTGCGGATCCTGCAGTGGTCGGCTCTGATCCACGATCTGGGCAAGATCGAGCTATCGCGCTCCCTGTTGATGAAGTCCGAAGACCTGGACCAGCGGGAATGGGAGGCCGTACGCCGGCACCCGGACACCTCTGCCCGGATCGTCGAGCCCGTAATCGAACGGATGGGGTTCATCGCCGACGTGGTGCGGGCGCACCACGAACGCCACGATGGCCGGGGTTACCCGCGCGGGTTGCGCGGCGATGAGATCCCCTACCACGCCCGGATCCTGGCTGTGGCCGACGCCATCGATGCCATGCTGGCGGAGCGGCCGTATCGGCCCGGGG
>PWSR01000177.1 GCA_003563985.1 Clostridia bacterium | reverse complement strand
TGATGTCTAGCGATGTTTGACGAAAAGAAATTGCGCGAGATCGAGGAGAATCGCAAGAAGTGGGAAGAAGGATCCGTCGCTCGAACCGTCAAACGGTTCCCGGAGTTGAAAGAAGAGTTCACCACCCTCTCGGGATACCCCGTGGAGCGCACTTACACCCCCGAGCACATCGCCGATATGGACTACGATCGCGACCTGGGCTTTCCCGGGGAGTTCCCCTTCACGCGGGGCGCTCAGCCGACCATGTACCGGGGTCGCCTGTGGACCATGCGGCAGTACGCCGGGTTCGGCAGCGCCGAGGAGAGCAATCAAAGGTACAAGTACCTCCTGGAGCAAGGCCAAACCGGTTTGAGCGTCGCCTTCGACCTGCCCAGCCAAATCGGGTACGACTCCGACGAACCGATTTCCGCCGGCGAAGTCGGCAAGGTCGGGGTTGCCATCGATTCCGTGCGGGATGTGGCCACACTGTTCGACGGCATTCCCCTGGACAAGGTGAGTACGTCGATGACCATCAACGCGCCGGCGTCCATCCTGCTCGCCATGTACATAGCGGTGGGCGAGAGGGGCGGACACGGCCCCGAGGCCCTGTCGGGCACCATCCAAAACGATATCCTGAAGGAATACGTGGCGCGGGGGACCTACATCTTCCCGCCGGATCCCAGCATGCGCCTGATCACCGACATATTCGAGTACTGTGCGGCGAACATGCCTAACTTCAATACCATCAGCATAAGTGGTTATCACATGCGCGAGGCGGGCTGTACCGCCGCCCAGGAGGTGGGGTTCACCCTGGCAAACGCCATCGCCTACGTCGATGCCGCGGTGCAGAGCGGCATGGAAGTGGATGCCTTCGCGCCGCGCCTGTCCTTCTTCTTTGCCGCCCAGTCCGACCTGCTGGAGGAGGTGGCCAAGTTCCGCGCCGCCCGCCGGCTCTGGGCTCGCATCATGCGCGAGCGCTACGGCGCCTCGGATCGGTCCGCCCGGCTTCGCTTCCACACCCAGACCGCCGGGTGCACCCTCACGGCGCAGCAGCCCGATAACAACGTGGTCCGGGTCACGCTGCAGGCCCTGGCCGCCGTACTGGGGGGCACGCAATCCCTTCACACCAATTCCCGGGACGAGGCCCTGGCGCTGCCCACGGAGAACTCCGTTCGCATCGCCCTCCGCACCCAGCAGATCATCGCCCACGAGAGCGGCGTCGCGGACTCCATCGACCCGCTGGCCGGCTCCTATTACGTCGAGCGCCTGACCGACGACATCGAAGAAGCCGCCCGCGAGTACATCCGGGAGATCGACGATCGGGGTGGTGCCCCGGCGGCCATCGAGGACGGCTACGTCCAGCGGGAGATCCAGGAGAGTGCCTACCGTCACCAGAAATCCATCGAGTCCGAGGAACGGATCGTCGTGGGAATGAACAAGTATCGCACCGAGGAAAAACCCGATTGGGAGATCCTCCGGGTGGACCCCGCCATCGAACAGCGACAGCGGGAGAAGTTGGATGCCCTCAAGGCCTCGCGGGATGGTGCGCGGGTCGAGACCTGTCTCGAGACATTGGCCCAAGCGGCATCCTCCGAAGAGAATCTCATGCCACCCATCCTGGAGGCGGTGCGGGCCGAGGCAACCCTGGGAGAGATCGCCGGGGCCCTGCGCTCCGTATTCGGCGAGTACCAGGCACCCATCGTACTTTGATAGCGAGGACTTGGAGGTCTTGTGATGAGCGAAGGTAGGATACGAGTTCTGATCGCGAAACCCGGGTTGGACGGGCACGACCGCGGCGCCAAGGTCCTGGCCCGGGCGATGCGGGATGCGGGGTTTGAAGTCATCTACAGCGGTCTTCGGCAAACGCCCGAGAAGATCGTGAGTGCTGCCATCCAGGAAGATGTAGACGTCATCGGTCTCAGCATACTCTCCGGCGCCCACAACCATCTCTTCCCCCAAATCATGGACCTGCTCAAGGAAGAGGGGGCCGACCACATTCTCGTGATCGCCGGCGGGGTCATTCCCGAAGAAGACATCCCCAACCTGGAGAAGCTGGGTGTGGGCCGCGTCTTCACCCCCGGTACGCCCACGGCGGAGGCCATCGGCTACATCCGCGAACGGGTGGGGGCCTGAAACATTGACCCAACGCACCGTGGAGGATTTGCTGGTGGACATCCGGGAGGGCAAGGCGGGCGCCCTGGCGCGAGCCATCAGCATGATCGAAGATGAAGAAACCGACGCCGGGGACTTGCTCGAAGCCCTCCATCCCCATACCGGTGGATCCCACGTCGTGGGTATCACCGGTCCACCCGGATCGGGTAAGAGCACGCTGACCGACCGGATGGTCAAGCGCCTGCGCACCCGGGGCGACACCGTCGGCGTCATAGCCGTGGATCCCACGAGCCCCTTCAGCGGCGGCGCATTGCTCGGCGACCGCACGCGCATGGGGGATCTGGCCACCGATCGGGGCGTGTTCATCCGCAGCATGGGGACGCGGGGCAGCCTGGGGGGCCTCTCCCGGGCGGTGTACGGTGCCATCAAGGTCCTGGAGGCGTCGGGTAAGGATATCGTCCTGGTAGAAACCGTGGGGGTCGGGCAGTCCGAAGTGGACATCGCCCGGGTCGCGGATACCGTGGTCGTCGTTTTCGTCCCCGGGCTCGGCGACGACGTCCAGGCGATCAAGGCGGGCATCACCGAGATCGGCGATTTCCTGGTCGTGAACAAGTCGGATCTCCCCGGTGCGGCGCGCGTCGAGTCGGTCTTGGAGTCTTCCCTGAACCTCGCGCCGCCCCGCCACGACCCCGAGCCCCGGATTACCACCACCAGCGCCGAGCGCGACGAGGGCGTCGAAGGTCTCCTGGAGATGATCCGCGAACACCGCCGACTGGCGGCGGAGAGCGGCCTGTTGACGGTCCGTCGCCGGATGCGGGCGCGGGCCGAGATCGCCGCCATCCTGGCGCGCCGGGTATCGCGATCCACCGAGCGCTGGCTATCCGATGACGACGACGAATGGTATAAGAATCTTTGCGCCGGCGATGTCACGCCGGGCGGCATCGCCGAGATGCTCTGGCAGCAACTGCTGCGGGAAGAATACGAGGGGGAATACACGATGAAGATCAAGGGAAAGCATCACCTGGGAATTGCCGTGGAGAACATCGAAGAAGCCATGAATATTTATTGCCACGGGTTGGGCCTTGAGGTCGCCGAACGCGAAGAACTCCCCGAGCGCGGCCTGCGCGTCGCCATGATACCCCTGGGGGAGAGCTCCATCGAACTGCTGGAGCCGACGGACCCGGAGAGTACCATCGGGCGATTCATCGAGAAACGGGGCCCCGGCATCCACCACCTGGCCATCGAGGTCGAGGACATCGATGCCTCCCTGGAGCGTATCAAGGAGGCGGGCCTGCGGCTGATCGACGAAGTGGCGCGCCCCGGCGTCGGGGGAACGCGGGTGGCATTCCTGCACCCGAAGGACACCGGCGGCGTACTGCTAGAACTGGTGGAGCGCGTCGAAGGCTAGACCGGAGGGCGGAATCCGGTGAGACTGCGGGATCGAAGGTGTATCGCGCTGCTGGTCGTCCTCTGGGCCCTGGCCATCGCCATTGCGGTGGCACCGGCCCGGGCCGAGGGCGCCGAGTTGCGCTTTACCATACTGCACACGAACGATGAGCACGCGGCATTTTGGCCCAGGCCGGCCATCGACTACGTACCGGGGGCCGAAGATGAGACGACGGGCGGGTTTGCCCGCCTGGCCGGGGCGCTGCGGATGCAGCGAAGTGCTCGCTCCAACCGCCCCGTGTTGACCGTCAACGCCGGGGATTTCTTCTCGGGATCGCCCTTTAGTTGGCTCGCGTCACCGACCATGTCACCCGAATTGAACCTGCTGGCGGAGATGGACTACGACGTAGTCATACTCGGAAACCACGAGTTCGACTTCGGCCCGACCTTCC
>PWSR01000124.1 GCA_003563985.1 Clostridia bacterium | reverse complement strand
CCTGGGAGATGATTATTACGCTCCCGCCAATCATGTATGGGTACTGCTCGAAGCTGGCGAGGACCGGTCAACGGCAGAGGGATTGGCCGCCGCTTGGAACGCCACCATCGTCGGGGAAATCGAGCTGTTGGCCGCGTATCAGTTGGAGACCACCGACACTGTGCTTTCGGAACTCCGCACGCGTTTGGAAGCCGCCGAGGACCACGAAGATGTTCGGCTCGCCCTGCCGAACCTACTGGTAAGCATTGATTCTCGCATCACCGTTGAACGATGCAATCCCGTATCCAATCAGAACTATGAGGATCCCTTTCATTACGTGAATCGAGAACGATACGGAGTGGAAAGGGCCCGGCTGACCCAACCCTATGAAATGATCGGGCTTCAGGATGCGTGGACCATGATTGCCATGGCCGATGTTGCGCTTCATCGGGTTTCCGTAGGCGTATTCGATACCAGCATCTGGGGAGACACGCCGGAAATGAACGTGGAGGGAGGACCCCGGATTCTCGGCATGCGTGAAAGCGATCTTACTGCTGCTCCGACAGGTCCCCGGCTGGAGAGGGTAAGCCATGGCACTACCGTCTCTCACACTATTGCTGCCGACCACCGGGTGGGCCGCAGTGTGGGAGTGGCTTCAGTCCTAGGTGATCGCCTATCCCTCATCGGTCGAACCATCAGCTCCCAGGAATTTACCCTCGTCGAAGAAGAGAGCGAAGAGGACGATGGGGAAGAGGGCGCCGAGGAAGAAGAGGAGCAAGATAGCGAAGTACCCCCTGAACAGGACGATGCGGACGATCCCGAAGAGGAGGAACCGGACTTCTTCCTTCTCGATTGGAACGAACACGTGTGGGTGATGGAATACCTGGTCGACCTGAAGGAACTGATAGAATCCGGCGCCTCGATCATCAATATATCCATGGGACCGCTTCGACCACCGGCCAATCCTACTGAAGATGACCTAGCGCTGGGTGAAGCCATCCATGATGCGTTTACCGCCTTCGCTGCCTGGACGCTGGAAAACCATCCCGATGTGCTATTGGTGGCCGCAGCAGGCAACGATAATCTGCCCTTGACCAAGATCGGAGAGTGGTTCGGGCAACGACAACCCAATGTCATGACCATCGGCGGACTTAATTTCCGTGCCGAACGGGCATACTTCTCCAACTTTCTTCCCGACGCAGAGGACGGCGATGCAGAATGGGAAATCAGCCTTGCCGCACCCGCCATGGGCATCATCGCTCATCATGATGCTGCCGGGCGTAATGTGACCGAGCTGGGCAATAGCTTCTCCGCGCCACAAGTCGCCGGAGCGGCTGCCATCTTGCGCAGCCTCAAACCCGACCTAACCGCCGGACAAATCAAGGAGATCCTGGTCGGTACTGCACTCAGCGAAATCCGAATCCCCGACGTGGATGACGATCCCCTCACCATCGCTTCGAGTGTGGGAGGGCGAATTCTGCGTGTCGATCGGGCCGTCCTACATGTCATCAACCTGCTTCGAAGGGAACAGGGTCTCCCTGCCATTTCCGCGGAAGAACTCCTCGGACTGCGGGAATTCGTGGTCCGGGCAAGCGGTGGCCCGGAGACTTATCAGATCGAAGCGGAACACAGTGGCACGGCCGAAGGATCTTTGAACCTTGGCCTCTACGTGTTATGTGAAAACGCCACGGCTCCCGCTCATCCCTGGCAACAGCTAGAGAAGGGAGAGGTGGCAGATTGGACCATAACCCGCCGGGAAGACGCCGGTTTTTCCCCCATGATCGTCATGATCCTCTGCGAGGAGACGGATCTATGTTACATCGTCACCATGTCTCCGCCAAAGAGTGCCTGGGATGTGACCGCGTGTACCCGGGGCGAGTTCAGTATCTCCGGCGGCTTCATTGGGACCCGATACCGCCTTGTATTCGGCAATCCGGAAGAAGCCTACTTCGATGAAAAGGATCCAGAGCCCATCACAGCCACGGGTTTCAGGGTAAGTCCGGGAAGAGGTCATGTCGAGTTCGCCAGCTTGGAATGGCAAGGCTTGTATTTTGAAGCGGCTGATACCCGCGAACAGGTGTTGGATGAACGGGCGGCGCGGACGGGAATCAGTTCATACCCTGTCGATCGATGGGTTCGAGGAAAGGTATCGCCCGAAATGGATCGGGTAGTGTGGATTGAGGCCGGGGAACGACACAACGCCCGTTGGACCCGGCCTGGCACGGACCTTGAACCCTGGACATCCGATGCGTACATCAGCGAGTGGATGTGGGCGGCACAGGATATCCCCATCGAACGTATAGAGCATATGCAAGCATACATGGGTCCACGCTTGCCAGAGGTGTCCTTGGAGGAACAGGGTCTTGTGTCGGCCTTCTATCGCGCACAGCAACTCTCCCGATACCGACCCAGCATCATGGAGGAAGAACGCGGGCGAAGCACCTGGTATGTCACCGACGACATCATGAGATGGCCCGGAGACGAGGCAACGGAACGTAGCACCCTGACCATCCGTTTTGAGTTGCCCGAAGACTATTGGGATACGCCGTAGAGACCGCCGAGTAGCACGAAAACGATTGATTCTGACTCCACCGTCCCGACCCCAATGCAGCTGGAGTGATTCGGGGCGGTGGATCATCTTCTCGCCAGAGGACGAACCGCTTCCGATTACCCGAAGTGCGGAAATGATTAGACGATGGCCTTGGGTTTCTCTCCGCCCCGATACAGCCCAATCTAGTATGCAAGTAAGTCAATATCAGCCATGATATATGGACCAACCGAGAGGATTTGTGAACTACGGATCAGAAGGCCACTGGATTCGAGATCTTCGGTGCATCCCTGTCTCGTTGACGTTCGCAAGTGAGGATTCGCAAAGAAGCCACTGCCTGAGGCGGAGGGTAACCCTCGCGAGACAGGGAGTAGGATGGGACGTGGGCGATCAACGCGACCGACACGTGACCGGAAATTTTTCACAGTAATTTCAGTAGCGCCGGTCTGCTTGGAGATGGCTTTTTAGCTACCGGTTTAAACTGCAAAATGTATGCCTGATTGCGCCGGATGGAGAAGCAGTAAGCTTTGGGAATGCTCAGAAGCGGCTATGAGGCCAGTAGTTGAGATGTAAGGACGACGTCACTACAAAGTCGCTGAGCGGGTCTATTCCGAATTCTGTAGATCCGTCTTTCGGGAGGACTGAGCTGGTTCTCAATTGGATCGAGAATAGCGGTATCACACCCGATGAAGAGATGCTGTTAGCGGTGGCCTTCACGGAACGTTTCCTCTTCAATACCCGCGAGGAGTACAGGTGTGTTCACGATGGCTGCCCTCGTGAGAGCCCCATCCAACTTCTCTTCACCATGAAGCGCTGACGAGATGACCTCTTGGGTGAGGAAATCCTGGCGGTAGGGAGTCCGGCGCCTCGTTCCGGGAGATTGACATCGGGTGAGTCCTGTTGGCGAGCATGGAGAAGCTCGGACACCCCGAAACCCGGGGTGTAAGATATGTCCGAAGAGCATCCGGAATATTAGAATTGGACGTGCACCTTCGACGCAAGGTCTTGGATGGGAAGTTTCCTCTGCAATCCCATTGTTGACCCCTTGGCTAGCAAAGCCGATTGGCTCGAGGGCTAACGGGTGACCACTACCCATAACCGGGAAATGCCCAAGATTAGAATCAGCTCAAATGCGTGATTACTCACTTTGCGAGCTGCAAACCGCCGGTGCGGCGCTTACGAACACCACCAAGCCGCATGATTCAGGATCCCAGAAGGGCGATGCTGACCCGCTGTCTAATGTGGCAGGCTTCCTCGTCATTGCGAGAGGCTTGGCTCAGAGTTCACCACAAATCTATGGGGAGATTCGCGGCCTCCCATACCACGGTGTATATGCCAACATTGCTCGGGCTTCGGACATCACCCTCGGTCTCCCGATTGCGCCAGGTGTCTGGCTACAGAACCCAT
>PWSR01000151.1 GCA_003563985.1 Clostridia bacterium | reverse complement strand
GGATTTCAGCATGGTTCTCCCTCCTCGACGAGCACCTGGCGGCGCACCGGCGCACCCCGGAGGGCCGCGAGTCCCCGCCTCGTTACGTCTCCGGTCGGGCCCGACCGGAGATGATATAATTCGGATGCGATTTCGCTTCGGATGCGGGTAAATTGGTGCGGGGGTACGTATCCCAGGGCGTGTGCCGCTGCCAGGCCGGCCAGTCGTCCCTCCATCATGGCTGCCGAGGCTTCTTCGATGCCCGCGGCATCCCCCGCCACGTAAATGCCTTCCACGGAGGTCTCCATCTCCTCGTTTCTCCTGGGAACGTACCCTCCCAGTTCCGAGATCCACGCCATCTCGCATCCACACTGCCACATCAGGTCCCCGAGGGGGCCCAGGCCCACGGCCAGGCAAACGGCGTCGCACTCGATTTCCCTTCGCGTACCGGGTTGGATCTTCCAGTTCTCGTCGATCTCCGCCACCACGGCACCCCGGACGAAATCGGTTCCCGTGACCTCGAGAAGGGTGTGTCCGGTCAAGATGGGAACGCCCAGGCGCCGGATCTTGGATGCGTGTACCCAGTATCCACCGACTTCGCGGGTGGCTTCCACCACGGCTGCCACTCCGATTTCGGCCTGCAGCAGCTGGTAGCTGACGATCAATCCGATGTTCCCGGCACCCACCATGAGAACCCGGTGTCCCGGGCGAACGCCGTGTACGTTCATCAGGGTTTGGACCGCCCCGGCGCCGTATACGCCGGGCAGATCCGATCCGGGAACGGCGAGGGTCTTCTCCGCCGCACCGGTGGCGAAGATCAGTTTTTGGGGACGGATCTTCTCCCACCGCCCCCGCCGCTCTACCCCGAGGACGCCATCGTCGTAGCGAGCGACCACGTCGGCTTCTCGCCACACCGCGGCGGATGGACTGGCCTCCAACCGGTCGTGGAGAATCCCGGCGATGTCGATGCCGCGGGTTCCGGCCCGCTGGGCTTCGGATCCGAAGAAACGGTGGGTTTGCTTAACCAACTGGCCGCCCGGCATGCGGTCGCGATCCAGTAGCAGCACCCCGGCGCCCCACTCGGATGCCTCGGCGGCGGCGCACAACCCCGCGGGTCCGCCGCCGACCACGGCGATCTCGCAATCAAGCATCGTGGTTTCCCTCCACGGCGCCCCGCCGAACCCGCATGCCGGCCGCCAATGGGGTGATACAGGAACGGACGTTGGGTTGTCCGTCGATTTCCATCAGGCACTCGGAGCAATTCCCGATGGCGCAGAAAAAACCGCGGGGTCGGCGTAGCTTGCGGCTGTACCGCAGGACGCGAACGCCGGCAGCATGGAGCGCGGCGGCCACGGGTTCTCCTTCCCTGCCGAAGAGGCGTTGACCTTCGAACCAGAATTCCACCGTATTCGCAGGACGAAAGTCTACGATGGGGTGTTCGTGTATCCGCAAATCGTTCTCCAAGGGAGCCACCTCCGATATTTGTGTGCAACGCAGCGGACTGCACAAAAACGAGCGATGCCGGTTCCCCCACGCGGCATCCCCCATTCTCTCGTTCTCCGCCCCGAACCGCAATCCTCTTCGTGGGCAAAGAAGGATCCCACCGCCTTATGCGAAAATCATTACGGGAGTAGTTCGCCATCGAGGCCGGATCGTGTTTCTTCCTGGAGGGATTTCACGCATGCGCGTTGCCCTAGTCTACAACGACGTCACCTCCGATCGGGATGCGCTGATGGAACGCAACCCGCACGGAATCGAGCAGTTAGAAGTGACCGTCGCCGCGGTGGAGGATGGCTTGATAACCGCGGGGCACGAAGTCGTCCACCTGGCCCTCGGACCCCTGCCGGACCTGGAGGTCATTCCCCGTTGCGGGGCGGAGGTGTTTTTCAACCTTACCACCGGCATCGTCAATAAGCGGATGCAGTTGCACGCCGTGGCCATGCTGGAGTTGGCGGGGGTGCCCACGGTTGGCAGCGATCTCATCACCCACGGCCTCGCCCTGGACAAATTCGTAACCAAGGTGTTGCTCAGCCGCGCCGGCGTGCCCACCCCGCCCTTCCAGTTGATCCCCCGCCACGGAGACTGGGCCCCGGATCCGCACCTGGATTATCCGGCCATCATTAAACCCTGTCGCGAGGGCTCGTCTTTGGGCATCACCAAGCGCAGCGTGGTGTACAGTGCCCAGGAGGCGATGCGCCGCGGGAACGCGATGCGTAAAGAGTTCAACGGAGACCTCCTCCTGGAGGAACTGGTCATGGGACGGGAGTTCACCGCGGGTATCCTCGGGAACGATCCGTTGCGCATTTTCCCGATCCAGGAGATTCTTTACGCCGATTGGCCCGAGGATGAGCCCGAGATCTACAGTTTCGACGCCAAGGTGTGGGAGTGGGCCGCCAGGGCGTGCCCGGCGGACGTAGAAGATGGCCTCTGCGCGCAAATGCACGCTATGATCCGGCGAACGGTGCGGGTGCTGGGATTACTGGATTTGGCGCGAGTCGATATCCGCCTGGATCGGCACGGGCAACCCATGTTCTTGGAGGTCAATGCCCTGCCGGGTCTGCAACCCCTGTACAGCGAGTATCCCAGGATGGCGGAGATCGCGGGCTTGGATTATCCGACCCTCGTGGATGCCCTGGTCCGCCTGGCGGCGGAGCGGGGCTCGGGGACGCGGTGAACGGGCGGTCGGCTCTTCGGGGCACCGCGGATCGCCCACCGGGGGTGCTCTTCCGCTAGGACTCTCCTTCCTCCAGGAGGCGTCGATGCAGCGATTCTTCGAAGGGACTCAACCACTTAAGAAGATGGCTTTGGGTGATGCGCAGTACCTCGAGGGGCGTGATGGAAATCTTACCCGCCCGCACGGCGGCCAGGTCCGTTCCCTCCTCGGCCACTTCCCGGGACGGATCCACTGCAAGATGATAGCATCGACGTCCTGCATGATCCTCCCCCACCAGAACCTTGTCTTCGTACGGGCAAGGTCCCAGCTCGGTGAACTCGATGCCGGCCAACTCCGACCGCGGTCGGTCGGGGACGTTGATGTTCAAAAGCCAGGGGTTTTGGGGTATATGGGTGGCGATCTCGGTCATGGTGGCCGCGACCTGCGCGGGAAAGGCGTAGTCGCCCGATGTGCCATCGACCCGTCCGCTGGATATCGCCAGGGCCGGCACACCCGCCAGGACGGATTCGATGGCGGCGGCGACCGTCCCCGAGTACAGTACGTCCGTGGCCAGGTTGTACCCGAGATTGATCCCGGACACCACCATATCCGGCCGGCGGGGAAGCAGGCTGTACACGGCCAGTTTCACGCAGTCGGCGGGCGATCCCGACACCGACCAGGCCCCGACTCCGAAGCGGTCATCGTCCAGGGCATCGGCGTACACCGGGTGGCGGATCGTGATGGCGTGCCCGCCGGCGGACCATTCGTGCTCCGGGGCGACCACGAAAACCTCCACATCCTCCAAGGTTGTCAGCGAATGGACCAGGGCGGGAAGGGCGGGTGAATCGATGCCATCATCGTTGGTCACGAGTAGGGTCTGCAAGACTTCGACCTCCAAGGCGGATACTTGTTGACTCATTGTAGCGGCATCGGATCATCCCCGCAACTGCGGGTGGTTTCGGATTTCCGGGCTATCATGCATCACGATTGCCCGCGTCTTCTTCCAGTACTCGGTGGACCAGGTCGACGAGTTCCGCGATCATATCTTCTTCGGCGACCCTGCGCAGAATGCGGCCCCGCTTGACCAGTACGCCGCCGCCCCGACCACAGCAGAGTCCCACGTCCGCTGCCCTGGCTTCCCCCGGTCCGTTCACTTCGCAGCCCATGATGGCCACGGTGAGGTTGCCCTCCACGCCCTCCAGGGCGTCCTCCACTCCTTGGGCCACGGGGAGCAAATCGACGCGACATCGCGCACAGGTGGGACAGGAGATGATCCGCAGGCCGCCGGGCGCCAGGTTCCAGGCCCGCAGGATCTCCAGGCCCGCTTCGACTTCCAACACGGGGTCCGCCGTCAGGGAGACGCGCACGGTATCCCCGATGCCTCTCCCGAGCAGATATCCGATGCCCACCGAGGAGCGGATGGTACCGCGGCGCGGGGTCCCCGCCTCGGTGATCCCCAGGTGCAGGGGGTAGTCGGTCTTCTCCGCCAGGATCTCGTTGGCGCGGACCGTGGTAGTTACATCGGACGCCTTTACCGAGACCACGATGTCCTCGAAATCCGCCCGTTCCAGGATCCGGATTTGTCCCAGGGCGGCTTCGGCCAGGGCCTCCGGACCCGTCCCTAGGTCGCGCCGAATGTCTTTGGGCAGCGATCCCGAGTTGGCGCCGACGCGGATCGGGACCCCCCGGCGTGCCGCGGCCTCTACCACCTGCTGTGCGCCCCCTTCGCTCAGATTCCCGGGGTTCAGTCGCACCTTGGCGACGCCCGCCTCCAGACTGGCCAGGGCAAGACGGTGATCGAAGTGGATATCCGCCACCACCGGGACGGGGCTCTGTGCGCAAATGGCGCGCAGGGAGCGGGCGGATTCCATGTCCGGGACCCCTACCCTGACGATGGCGGCCCCGGCGGCCCGGAGTGCGCGAACCTGGGATAGGGTGGCCGTCACATCCCGCGTATCGGTGTTGGTCATCGACTGTACGGTGATGGGAGTTCCATCCCCCAGGGGAACGGCACCGACGTACACGCGACGCGTGGGGCGGCGATCGGGAATCATGAAGGGTGCACTTCCTTATCCGGTTATGCGAAGGATGTCCTGCACCGTCACGTAAAGGGCGAGCAGGATCAACAAAGCCACTCCGACCAGGTTGATGAGACTCTCCTTTTCCGGGTCCAGGGTCTTCCCCGAGACCGCTTCGACGCCGAGGAGCACCAGGCGGGAGCCGTCCAGGACCGGGATGGGTAGCAGGTTGATGAAACCGATGCTGGCACTGATGGATCCCATCAGGGACAATAGGCTGGCCAATCCCATTTGCGTCGCGCGACCGACCTCCACGCCCATGCCGACCACGCCCATGAGCTGGTCCGATCCGGTGGTCCCCACGACGATTTCCATCAGCGTGCGACCGAGTAGGACGATGACCATGAAAGTCCAGCTGAGAGCCTGGACCAGGGCGGTGCCCGGGGAAAGTCGGATGGTATCCAACTCGGCACCGATGCCCGCAAAGCCGATTGCCTCGCCGTCTTCGGAACGGATCTCGGGGACGACCTCTACGTTCAGCTCCCTACCGTTACGCACCAGGGCGAAGGTCATGGGATTCCCCGGATTCTCCCGGACCCGGCGCACCACGTCCGCCCACTCTTCTACGGGTTCGCCGTTGAGGCCGACGATCCGATCGCCTTCCTGGATCCCGGCGGCGGCGGCGGGATACTCGGGCTGGACTTCCGCGACGGTCAAGCTCGGGAATGGCACACCGACCGCGGCATAGATGGTGAAGAACAGGACGGCGGCCAAAACGATGTTCGTCAGTGGTCCGGCGGCCATGATGGCCGCCCGGGCGCCCACGGACTGGTCCCCGAGTCTCCGACCCACCTCGGACTCGGCGGGCACCTCGCCCTCCAGGGAGCTGGCGTTTTCCCCGGCCATCAGTACGTAGCCGCCGAGGGGGATGGCGCGAAGGGAGAAGGTGGTTTCGCCGCCCTCCCAGGAGTAGATCTTGGGGCCAAAGCCGATGGCGAACTCGTGGCAAAGTACGCCCACGCGACGGGCGACCAGGAAGTGGCCCGCCTCGTGCACGAGGATCAGGATGCCGAGCAGTACAATTGTTAGTAGGGCCGTCACCATGCTATACCGTCCTCATCTAGTCTCCGTCATCCCGGCGCATCGTCGCTACAAAATCTTCGGCGCGCCGGCGTGCCCAATCATTCGCCTGGAATACCGCTTCTACACTCGGGGAGGTCTCGCCTCCCATGCTACGGGACGAAGCGTGTTCCAGGGTTGATTCTATCACCTCGGCGATCTGGGTAAAGGCGATGCGTCCATCCAGGAACGCCCGTACCGCGATTTCATCCGAGGATACCAGCACGGTGGGCATCAAGCCCCCGGCCTCCCCGGCGGCCCGGGCCAGGGCCAGGGCGGGAAACAGGGAAGGATCGGGCCGATGGAAATTCAGTTGCGTATCGGCCAATTCGAAGGCCCGGAATCCCGGGTCCGCCCAGCGGTCGGGGTGGCCCAGGGCGTACATGATCGCGTAGCGCATGTCGGTAGGTCCCAGGTGAGCCTTCAGGGAACCGTCTCGAAACCGGACGAGGGAGTGGACGATGCTCTCGGGGTGGATGACGACTTCGATGGCCTCGAAGGGTACGTCGAATAACCATCGCGCCTCGATGATCTCCAGTCCCTTGTTCATCATGGTTGCCGAGTCGATGGAAATCTTGGGCCCCATGTCCCACCGGGGGTGGGCCAGGGCCTCCTCGGGACTCACGCTCCGAAGCGAGTCCGGGTCGCGATCCAGGAACGGGCCGCCCGAGGCGGTGAGGATTAGGGCCGACGCCGGGTCCACCTCGCCCAGCAGGCATTGGAACAATGCGGAGTGCTCGCTATCCACCGGGATCAGGGATCCTCCCGAATCCCGCAGCGCATCCAGGAGCAGGGAGCCGGCACAGACGACGGCTTCCTTGTTGGCCAGGGCCAGGTCCGCACCGGTGGACGAGGCGGCGAGGGTGGGACGCAGCCCGGCGAAACCGGAGATGGCAGCCACTACGGTGTCGACGGAATCGTCGGCGGCGATCTCGGCCACTCCGGCCTCCCCCGAGAACACCGCGATGCCCGCGGGCTCCAGGGCTCCGCGGACCGCGGCCAGGCCCCTCGCATCGGCCAGGGCTACGGCCCTTGGTCGAAATTCCAACGCTTGCTCGATGAGCATCTCGGCGTTGGAACCGGCGGTCAACCCGACGACCTCCACGCGTTCGGTAAACCGGCGCGCTACGTCCAGGGTCTGGACGCCGATGCTCCCCGTGGATCCCAGCACAGTAATTCGTTTCACGATGTCACCCCTCGTTTGCATTTTCTACCCCAGCAGACCGGAGGAAAACAGCAGCAGCGCTACGGGCAGGGCGAAGAGGAGGCTGTCCGTCCGGTCGAGCATTCCGCCGTGCCCGGGGAAGAGGGAACCCGAATCCTTCGAGCCCGATGTGCGCTTGATGAAAGATGCGAAGAGATCGCCGAACTGCGCCGCGACGGCCGTGGCGAGTCCGGCGGCGAACATGGAAAAGCCCGGGTACCCGATGAAACTGCCGACCCCCGCACCTACCGCTCCACCGGCCACCAATCCCCCGATCGCACCGATCCAACTCTTCTTCGGGCTCAATTGCGGCACCATTCCCCCGTTGCCCCAGCGGGATCCGATCAAGTAGGCGCCGGCGTCGTTGAGCCAGACGACGAGCACGGCCCACAGGAAGATTTCTCTCCCGGATTCGATTCCGCGCAGGACGGGCCAGACTGCGAACAGACCAAGGTAAAAGGCGGTCAGCACCGTCGCCTGCCACCTTTGCATCACGGATTGCCACTCCACATCGGCGCGGCGAGTAAAGAGGGCGATGGCCGGTTCCAGGAGGAGCAGTGGATAACCCAAGAACAGCAGGTGCGGCGCTCCGTATGCGGCGGCGAGGGGCATTGCCACGAGGGTGATCCGGGCGCTCCACATTCGCTCGGAACCCAGGAGGTTCTCCATTTCCGCCGCGGCCAGCTGGGCGACGACCAGGACCAGGAGGAGAAACAGGGGACCCCCGAAGTAGATGGCGGCGAGGAATACGGGCACGAACCGGATCAAACTGCTCACGCGTGGTCCCAGGTCGACCACGACTCAGCCACCTTCCGAATCGTCGGTGGGCCGCCCACCGAATCGCCTCTGGCGCCCGGCATACGCTTGTAGTGCCGCGGCCAGGTGCTCCGGCCCGAAATCGGGCCAATAGACCGGCGAAGAGAAGAACTCGGCATATGCTGCCTGAAAAAGATAGAAGTTGCTGAGGCGCCATTCGCCGCCGGTGCGGATGATGAGATCGGGGTCCGGATGGGGGTAGCTGAGGAGGTATTCCCCCAGCACGCGCCCGTCGATTTCCTCGGGACGCACGTGTCCCTTCAGGCATTCCTCGGCCAGGCGGCGCGCAGCGCGGGCGAGATCCGACCGACCCCCGTAGTTGACGGCCAACAGAAGGGTGAGCCCCTCTCCGGACGCCGTCAATTCCGCCAGGGAGCGCAGTCCCATCCGGGCCATGGCGGGCAGTTCGTCGATGGAACCCATGGGAATCACCCGCACACCTTGGTTTCGCAAATCATCGGCTTCCGAGCGCGAGAACTCGGCCATGAGGGCCATGAGGGCGTCTACCTCGTCGGGGGGGCGGCTCCAATTCTCGGTGGAGAAAGCAAAGACCGTTAGATAGGATACGTCGAGGCGATCGCATTCCTCGATGATACGTCGCAGGCTCCGGGCACCCGCACGATGTCCGTGGACCTTCGGTAGACCCCGGTCCGATGCCCACCGCCCGTTTCCATCCATGATGATGGCTATGTGATCGGGGAGGGTTGGGGTCATATCATCGCTCCCCGCAGGAATTTTGCAGAAAGCGCGCGACGGAGTCGGAGGGAGTGGGAACCTCGGCTACCTCCATGCCGACGCTGCCCGGCCCACTCCGACGAATTCGCACGACCCGGGGCGGGGGTGCAAAGGTGAAGTCGATACGGCTTTCGGGTGCCGGCAACGTCGTCACGTGCACCCGCTCCCCGAGGGCCTCGAGACGTATTCGAGCTTCCCCGCCGGGCAAACCGAGAAACCGGTCATACGCGTCCCCTGGGATGGATCACACCTCCATGATTTCGCTCTCTTTGGCTTCCATGATCTCGTCGATGCGGGCGATGTGTTCATCGGTGATTTCTTGGTTCTTGGCCAGTAGGCGTCGCGATTCATCCTCGGATATTTCGCTCTGCTTTTCCAATTTTTTGATGGCATCGTTGGTATCCCGGCGAATATTGCGAATGGCGACACGGCTCTCCTCCGCCTTCTTCCCGGCCAACTGTACCAGTTCCCTGCGCCGCTCTTCGGTGAGCTGCGGGATCGCCAGGCGGATGACGTTGCCATCGCTGTTCGGCATGATACCGAGGTCCGAGCGCATGATGGCCTTTTCGATGTCGCCGATGGCATTCTTATCCCAGGGTTCGATGACCAGGAGACGGGCTTCGGGTGCACCGATAGAAGCGATCTGGTTCAGGGGTGTCGGGCTACCGTAGTAGTCGACGGTGAGGTCGGTGACCAGGGCGGGATTGGCTCGCCCGGCCCTGATTCCCGCCAGTTCCTTCGCGAAAAAGTCCACTTGCTTTCGCATTCGTTGGGCACCCTCGTCGAGAACTTCATGATCCATTGTTCTTGCCCCCTCGCACGTACGTGCCGATATGCTCTCCCATGATTACCCGCTTGATGTTACCGTATAGACCGAGGTCGAAGACGATGATCGGGATGTGATTGTCCATGCACAGGGATATGGCCGTGGAGTCCATGACCCCCAGCCCGCGGTTCAAGACGTCCAGATATTGGATTTCCTCGTATTTTTGCGCATCGGGGTTGCAGTTGGGATCCGAGTCGTAGACGCCCGAGGTGTTCGTCGCCTTCAGCACTGCGTCGGCCTCGATTTCCGCCGCGCGAAGGGCGGCGGTGGTGTCCGTGGAGAAGTAGGGATTGCCGCTGCCGGCGGCAAAGATGACCACGCGGCCCTTTTCGAGATGGCGGATGGCGCGACGGCGGATGTAGGGTTCGGCCACCTCTTTCATCTCGATGGCGGTTTGAACCCGGGTCTGAACCCCGTGGTTCTCCAGGGCATCCTGTAGGGCCAGGGCGTTGATACAGGTTGCCAGCATGCCCATCGTGTCGGCGGTGGCGCGATCCATGCCCCGGGTCCAACCCAGGGCTCCCCTCCAGATGTTGCCACCCCCCACGACGACGGCCGTTTGAATACCGAGGACGGCGATCTCCCGGATCTGCCGCGCCACGCCGTCCACGATGGCGGGATCGATTCCGAAACCCTTCTCCCCGGCCAGCGCTTCACCACTCAGCTTCAGAACTACCCGCGAGAAAACGGGTTTCGCCCCTACGGATGATTCACCCATAGCCTCTTCGCCTCCTGGAGGTCGTCTTGGGGAGATCCGGAGACCTCGGTATCAGTCGCTCTCTCCCAGGGCGTAACGCGTGAAACGGCAGACCTGGATGTTTTCGCCCAGGGTGGCGACTTGCTCTTTGATCAATTCCTCCACGGTGCGGTCCGGGTCCTTGATGAAGGCCTGGTCCACCAGGCATATCTGGGAGAAGAATTTCTCCAGGCGGCCCTGCACGATCTTCTCTGCGATTTCCTCCGGCTTGCCCTCTCCCTTGGCCTGGTCCATCAGGATGCGCCGTTCCTGCTGGACGATTTCCTCGGGAACTTCCTCCCGGTCCACGTAACTGGGATCTGCGGCCGCGACCTGCATGCAGAGATCGTGGGCCAGGCTCTGGAATTGCTCCGTGCGCGCGACGAAATCCGTTTCGCAGTTGATCTCCAGCAGGACACCAATCTTACCGTTCATATGGATGTAAGAGTCGATGAGTCCCTCGTTGGTACTGCGACCGGCCTTCTTCTGCGCGTCCGCCAGGCCCTGGGTTCGGAGGAATTCGGCGGCCTTGTCGAGGTCTCCCCCGGTTTCTTGCAGCGCCTTCTTACAGTCGAGGACACCGGCCCCGGTGACGGCCCTGAGATCCTTCACTTGACTGGCACTAATGTCGACCATATGCGTATCTCTCCCTCAATTTGCTCTCGGCTCAGGCTTGCCGTACCTGTACGCCCTGCCGGCCTTCCAGCACCGCATCAGCGATCCGGGAAGTCAGGAGGCGTACGGCGCGGATGGCGTCGTCGTTGCCGGGTATTACGTAGTCGATCTCATCGGGGTCGCAGTTGGTATCGACGATGGCGACCACGGGGATGCCGAGGCGATTGCACTCGCGGATGGCGATGGTTTCCTTGCGCGGATCTACGATGTAGACCACGTCGGGAATCCGGCGCATATCCTTGATTCCGCCGAGGAATTTCTGCAGTCGCTCCCGCTGCTTTACGAGAAGAACGACTTCCTTTTTGGGGAGGTTATCCCAGACGCCACTGGCTTCCTGTTCTTCGAGGTCCATCAGGGTGCGAATCCGCTTCTTGATGGTTTCGAAGTTGGTGAGGGTGCCGCCGAGCCATCTCTGGTTCACGTACGGCATTTCGCAGCGCTCGGCCTCTTCTTGGATGGTCTCCTGGGCCTGCTTCTTCGTACCGACGAAGAGTACGCTGCCGCCCTGGAATACGCTGTCCCGCACGAAACTGTAGGCTTCGTCCATGAGACGGACGGTCTTCTGTAGATCCACGATGTAGATGCCGTTTCGCTCGGTGAAAATGTATTCCTTCATCTTGGGATTCCAACGGCGCGTTTGATGTCCGAAGTGAACCCCGGATTCCAAGAGCTCTTTCATACTTACGGCTGGCAATGTATCATTTCTCCTTTCGGTTGCTCCTCCCGTACCTTCTCCGGATTTCGGAACCCCGTGGGGCACCGCCGAAATCCTCGGTACGGTGGGTGATTGTGGGCATAAACCGCCCATATACTTATACCATACGGCAAAGTGGACTTCAACAGCGCCTGGACGGCAAAGCCATCGGCCCGGCACGGCTCGTGAACCCTTCGAACTGACGGCGCATCCCGGCGGCTTGGAGTCTAGCCCCGTCGATCGATCCGCTCACCGCGTCGGCTCGTCCTTTCGGCCTCGTCTTCAGACCTCGAAGAC
Organism: Clostridia bacterium; assembly: GCA_003563985.1. Taxonomy (GTDB): domain Bacteria; phylum Bacillota; class Sulfobacillia; order SLMV01; family SLMV01; genus CSSED11-154. The sequence goes on along the minus strand of PWSR01000151.1, from coordinate 2,774 downwards.
GCCGCCGCATCCCCCGGGGGTTCATCCGTCGTCGTACAACGGACTACGAGCCGGGAGACCCCGGCAAAGTGGCGAAACAGCCTTCGGGGTGGAGAAGCGACCTCTCGTTCTCCGCCCTCGCCGCCATCGCGGCGCCGGGGGCGGGTCGAAAACCCGCGGGACTCGCGGCCCGATCGAGCACCGCCCCGGGATGCCCTTCGTATCCGGGAGGTCGCATCACTATCCCCCACTCGATCGGTATCCCTATCTCCCAATGCCTTCCTCCTTTCCTCAGGGGCCACCACCGGCAAACAAGTCCCTTTCCGCCGAGAGCATGCCCCGCATCCTCATGACTGCCTTGGAGTGGATTTGTGAAATCCGCGAGGGAGAGAGCTCCATTATCCGCGCGATCTCCGAGAGGGTGAGACCCTGATAGAAGTACAGGGTAATTACCAAGCGCTCCTTTTCCCCGAGGCTTCGTATCGAATCGGCGATCTTCTCCCGGCTTTCCTCCCATTGCAGTACTTCGTAGGGATCCTCTGCGGATTCGTCCGGGATGGACGACATGAGACTACCGATTGCATCATCTCCCTCCCCGGGCCGGGCCTCGTCGAGATACGCCAATGCGGATCGTGACGTCTGCCCTAGATCCTCCCGCAGCCGGTCGACGCTCACACCCATGTGGCCCGCGAGTTCCGCGTCACTGGCCCCCCGACCGAGTTTTGCGTACAGTTCGCGATAGGCGCGCTCGATGTCCTTGCTCTTCCTCCTGACGGAAGCGGGAACCCAATCCATCTTCCGAACCCCATCCAGGATCGCTCCCTTGATCCGCGACACTGCATAGGTTTCGAACTTGATCCCGCGCTCGGGGTCAAAGCGATCCATGGCATCGATCAGGCCGAAGATACCGTAGGTCTCCAGGTCGGATGGTCCGACTTCGGCCGGCATGCCCATGGCCATTTGCCCGGCCGTATATTTCACGAGGTGGCTGTACCCGATGATCAATTCGTCGCGGGCGCCCCGCTCCCCGTCTCGTTTGTAGCGGATCCACAGGTCACCCTTATCCCCCAGGTGTCCACCGTATTCAACCCGTTCACGTTCTGCCACCATCGTAACACCTCCTTTCGGGATGCTTCAGTCTACGAGTCCCGCCCTTCGGCGACGCATCTGTTCTGCGAACACGAAGGAAACGATCTCATCCTCCCGATCCTGTGACAGGGCAGTGAACTGCAGGGCGTAGATTGCCCCGCGGTCTCCTTCTCCCCGGCCGAGATGCCGTAGCACCCACGCCCTGGTACACAGGGTATCCTCCGGCAGGTGCAGGATGAGGTCTAGGGGCTCCCCCACCTCCAATGCAAGGGTGCACTGTACCTTGGCGCCCCCCGCACTTAGATCCAGGGTGCGCTCGCGATTCCACCCGCCCGATTCCAGTTGCTTCTCCCCCTCGATCGGTCGGATCTCCAGGTCCAGGGAACACGGAATACGAACGTGTTCGCGGCGCTGAATGCGCATCCAACCTCCGGGGTTCTCGAGCGTCAGTGTCGACGGGGCCCCCTCCTTCCGACCCAGGACCCGTGGGCGCGCGCAAATCAACCCCGACTCGGTGAACAGGCAGACTCGAAGCGAGTCCCCCGAGCGGGCCCGCGCCATGGGAACGGATTCCGCCGGAACTGCCACCGCGAAGATGCCGCCGGCCGAATCGGCATCGGCGATGTAGGAAGGGTGCATTCGCTCCAATTCGGCGTCCCTCGGACCGATTCGAACCCGGGCTCCCACGTCCGGTTGTACCTCCATCGTTCCCTCCGGCATCAGTTGTCGTGCCCCGCAATCGCCTTGGCACCCAGCAGGTGCCTCGCCAGGCGGCCCAGGAATCCCCCCGGCTCGGGTCCTTCATCGGGCAGGTCGCCGCATATCTCCGCGGCCAGTTTCCCGATTCCCAGTGAGGCTCGACAGCTCGGGTATAGCTCGAGAAACGGTACCTGGCGCCGCACGGCCGCGACCACCCGTGCATCGTCGGGAATGGAGCCCAGGAAGACCGTATCCCGCCCCAGGAAACGGCGCATCATCCCCGCGAGAGATCGATACGCCCGCCTCGCTTCCCTGGGTTCGCAGCGGTTCATGACGATGCCCAGGCTTCCGTCGGCGCGCAGAGAACACAGGCGCTTCACCGTCCGATAGGTATCCAGGATCGAGGTGGGCTCGGCGGTCGACACCATGATCATGGTGTCCGCCGCAAGCAAGAATGCCATCACCGTGTCCGAGAGTCCGGCGCGGGTATCGATGATCACGCAATCCACTTCGGCCATCTGGGCGGAGAGGGCCCCGAGTAACGTCCGCACTCGATCCGGTGTCGGCGAGTCCCCGTCGGCGAAATCCCCCCCACCAGGAGCGATATGCCGGATGGCAGGGTCGTCAGGGCATCGGCGGGATCACAGCGACCTGCGATCACATCACCCAGGTCGAAACGGGGACTCACTCCCAGCAGGACGTCCAGGTTCGACAATCCGAAGTCGGTGTCCACGAGCATGACCCGGTGACCTCGTCCGGCCAGGCAGTGCGCCAGGTTCAGGCTGATGTTGCTCTTCCCCACGCCCCCCTTGCCCCCGCTGACAGCGATGGTGTCGGGACCGTGCGGATGGACCGCGGGTGTCACCCTCGCCGCGGCGGCGACGCGTTGCCGCAGCCGCATTGCCTGATCGAGTGTACGTTGGCATCGGATGGTCATTGCGCCATCTCTCCCGCCAAGAGCGGCCACAGCGCTTCGTCGGGCGTCTGCAGGTCGTCGGGCACGCCCT
>PWSR01000027.1 GCA_003563985.1 Clostridia bacterium | reverse complement strand
TGGAATCCACCATTCCCCGCTGGGTAGACGATACGAGCATTCGGGAGATCGCGGATCACCTGGTGGCGGAGCTAAACGAGGGTACCGGTCCCAATCGGATCAAGGTCGGCCTTTTCAAATCCGCGATCAGCCGGGGGCGGATCGAGCGGGCTGAGATGAAGGGACTGCGCGCCGTCGCCCGGGCGATACTGGAGACGGGCGCCGCCATGACCACCCACACCGATGGCGGTTCGCGTTACGAAATCCCCGGCGGGACCATCGGGGTTGAGCACATTCGGGTGTTCGAAGAGGAGGGCGTACCGGCCCACCGCCTCATCGTGGGCCACGTCGACGAGCGGCCGGATGTGGGGGTCCTGGCGGAGCTGGCCGGCAAGGGTTGTTACATCCAGTTCGACGTCATCGGCAAACTCCATTGGCTCTTGGACGAAACGCGGGCCCATCTCATCGGGGAGTTGCGGGATCGGGGATACCTGGACAGGATCCTGATCGGTACAGACCGCTGCCGCAAGGCCGAGTTGTACCGTGAACTGGGGGGAAGTGGATACACGTATCCCTTCGAACACTTCTTCGAGATCCTCGGGGATCGCGGGAAGCTGGCGCCCTCGGAGATCGATGTGATTACCGCCGAGAACCCCGCCCGGGCACTGGCCTTCGAGGCCTGATTTAACGGCGACCTTCGTCTATCTCATCGACGGCGAACTCGATGATCTCTAGGTGGGCTTTGTGGCCACAGGAACCATGGAGCGCGCCCAGCGTTCCGAGAATGGTGGCCGGCAGGCTGATCTTTCTGATTGAGTCCTTTGCCGATGCGTCTACCATGGAGCCGAAAGTGGAGTTGTTCACGGGTTTACCGAGGTCACCCTTCTCGCTCCCGGGGGTGCCGGTATCTCCCGGCTTATCGGCGCCCCCGTCCTCCCCTCTCGGCTATGTCGTGACTCGGATGATTGCTACGCATCATACCGGGTTCAACCCAGCGCGGTTTCTTGTGGCACGGACCGTCGCTCCTTCATCGAACGTCCCACAGGCCCGGATGATGGCGTTTTGAGGCAGCCGGGATCCCGGACAAGACAATCCGCGCTAGTAGCCGGTGTTCCCAATGGTCCATGCGTTCGGTGGGAGTCCGATTCCGGATGGTTGAGATGGTGGTTCGCGGGGACCAAGCGGGCCCCGGTTCAATCCCGGTCTCCAAGGGGGCTACCGCAGGTACTGCCCCGCGCCTTCCCACCTGCGAATCGACTCGCCCGTTCGGCCGCCCCCTCTGCAAAACGCCGGCGCATTCACCACCCCGGGAAATGCCGATGCCGTGCGAATACCCATTGGGGAGGCACCATAGCGGGCGCCGTCGATTCCGGCCAGATGGATAATAATTACTTTCGATTTCTAGCTTGACTTGGGGATTCTATAGTAGGATAATGGTTTTTACCACGAGAGCCATCGTGCTAATTCGAACCGGTTAGGGGAGCCTACACGCGAGAGTGTGCGGCTGAGATTGGGGGGCACCACCTCCCAAGACCCTCACAACCTGATCTGGATAATGCCAGCGCAGGGAACCGGTAAGCGAATACCTTCGAAAAGGCTGGTTGTGTAAAAGCAACTTTGGTTGTTCGAAGGTTCACACGGTGGCTCTCGCGGTGTATATAGGGGGGAAGTACCGGGCCTGGACGTTTAGAGCGACGCCTCCGGGGATGGCTGGTAAAACCCGGATTCGGCCCGGCAATGGTTTCGTAACTCCCGATTATGCCCGCTACCACTCTATCAGTAGATCGCCCAGGTTGTCAGGCCCCGGTAGTGGGTGGGAAGGGTGTCTTCTCCCCGGGTTTCCCTGCCGGCATGCTATCCCGTCGATCGCGGTTCCAGGGGTAGCTGCACCCACCCGCGCTCCCGGAAGGATCGTTCCACCGCATTGATGATTTCCTGTACCCGGGCGCTGTCGGCGAAATCACCCCGGTTGCCGGCCTCTCCCGAGACGATTTCCTCCATGAAGTCGTGGACGAGGTTGGCGTAGAACATCGAGGCCCATCCCTCACCGGGCGTATACCCGGGCGGGAAGAACTCCCGGGGCACCTCCAGGGGTTGGAATTCCACGGAATCGGGCTTGGCAGCGTGCAGCGTTTGGCAGTTCCCGTCCTCTTCCACAAGGCGGCATATCAAAGCACCCTCGGAACCATAAATGCGCGCTTCCACCCCGGGATAGTTCCCCACGGTGACGTAGCTCGTTTGGATGGAGCAGAGGGCCCCGTTGGTGTACGTACCGAGATACATGCTGGCGTCATCGATATTGATCCGCTCCCTGGCGGTATCCAGGTTCGTGCGGCGTCGGTAGGGCACGAAGTTCTTCATGGTACCGACGACCTCCCGCAACTCGTCGCCGACGGCGCACAGGCTGATATCGATGATGGGGGCGCCGTAACCCTCCAGGGAAGATACTTCGATGGCCTCCGGACGGGGGTCGGCACCGATCTTTCTCTCCCCTTCGGGGCGTTGCTCCAGGTCCCGCTTGTCCATGGGGACGTCGGGATCCAACCACTGGCTGTTCTGCTCGAAGCCGTTGAAGATGTAGGGTTGGCCCACGAAACCCTCCCGGACGAGATGGAGCATGTAGCGCATGGCGGGGGCGTGGCGGAAGGTCAATCCGACCTTGGTCTTGAGCCCGCGGCTTTCGGCCATCTCGTGGGCGCGCCATACGTCGCGATAGTGGCTCGCCACGGGCTTTTCCACCAGGCAGTGTTTGCCGGCCTCCAGGGTGGCAAAGACCAGGTCCTGGTGGTCACCCCGGGTGCAAATGTCGACGACGTCGATGTCGTCCCGCCGCAAGACCGATTCGACATCCGTGGTGATCTCGGGCACTCCGAATTCGGCGGCCCGTTCCCTCGCCAGGTCTTCTTTCAGATCGCAGATCACGGTCAGTTGGGCCAGGGGTGATCGATGGAAGGCGGGAAGATGAGCCGCCCGGGCCCATTTCCCCGCACCGACGACGGCAACTCGGAGTCGTTCCTTCACGTGGATTCTCCATCCCTTCGGGTACTACGCAGTGTTTCGCTGGGTTCGGGCTCTACGATTGCTTAGGATCGAGGGAGATGCCCCGCGATCTCGGCTGCGCGAATTGCCTGCATTACGTCCATGGCGGCCATGCCCCGGGGAATCAGGATGGTGGGGCCGTCCGATGGGGAAAAGGTCTCGGGGCGATCGAAGAGTTCGAAGAGGTGCCCGGTGACCATTTCGGGCCGATATCGACCCATGGCCCCGGCGGCGGCCAGGTCCCCGGATTCCAGGCAACCCTCCAGGTCGTCGACGAATACCTGTCCCGCGCGATCCAGGAGATCCGGGTGCACTTCCTGCCCACCGCCCATGGACACGACCACCGCATCCCGCGGTACCCACTCGCTTCGGAATAGGGGTTCGTCGGCATCGGTCATGGTGATGGTCAGTGACGCGTTGGCCACGGCGGCCTCGATGTCCGCGGTGGGCCGGACGTCGAAGCCCCGGGCCGCGTAATCCCGGGCGAAGCGGTTTCGACTGGCCCGGGTCCGGGACAGTACCCAGAGGGATCCGATTCGATATCGATGGAGCAGGGCATCCACGGTGGTGCGGGCGAGTTTGCCGGCGCCGAAGAGGGCAACGGTCGGAAACTCCTCCCGTCCCAGGGGCTCCAGGGCAGCGGCGGTAACGGCCCCGACGCGGCGGGCGTAGGCGGTGCTCTCCTCCACCATCCCCAGGAGATCCATGCCGGGGTAAGTGGTCAGCAGGACGCTTCGGGCGATGCGAACCCCCGCGATCCCGAGGATGGGAAAGGCGGCTCCCTTCACCCGATATCCCGCCGGAGTTCCCTCGGAAGGGAAGAGCAGCCGTTCCACCCGGGGCTCGGTGAGCAGGACCTCGCCGCGGGCCTGGTGTCGGAACACCCTCCGGGCGGATTCCAGGCATACGTCGAGATCCAAGACCTGCGCCAC
>PWSR01000014.1 GCA_003563985.1 Clostridia bacterium | reverse complement strand
TAAACGCATGGGTCCGTGGGGGTCGAGGAGCCGCATTTGACCGGCGCCGCGGGAGAACAAAAGACCCGTAGCACGGGGAATTCGCGGTTCACCTTCACCCATCGATGGCCGCCCCAATTCGATCCGGATCACACGCATCGACCGAGTCCTTCAACGCCCCATCATCTCATCGAGGCGACTCGCCAGCTCCCACTGCAGCGACGGCAACACGTGGGAGTATGTATCGAGGGCAACCCGGATGCTCGAATGCCCCAGGCGCTCCCCCACCACCTTGGGGTGTACGCCGGCCCGCAGAAGCATCGTGGCGTGGGTGTGTCGGAGGGCGTGAAAGGGCATGCGAGGAAGACCCGCCCGCTCCAGGATGCGATGATGATCGCGCAGGAGATTGCGGGGATTCACGGGTGTCCCACCCGAGGTGGCAAAGACCAGGTCATCCGGACCCCGGGCCGCGTTCCCCTCCTCGGTCCGCGCTCTCCAGGCGTCCAGCACCCCTCGATTCGCCGGGGAAAGCGGTACCGTCCGCCGGGCCGATGGCGTCTTCACCGAACCGAGGAAGAGGACCCCCTCGGCCGTTCGCTTCAAGGACCTTCGCACCCGGATCGCCTCCGGTTCGACATCGGTCCAGGATAATCCGAGCAATTCCCCCTGGCGAAGGCCAGTATATAGCGCAGTGAAGAGGATGGGATAGCAACGATAACGGCGGGCCACCTCCAGGTACGATGGCACCGCTTCGGGCGCCAGCACCCTCGCGCCTTCCCCTCTTCGGTCCGGGGGACCATCGATGGCTGCCGCGGGGTTTCGTTCCAGGTATCCCCACTGCACCGCGTGCCCCAGGGCACGGCGCAACACGATATGCACCCGCTTCACCGTGCTCGGGGCGAAGCCACCCCGCGCTTTGCGACGGATCACATCCATAATGTGTTCCGGCCCCAGGTCCCAGAGGGGTATCTCCCCCAGGTACGGGATCACATCCCTGCGGAGGACCCCGCGGTACTGGCTCAGGGTGGTCGCCTGCAGGTTCATCTCACCGTAGTCCCGCAACCACGCCTCCAGGAATTGCCCGAGGGTGAGCCCTTCGGAAGAACGTGCCCCAAGCTCGTGACCGCGTTCCAAGTACGAACCCCCATCCCCCGTGGGCGACGACGCCAGAACCGTCGGAACGACCCCACACAATTACCATATTATGGTATCATCGGCGGATTCCCACGTCCAGTCGGACCGACCCCGGCACACAAGGTCGCCCCCTCCTCACATATTTCGTTCCTCGAACTTGGAGGATTCCCCGAACCCGGGGATGAAAGAGAGATAGAACACACCGACGGGGGAAGATTCCATGACCTTGAAGCCAACACGTCTGCAGCGATGGGGGCCGTCCCTGGCCGCCGCCGCCGTCATTGCCTGGATGTGGAGTTTACCGCTTCTCGGCGTCCTCCGGGACGCATCCCCCGCCGTCGCCGAGGCCGGAAGCGGATTCGGCCTGGCCTTTCTCCTGGGCAACGCCCTGGGATTCCTGATCCTGACCCGCGACCGGCCCGCGAGCATCGCCCTGCGATACGCGTTCCTCGGGCCGCTGCTAAACCTATTGCTAATGGTCATGCTCCTGGACGTGCCCGGGATACCTACTATCCAGTACGCGATTTCCGTTCAAATCTTTTCCTTCGTCATGGGCCTTGCGGTGGGCCCGCTCCTCCTGGAGTGGATATCGACCCTCCGCGACGGGGACCCGGGAAACCGGGGCAAGACGGCCGGTGGGGTGATGTTGTTCGCCTCCATACTCTATGCCGGGATCCTCGCCATCGCGCAGGTGTCGACGATGCCCGCCTTCTGGGTATCGGCCGCCCTGCTCCCCGCCGCCGCCATGCTCATCAACCCGGGAAGGGAACGCGATTCCGGATCGAACACAGAACGCCGGGGAGCCGATATCAAGAACCCTCGGCACCCCCTCTACTTCTGGGTCGCCTTCGCCGCACTCTTGCTGGCCTTCTATTCCCTCTCCTGGATTGCCCACACCCTGGTCTTTCCGGCCACCCGCATCGATGCGCCCGGGATGGCCATCCTCGGCGCGCTGGTGTACGGCGCCATCGCCATGGTGGCGGGCATCTATTCCGATGTGACCGGGAGCGCGGAGGAGATCGCCATGATGGGCCTTGCGGCCCTTTTCGGCGTCTACGTCATCGCCGCCTCCGGCGCGGAGGTTTGGTCGCTGGTAAACTTGTTGATGGAGGGCAGTTACGGTGCCATCGATCTCTTCGTCTTCGCCTACCTGGCGGCGTGGGCGGGTCTGCTGAAAAACCTCCCCCGGCGCACCCTCGCCCTGGGACTGGCCATCAACGGCGCCGTGGTCGCCTCCGGTTACATCCTGGCGCCCCTCCTGGCGCCCTCGCCCGCCTCGCTATCCTCCCTCCCCGCCGCGGTGGCCGTGGCGATGGCCCTGGTGGCGGGGAATGTCGCGGTCATCTTCCTTCGCAGGCACCGGGAGGAAACCCTGGGGCAGGTGTTGCGGCGCATGCCCAAACGGGAGGTGGTGGACCCCGCCTCCCGCGTAGAGAACATTACGCCCCGGGAGACGGAGGTCTTGACCTTGATTCTCCGCGGCCACGGGAACGAGTCCATCGCCCGGGAACTGGGGATCACGAAGAACACCCTGAAGACCCACATCCGCAACCTCTACGCCAAGGCAGAGGTATCCAACCGCTCGGAACTCATCCTGAAGATCAACCCGCCCCGCGTACCCTCGGGGAACCAGCTGCGCCGATAGCGACGGGCGATTGATCGGGTTCCCGACCCCTCACGACGGACGGCTATTCCCGGGCGAAGCGCCGGCCCCCGCGCCGTGCGACAGGACTTCCGGGCGACCCGCATGAACCGCGCCCCGGGGCGACAACCCGGTGCCAGTGCGGCAAATCCTCTGGATGATCGACGTCCGACAACTCTTCTAAATAACCGACTTCCAGGCCCAGTCCCTCCGCCCGCAGGGAGGTTTCAATCCGCACGCGATCGGTTCCCCAGGGTATGGATCGAAAGAGATCACCGTGGAATGCCCGCAGTGCCAGGAGGTAGTAGCCGCCGTCGGCGGCCGGACCCAGCACCACGGGATGATGATCCAGGAGTTGCACCGCTTCCTCGACGTGGTCCGCGCGAAGATCCGGGCAATCCGCACCCACCACGACGACCTTGTCTTCCCCGCGCTCAAAAGAATAGCGGAGGGCAGCGCACAGTCTTTCCCCCAGGTCCCCCGGACCCTGCACCCGATAGTTCAGTTCATCCCCCAACCAGGCCCGCATGGCTCCCTCGGTTCCGCCGCAAAACCAGACCTCGGTCCGGGCCTGCAACCTCCGCAGGCGCCGCAGCGTATGTTCCGTCATCGCCCGGTGCAAATCCGCCGCGCCCGCATCCCCCAGGGCCCCGGCGAGGCGCGTCTTCACCGCGCCCGCCTCCGGATAGCGGGTGAACACCAGCAGTTTCAAGAGCCCGGCACCTCCAGGGCGCCGCCGCAGGACGATCCGGCGCCGGCAGCACAGCCCAGGCAGTGTTCGCCCGTGGCGACGATCCGTCCCCGGAGATCCCGCGGATCGAAATCTCGAATGTGGGGGGATGCCACCCGCGGCAAAAGCCCCAGGGCCAGGTTGAAATCGCAATCGTAGAGCGTCCCATCCCAATCCACGGAGAGGTTCCCCCGGCACATCAGGTGATCCAGGACCCCCGGGTTGAAGGCGCACCGCAACGTATCCAGGTAGTCCGCCAGCCCATCGGTCGCCAGCAGTGCACTCCGAAACCGCCCGATGGGCATATTGGTCAATGCCAGGAGCCGGGTGAAGTGGATCCCGTGATTCGCCCCCAGCGCCTCCCGGTAGCACGCCTCCAATTCGCACTGGTCCCCGGGCAAGACGGGTCCCTCCGGGTTATGGACGATGTCCAGGTCCGGACCGCCCGGCATCCCGTAACCGAGGGAATTGAGCATTTGCAGTACGGCAATACTCCGATCGAATATACCCTCGCCCCGTTGCGACCGCACGCCGGCGTCG
>PWSR01000025.1 GCA_003563985.1 Clostridia bacterium | reverse complement strand
GCGCCATCAAGGAACTCTCCTGGGTGATCTCGCCCACTCGTTCCCAGGTGGACTCGGAGACTTCCTTCGGGGACACGACTGCCTGGATGATTCCCGTCCCGTCCCGGATCTCCAGGAAGGCGATCTTTCCCCCCACGCGACGATTGTACAACCATCCCCGGATCTCGACGGGCGCATCTACGTGTTCCGACAGGTCCCCAATGCTAACGAAATCGCTATCCCTCATGTGCTGGCGAAACCCTCCGTCCATTATCCGGGGCCGGCCCGCGGGACCGACCCCGGAACGCAACGTCTCTAGGTGCTGGGTTCTCCTTCGGGAACGATGTCTCCCCCGAGGCGTTCCAGGATCTCTCCCAGTTCGTCCATGAGATCTCCGTAGCGGCTCCACTGGCCCAACCGCAATGCCTCCTGGGCGTCGGCGTAGAGCTCGTAGGCCCGGATGATCAACTCTACATCCGTCGTGGGCACATCATCCGGCGGAACCTCCGCATCGGGGTCGATCCCCGGGGAGGGCCGGACGCCGAAGAGCACCTCCAGGGCCTCGTCCAGGGTCCGTCCCATGGCGAGACGGTTCCCGTGGGCCGCGATGATCCGACGAAGCTCCGGCAGCGCGGTGTCCGCCGCCTCCAGGTAGACCGGCTCCACGTAGAGGAGTGAATCCTCGATGGGTATGGCCAAGAGGTTGCCGCGGATCACCCGGGATCCGCTCTGTCCCCAGAGGGTAAAGAGCTGGGATATTTCGGCATCCTGGTCGATCCGCGCCTCGATCTGCCGCGGCCCGAGCACCGTACGACCCCGGGGCATGTTGTAGACCAACAGGTCGCCGTAATGCTCGCCGTCGGAGCGAGCCGCCATCCAACCGACCATCACATCCCGGCCCGAGGGCGTGAAGGGGATCATCAGGACGAACTCTAGGTCGTCGCCGTCGGGGAGCTTCATCATCGCGTAATAGGGCTCCATCCGCTGCGGCGCACCGGCGAAGATCTCCTCGGGTACTTCCCAGAGATCCTCCTTGTTATAAAAGACCACCGGATCCGTCATGTGGTAGACGCGGAACATGTTCATTTGGATCTCGAAAAGACCCACCGGATAACGGGCGTGGGCCCGGAGATGGGCCGGCATGTCGTCGGCGTGCACAAAGAGATCGGGGAAGATCCGGGCGTACGTCTGGACCATGGGATCCTCGTCGTCGAAGATGTAGAAGGTCGTCTCCCCGGTGAAGGCGTCGATGATTACCTTGACCGAATTCCGGATGTAATTCAATTGCCGCTCGTAGGGCTCGGAGTAGGGGTACCGGTTGGAGTGCGTGTACGCATCCTGGATCCATAGCAGTCCCCCCGTCTCCTCATCGATCACGATGTAGGGATCGCCGTCCAGGAGCAGGAAGGGCGCCAGGTGCCGCACGCGCGCCTGGATGTCGCGATGATACATGATGCGCGAGTCGGCGTGCAGGGCGGCGCTGATCAGGATGTTGTAGTCGCCGAACCGCAGTGAAAGGGCGCTCCTGCGCAATGCGCCGCCGATGGGGACCCCACCGTCACCGTCGTAATGGATGTGGACGTTTCGATCCCCCTCGGGATAGTGAATCTCGGGTTCGTGACTGTTGGCGATTACGTACTCGGTCGTGTTCTCGCCGAAGTAGATGGCGGGATTTTCGATCTGCAGGTCGACGCGGCTCACCGGAGGAATATCTTCGATGAACATCTCGGGCAATCCATCGGGCGTGACCTCGGAAGCCGGCGTCATGATCGCCCCGTGCCCGTGCGTGTACTGCAACCGCTGGTTCACCCAGGTCTGTGCGCCGGGGATGCGGGTCGAATCCATTTCCCGGGCCGCGAGGAGAACCTGTCGGTACTCTCCGTCTATGACGTATCGATCCACGTCGGCGTCGAGAAAGTCGTAGTAAGCCCGGATGGCGTGCAGCTGGCGAAAGCTGGACAGGAGCGGACGCCAATCCCAGACGCGGATGTTCTCCACGGTTTCCCAGTTGTCCTCCAGGTCCGACCAGGCCAGGGTATCCGCAGCGGCAAAGGGTTCCTCGCGCACCGTATCCATGGCGTAGGCTCTCCGGGTGAACTCGATGTTGTGCTCAATATAAGTGGCTTCGCGCGCCAATTCGTTGGGGTCCACAACCAAACGCTGGATGGCCATGGGATAGACGTTAACCAGCCCCACGGATCCGACGAGCATCACCGCCACCGCCGCATAGAGCCAGCGAATATCCCGGGCGCGGATGTACCACGCCGCCACCAGGGCGGCCAAGATGGCTAACCCACTCATGATGCGCAGTGCCGGCAGCTGGGCGAATATGTCGGCGTAGGCAGCGCCGAAGGCCACTCCGCGGGGCGAATATAGCAACTCGTAGGCGTTCAACCAGTAGCCCCAGGACCGCACCAGGAAATACGCGATGAGCAACGATCCCAGGTGCAGGCGCGTCCGGGGATGCACGTTGACTCTTCCCCCCAGCAGGTTGATGGAGCCGGCGAAGAAATAGATCATCGCCATGATCACCAGGGCGAAGAGCAATAGGAAACTGAGGGATCCGAAGATCAATTGGTAGACCGGGAGGGAAAAGATGTAGAAACCGACATCCCGGCCGAAGATGGGATCCGCTATCCCGAAGGGCACGCGGTTAATGAAGCGCAGGATCAGTTCCCACTCCGTGGAAAAGGATATCCCGGCCAGCAGCCCGAAAATTGCCGCGATCCCCAGGGTGATCCGATCGATGATTCGCGGTCGAATGGACCCACCGAAGCCGGCTTCCTCCACCTGACTCCAAAGTTGCATCACGCTGCTGCGGACAAAGCGCAGGTTCGCCCACATGAACAATCCGAATACCAGGGCCGCGGCAACCCCCAGCACCGCCCGGGCCAGGGCCCTCGTCGTGAACACGCTCAGGTAGCCCAGGGCATCGAACCAAAGGATCTCCGTGTAGTAATATGCGATCGTCGTCGAAAGGAGCAAGAAGAGCAGCACCAGACCGATGAAGGTCCAAACTACCGCTCGGCGTCGCCTGGATGCCATGATCGAATACCTCCCAAGGGCGATGGATCGCCCATCGTTGGGGTTTCGTCTACAATCCCCGTCATCGCATTTCTAGATCGAGGTGACGGATATCCTGCGATCTACCCGGCACTAAATAACAGTATGAGCCAATCGATGAACCGCCGCCAGAGGCCGCCGGGGGCGACATCCTCCCCGGGGAACACCGACCACGTGGCCAGGTGCAGCTCCTCTTCCCCATCTCCGGTGGGCCAAAACACCTCCACGCTCCCGACGGGATCATCGGTGGATAATGGCGCGCGTAGGGGTTCCTCGATATCGACGCGGTACACGAGACTCTCTCCCGTTCCCGTGGGAAGCGTCAACGCCCCTCGATTCGGGTCCATGTGAAGGCCCAGGTCCAGGATGCTGCCGCCGTAAATGCGCACGGTATCGTCCAGCTCGTCGGGGGCCGGGACGTCGTAGGGTTCGAAATTCTCGAAGGCCCAATTCAATAAACGCAAGGCCTCGTCTTCCCGCGTCGCTGTGCCCTCGGGATACTCCATGGAATTTTCCGCACCGATGCCCATGACTACCGCCAGGTAATAGCGGTCGCCGTCCCGGGCCGTGGCGGCCAAATGAAACCCGGAGTCCCCGGTGTACCCCGTTTTCAGTCCGACCACCCGGTCATCCCGGAAAAGTAAGCCGTTCCAGTGCCGGTGGGGCGTCGCCACCCCGTAGACGAATTCTTCTTGGCTCGTATAATTCTCGCCCTCGGGGAAGCGAAGCGAGAAGTAGCGGGCGAGCTTCGCCACGTCACGGGCCGTAGTATATTGTCCCTCGGCGGGCAACCCGTGGGAGTTCGCGAAGAGCGTATCCTCCATATCCAGGTCGCGGGCCAGGCGGTTCATGGAGGCTACGAACCCTTCCTCGGTGCCCCCCAGGTGCTCGGCTACGGCGATGCACGCATCATTTCCCGAGGCCACTGCGATCCCCTGCATCAAGTCGTGGAGGGGAATGCGCTCTCCCACTTCGATGAACATCTTG
>PWSR01000137.1 GCA_003563985.1 Clostridia bacterium | reverse complement strand
TGGGGATCGTCGGACCCAACGGGGCCGGCAAATCCACGCTGCTCCGGATCATGGCCGGCCAACTGCATCCCGACGAGGGCACGGTCGCGACCCTCGGCGAGAGGGTTTCCCGGGCGATGATGAGCCAGGAGGCCGACTTCGATCCCGAGAGGACCGTGTTCGGATCGGTGATGGAGGCCTTCGACGATCTGCAGCGCCTGGAGTCCTCGCTCCGGCGGATGGAGATGGACATCGCCCGGGCCGATGAGGGCGTGGAACGCGCCCGGCTATTGGAGAATTACGGTCGCGTGATGACCGCCTTCGAGGATGCCGGCGGATACGGAATCGAGGCGCGGGCCCGGGAGATCCTGGGGGGGCTCGGGTTCCCCGAGGAAGTGCTGGAGCGCCCGGTCGGCACCTTTTCCGGGGGGGAACAGGTCCGACTGGCCCTGGCCCAGGCCCTGTTGGCCGAGCCCGACATATTGATGCTCGACGAGCCCACGAACCACCTGGATCTGGAGTCCAGCGAGTGGTTGGAAGAGTTCCTACGGGGTTATACTGGCGCCGTCGTGGTGGTATCCCACGATCGCTATTTCCTCGATCGCGTCGCTCGTTCGATCCTGGAGATACACGGCGGGCGCGCGGAGATCTATAACGGCAATTACACGGATTACATGGCGCAGCGGGAAGCCCGGCGCGAACTCCAGATGAAACGCTATCGACGGCAGCAGGAAGAAATCGAACGGCTGGAGGACTTCGTGCGCCGCTATGGCGCGGGTCAGCGCGCCCGGGAGGCCCAGGATCGCCAGAAGAAGATCGACCGGATCGAGCGCATCGAACCGCCACCGGATTCCCCGGACGGCATGGGATTGGTGTTGCGGGCCCCCCGGAGTGGGCACGAAGTACTGCGGACGCGCGGCCTGCGCATCGTCAAGGGCGAGCACACCCTGGTGCGGGACCTGGACCTGGACCTATATCGGGGCCAGAGGATCGCGCTGTTGGGGCCCAACGGTGCGGGCAAGACCAGCCTACTGCGGGTACTGGTGGGGGAAGAGGCCCCCGCCGCGGGAGACGTGTCCTACGGGGTAGGAGTCAGCGCCGGGTACTTTCCCCAGGACCTGGCCTTTCCCGACGAGGAGCTCTCGGTGGTGGACGAACTGCGCCGGGGGTTCCCCGGTATGGTGATCAGCGAAGTCCGCAACTACCTGGCCCGGTTCGGTTTCACCGGTGAGGAGGTATTCGATCCGGTACACACCCTGAGCGGGGGCGAGCGGACGCGCCTGCACCTGGCCCGGCTGGCCCTCCTGGAGGCGACCCTGCTGGTCCTCGACGAACCCACGAACCACCTGGATCTCGGGGCCCGGGAATCCTTGGAGGATGCCCTGGAGGCTTTCGACGGCACGGTGATCTTCGTGACCCACGACCGTTACTTCGTGGATCGATTGGCCACGGAACTATGGGTACTGAAGGATGCGGAAATCGAGGGTTATCTCGGCGGTTATTCGGAGTACCGGCGCCGCATGGCCGCCGCGGTGGCCCGGGATAAGGCCGCCCGAAACGAGTCCCCCGGGTCCGGCCGAGGGCGGCGCCGGGACCGGTCGACGACGCCTTCCCGGCCGAAGCGATCGAGGGCGCAGCCCGAGGACTTATCGAGCCTCGAGGCGCGTATCGCGGCGTTGGAGGCGGAGCGGGAAGAACTCGCCGCCGCCTTGGGGGATCCGGATTCGTACCAGGAAGGGGGCGGCGCGAAACCCGTGGCCCGCTACCGCGAATTGGAGTCGGAATTGGTCGATCTGTACGATCGGTGGGAGGAAGTCGGTCGTATCCTGGAGGAACGCGACGAATTGTGAGCGAATCCCCTCACAGGGAACAGTACAGGGGAGGTGACGAGACGGGGTGCGGACCGATTTGATTCCGCTACCCGTCGGGTGGTATGGCCGAGGTTAGAGTGGATATATACCACAAGGGATACATTCTCAAGGGCGAGAAGAGCGCCGCACAGCTGCGCAAGGTGGCCATGGAAGTCGACTACCGTATGAAGGAGATCGCCGAGGCGGCACCCAAGGTCGACGTGACCCGGCTGGCCGTCCTGACCGCCCTGACCCTGGCGGAGGAGTACCTGGAAACCCAGGAGCGCTACGACCGCGTGGTGCAGATGCTCGAGGACGAGTACCAGAAGGGGCGGCGGGAGACCAACCACGTCATACCCATGAAGCGCGACGAACAGGGCGAAGGTGAATGACCGAATCCCTTCATCGCGCCCCCGGGGGGCGTGACGACGAAGCGTTGCCCTCGATGGCGGCGGGGTCGCGGCGGGATGGATGCGATGGCTTCGAGATCGCCGCGGATCCCATGTACGGGATCCCGGGGATCGCCGACGACCTGGCGGATGCCTTCCGGGCGCACCTGGGCATTGCCTCCGCGGCGGACCTGCTGGGGGCCGCCCGGGATCGTCGCCTGCGCGATCTGCCCGAGTTCGATTCCCGGCGGGAACGGAAGCTGCTCAACGGACTCCTGCGGCTGCAACGCCCCGAGATCGGAATCACCCTGGATTGGGCCGACGCCCTGGCGGATCGCCTCATTCGTGGCATCGAGGAGATCGCCGGGGTCGAGGTGGTGCCCGTGGGTGCCCTTCGCCGGAGACGGGACCTGGTGGCGACGCTGGACGTGTTGGCCACCTGCGACGACCCGAGTGCCCTCTTCGCCCGGATCGCCCCGGGAGGGCGATCGCGGCTGGGCCGGGTAATGGGCCGGGGATCCTCCTCCAGGTCCTATCCCTACATGATGATGCGGGTGGGAGGCGGGATGCGCGCCCGGGTGTACGTCGCCCATCCCCGGCAACGCGTTGCCGCCCTGCACCACCTCACGGGATCCCCCCGGCATCTCCTGGATCTGCGGGGCCTGGGTCCCGGTATCGACGGGGAGGCCCCGGATGCATCCTCGGAAGAAGAAATCTATCGCAGTTTCGGCCTGGATTTCATCCCGCCGGAGCTGCGGAGGGGAAACGGGGAGGTGGCCACGGTCCGCGAATTCGGCCTCCCCCGATTGATCGAGCGTTCCCACCGGAGGGGAGAACTGCACGCCCACACCGACTGGAGCGATGGGCGCGCGGGCGTCGAGGAGATGGTTCGAGCGGCCCGGGAGCGCGGCCTGGAGTACCTGGCGATCACGGACCACTCCGAGTCCCTGCACATCGCGGGGGGGCTGTCCCGGGAACAGATCCTCCGGCAGGGAGATGTGATTCGGCGCATCGGGAAAGAATACCCGGATATCCGGGTGCTCTGGGGCCTGGAAGTGGATATCCTGGAAGACGGTACCCTGGACATGCCCGATGAGCTGCTGGCCCGCCTGGATTTCGTCCTGGCCTCGGCCCATTCCGGCCTGTTCGCCTCGGGCGCGGAGGGCCTGACCCGGCGCCTGCTGGCGGCGATACACCATCCGCTGGTGGATGCCATCGGCCACCCCACGGGGCGGATCCTCGGGATCCGGGACCCGGGGCCCCCGGACATGCCGGCGGTGCTGGAGGCCGCCCGGGCGACGGGTACCATCCTGGAGATCAACGCCTCCCCCGATCGGTTGGACTTGCCCTGCGAATGGGTGGACGTCGCCCGATCCACGGGGGTGGGCTTGGCCATCAATACCGACGCCCACGGTCCCGAGGACCTGGATCTCGACCGGTACGGCATCGATTGCGCCCGCCGCGGATGGTGTGGACCCGCGGACTTGGTGAACTGCTCGGATACCGGCGGCTTTGCGAGGATATTATCGACACCGAAGAGAGATCGATGGAGGTTGTTCGCAGAACGTGAAGGCTGAAGATTGGACGCAAGCGACGCGCCGGGACGCGGAACGCCATCTCTTGACCACGGCCCTGCGCCAGCTGGAATTCGACGAGATCAAGGTGCGCCTGGCGCGGTCGGCCACCAGTTCCCTCGGTGCGGCCCTGGCGGAGGCAGTCCTGCCCCTGGCGACCGTCGAAGACATCGAGGAGGGCCTGGCGGAAACCTCGGAGATGCGAGGTCTGATCGACGAGGAATCGCCTCCCATGGG
>PWSR01000188.1 GCA_003563985.1 Clostridia bacterium | reverse complement strand
TCCTCGTCCATACCCGCCAGGAGCGTCAACAGCTCGCCCGTGGAACGAACCCGGGTCAGGGCGTGGGGCGCCCGGGACATCGTCTGCCCGTGCGAGGTGTACGAAAGACCCGCGCAGCCGTCACTCACCAACAACGGACGCATACCCAGATCCTGCGCCGTCTGCGCCGTGGCCCACACGCCGAACTCCGTGTGAAGACCCGTGCAAATCAGGTTCTCCGTACCCCGGCGCGCCAGGTGATCCGCGAAATCCCACGAGGTAAAGGCACTGAACCCCGTCTTCGCGTACACCGGCTCACCGAACTGCGGACCCACCGCATCGATGATCCCGGCCTCCGGGTCCAATGCATCCAACACGATCCCCATGCCCACCTGAAGGGGCGAAATATCCCGCTCGTCCTCGTAGGCAAAGGTCGTGTACAACACCGGAATACCCAACTCGTGGCACCGGTCCACCAAGGTGCGCACGTTATCCTTCATCTGCCCGATGATACGGAAAAACTCCTCGTACTCAAACGAAATCCCGCGCTCGGCCGCCACCCGGGCGTAGCCGCCCTCGGGATCCGCGAAATAGCGCTGCATATCCTGGACCACCAACGCCGTGTTCTCCCGGCGAAGCGCCATCCGCGGGATCGCACGGGTCGCCAGGGTCAATAACTCTCTACTGCGGGGCATACCAATTCCTCCTCGTATTGATGCGCGTCTACCGAACCAGGGTCAGGGCCCGGGCGGGATTGTCCTCCATGATATTCTTGATCTCCGCGTCGCTGATCCCGCCGTACTCCTTGAGGACGCCGAAGAAATGCTCGAAGAGATACGTGTACCCCAGGCCGCCGAGATCCTTGTGCAACTCCACCTTGCGGCAGCGGTCGGTGCCCAGCAGGATCTTGTCCAGGTGGCCCCGGTTCTTCAATTCCTTGATCAGCTGCGCCCGGGTCTCCTCGAGCAGCCAGTGCTGCTTGCCGATGACGTCGAACTGGATGAAGCACCCCTCGTCCGCCAGGGAACTCAAGACGTTGATATCCGGGCGTTCGTCCACGTGCCCCACGATCAGGCGGTGGGCCGGGGTGCCCTCTTCCCGGAAGATCTTCAGGTGCTGCAGGCCCATGGTACCCCCGGGCACCTCGTAGCGACGGGCCCCCGTGGTGTGGGTGGTCATGGCGGCGCCGGTCTCCTGGATGGCCCGCGCCACGGCGCGGAGCCCCTTCAACTCGGGACCCTCGATGCGGCCCCGGAAGATGCCCGACTTGTACAAACCGACCTTGATTCCGTGCTCATCGCCCTCCTCCAACTCCTTGAGGAGGATGTCGGTGATCTCCCGGATACTGAGGGTGTCGACCCACTTGGGCACGCTGGACTCCGTATAGAATCCGCCGGTGGCCACGATCTTGACCCCGGACTCCTCGGAGAGCTCCTGGAGGGTCTTCAGATCCTGGCGCCAGTGGTTGGTGGTGACGTCCACCATGGCCCGCCCGCCCATCTCGTAGTAGGCCTTGAGCTCCTCGAGCATGCGGTCCTTCTCGTCGTAGATCATGGTGTTCAGGGGATCCTGCATCACCGTGCTTCGGATGTAGTGCCGTTCTCCCATGCGGATGTCGCACCATACGTGTTCGTGGGTCTGACAGAACCCCAGTTCTTCGGGGGCGATGTCACCCGTTACCGTTCTGATAATGCTCACGTTCTTCGCCTTCCTTCCAGGCCGTCGCCCCAGGGGCGCGGTTCATCGGACAGGGACATGTATCGTTGATGCCGTGTTCCATCCAACTTCCATCCACCACCTCTTCGGTTAAGGCAGGGGAATGGTCTTCCACATTTCTACCAATCGGACCAGCATTTCCATGCGCTTCTCCCATCCGGCCCGGGCCACCTCGATGTCCGCGTCGTTGGGATCGGCGAACCCCCACACGCCCGAGCTGGTGAACTCGTGGGTATCGCCGGTGTAGGCCATCACCAGTTGAGCCCGCAGGGCGGCGTCGGAGGCATCGGGGTCGCGGAGGGCTTCCACCGCCGTCGGGAAGGCTGAATTCGGCTGGAAGTCTCGGACGCGTTCCATCTCCACCAGATCGCCGAAGAGCAGTTGCGCGAGGCCCGTTTCGCCGGGGCCCGCGTGGGCGTCCACCTTTCGTAGGAGTTCCGCGGGATCCCGTAGAGCGGCGTCCGAGGGCATGAGTACAACGGAGCCGGCGGCCCGACCGCCGACCCGCGCTGCGGTGGCCGCGATTTCTCGATTGCCGCCGTGGGCGTTGACGATGAGCACCTTCTTGATGCCGTGCCCGGCCAGGCTCGCTATGGTATCCTCGATGATCGCCGCCAGGGTCTTGGGTTGAAAGGTGATGGTGCCCTTGAATCCCATGTGGTGGGGGGAATACCCCGGTAGACAGGCTTGCACCACGAAGGAGTTGGTGCGCTCGGCCACCTCGCGGGCGGCGGCCAGGGCGGCCAGGCTATCCGTGCCCAGCGGTAGGTGGGGCCCGTGTTGTTCGATGGAACCCAGGGGGATGATGGCTACGGGATTGGATTCGGACGCCAGGTACTCTTCGAAGGCGGGGCGGGTCATCTCGTGCAGGAGAACCGTCGATGGCATGGGTAACTACCTCCTCGTAGTCGAAGGGGAACGCATCACTTTGGGACAAGAAAAGTACTTCCATGGCGGGACGGGCATTCCTCCCGGGGATGGCATCCGATCCGGCTTCCCGGGAATGGGTGATGCAAGGGAAGGGGGGATCCCGGGGTACCCGTCGCCCCCCCCCGGGATCGGTGGGATTAGCCACCCGGGGAATCATCGAGGAGCCGGCGTTCTCCCTGCAGGTTCCGCAGGTGGGTGACGTCCCCGGCGATTTCGAGCGTCCCCATGTATTCTCCGTGGGCATCCCGCAAGGCGACGAATTCTATGTGGATGAAGCGCCCCCCGATCTCCAGCCAGAACTCCGCGTCGTCTCGCTGCCCGGACTTGAAGTCGTCCACGATTTTCTCCACCAGGTGGACGCTTCCCGGGGGATGGCAGTTCTTGACTTCGCGGCCGATGATGGCGCGGGTCCGGACGAAGATCCGGTCGCGTCCCTCGCTGAAGTACCGGACTTTGTCGTCGGGTCCGACGAAGGTCAATTCCACCGGGAGGGCGTTGAGGATCCCCATCAGTTCATCGGGCAGGAGGGATCCCGAGGGGAAGGATACGGCGCCATCACGCAGGAAGGCTTCTTCCGTTACTGCATGCTTGAGGCTCTCCATCAGGGACGAGATTTCCGCCGGCGGATCGATGAAGGCATATCCCACTTCATCGCTTTGGCGCAGTACGTCGGCCCAATCCTCCGTCTGCAGTTTCTCCAGGGAGGTCGGGAAGAGGATGTCTTCCTCCTTTTGCACCATGCCCTCGGCTTCATCCAGGAGGGATGTCAGGGCATCCGCCTCCAGGGTCTTCAGCTGCTCGATACTGTCCACATCGGCGATGCCGGCGCGGGCCTCCTTGAGAAGAACCCGGACCTCGTCATCCTTGCCCCACATGACCTTGGTGGGACCCATGAACCCGTACTTCTCCAGGTAGGGGAAGAGGATCTGCTCCTTGCGCGCGTAGTGGCGTTCGATGGCCGACATTTCGTCCAGGATCTCGGTGATCCTTGCCTTCGTCGACTCGAGGTCTTCGGCCGTCGATTCAGCGAGTAACTCGCGCAGGGCGCCCGTCAGTTTCTCCAACTCGCGGTTTTCCAGCTGGAACAGGTGAATGGGATGGGCCGAACTCACCTCCTGCAGGGGATCTTTGGTGCCCTTTAGGGCGGATTCGAACAGTAGAGCGTGGACGTTGCAGAATTTCTGGATTTCCTCGGGGGCCATGCCATCGTCGATGAGGGATTGCTCGATCTCCGCGATTTCCGAGGAGGATATGGTCCCGATTTCCCGTTCGAAGCGATCCCTGGCCTCCTCCGCCGACAGGCCTCCGTGCAGTTCGTCGATCAACTCCCGGATCAGTTTCTTCTTGTGCCCGCGGTCCTCGCTCATGCTCACACCTCCGGATGAATTCGACTTGCCGCTCCTGCCTCGTATCGGGGTGGAAGGAGTATTCCCGTCCCCGTCAGATCCGATGAATCCCGGCAAAGGCACGCGGTCTCCATAGAAACTATTACCCGTTTGCCGGGGAGGCATTCCCCGGATGGGGTAGAAATCCGGGGGGTTACTGGTAGCAGATCCCGATACATCGTGAGATGATTCGAGTCGGGGTGATGGCGATGGAGACGGGGGAACTGACCCTCAAGAAAACACTCTGGTTCTTCGTGCCCCTGGCCCTCAGCGGCATCATGATGTCGGCGGGGGAGCCCATCGTGCATTCGGGCCTGGCGCGATTGCAGCGACCGGAACTGGTGCTCGCCGCCTACGGGGTCTCCTTTTACGCGGCGGTATTGGTCGAAGCACCCATCATCATGCTGTTGCCGGCATCCAGTACCCTGGTCCGGGACTCGGCTTCCTATCGCCTGGTGCGAAACGCCATGCTGATCATTAACCTCTTCCTGACGGCGATCATGGCGGTCGTCGTATACCACGGCCCTACCTACGACTTCATCTTCCTGGGGTTGATGCGATACCCGCCCGCCGTGGCGGAGGCCGCCCGGACCTCCCTGGGGTTGTTGCTCCTCTGGCCCGCGAGCATCGGGGTCCGCCGCTTCTGCCAGGGGATCCTCATCCGGCTGGGCCATCCGCAGGTGGTGGGGTGGGGCACCTTGATCCGACTGATTTCCATGGTGGTTTGTGTGTACATAGGCGTGGAGTACTTCCCCGACCTGGGCGTGTTGATCGGCGCAGGGACACTGATCGTCGGCGTACTGGTGGAAATGACCGTCGCGATTTGGGCCCTGCGACGGCGGTTCCTCAGGAAACCCCTGCCCGCCTCGGCTCCCGATACGCCGGCGGGCGCGATGAGTTACCGGGGCTTCGTCCGTTTCTATCTCCCGCTGGCCCTGACCAGCTTTGCCTGGGTCCTCGCCCGCCCCCTCATGCTGTCGGGGATCGCCCGTTCGCACATGGCGGACCTGTCCCTGGCGGCCTTCCCGGTGGCCATGGGGTCCATGCAGGTTCTCACCGGACACCTGCGCATGATCCAGCAGGTGGTCGTCGCCCTGGTGGAGGATGCCCACAGCCTGGACACGGTACGCCGATTCACCCTGTGGGTGGGCGCGGGATTGACGGGGTTACTCTCCCTGGTCGCCTTCACTCCCCTGGCCATCTTGTATCACGGCGGCGTCATCGGGCTGAGATCGCCGACGCTGGATATGGCCAATGTGGCCCTGGGCTTTATGGTCCTGATGCCGTTGCTCACGGCGCTGCAGGCGTACAACCAGGGTCTTATGATCCGGGCCGAGGACACCCTGGGGGTGAACATGGCAGCCTTCGCCAACCTGGGCGTACTGGTGCTGTTGCTCAACGTCGGCGTGGGCGCCACCGCGCTGCCCGGTTACATTATCGCCGCCTGCGTCCTCCCCGCGGCGTTGGCCTTCGAAGTGCTCATCCTCCGCCGCTGGACCCAAGGGCACGTTCGCGTGCTGCGATCTCCCGCGCCCCGGCCGTAGGGCATGATCTCGTCGCCGGCAGGATCGATTGCCTCCGCGGTGGAAATCTACTCCCGG
This sequence comes from Clostridia bacterium, assembly GCA_003563985.1. GTDB lineage: Bacteria > Bacillota > Sulfobacillia > SLMV01 > SLMV01 > CSSED11-154. The sequence continues at coordinate 9,163 of PWSR01000188.1, read as the reverse complement.
GGGGGATGGCGGGTTGCCCCCCGATACCACGGAGTCGGAAGGGACGATTTTCATGGGTGAGCGCACTGTGCGAGGGAGTATGCCCGGGGATGCAGGGGGACCCCTGGGAGGGGGCGATCGGTCCTTCTCGGGGATCAGGACGTTATTTCGCCTGCCGCATCCCCCGGATTTGGAGTCGGCGCGGGGAGCGGATTTTGCCGCCGTCGGCCTACCCTTCGATACGGGGACCAGCTACCGCCCGGGAGCCCGGTTCGGGCCCGCCGCGATTCGCGAGATCTCTTCACTGGTTCGTCCGTACAATACGGTGTTGGACGTTTCCATCGCCGATCATCTCGAGGGCGTGGACCTGGGCGATGCGCCCGTGGTGTCCGGGAACACCCCGGCCAGCTTGGAGAGAATGACCATCTCCGTCGCGGCGGTGACGGAGATGGGGATTCTGCCCGTGGGATTGGGCGGTGACCATACCGTGACTTTGGCCATGCTGCGGGCCGTGGCGGCGCAGCACGGTCCGGTGGCCCTCTTGCAATTCGATTCCCATCCCGATACGTGGGATACCCTGTACGGGGAATCCTACAATCACGGGACCCCCTTTCGCCGGGCCATCGATGAAGGACTGATCCGGCCGGAGCGGTCGGTGCAGTTGGGCCTTCGGGGCTCCATGCTCAACCGCGATGTGCTGGATTACTCCCGGGATGCGGGATTCACCATGGTGCCCGCGGAGGAATTGCTAGGGCGTCCGGCGGCGGAAATCGCCGCCCTGGTCTCCCAAACGGTCCGAGATTCCCCGGTCTACGTGACCTTCGACATCGACTTCCTGGATCCGGCCTTCGCCCCCGGAACGGGCACCCCGGAAATCGGTGGACCCACCACCGCCCAGGCCCTGGCCTACCTCCGCGCCCTGGACTTCGCCGGAGTGGTCGGGATGGACTGCGTGGAGGTTTTACCGGCCTTCGATGTGTCGGGGATCACCGCCCTGGCGGCTGCCACGGTGATTGGGGAGATGCTCGGCCTGGTCGTCCTGGGCCGAAGGGCGGGGGGATGATGATGGGATGGGAGGGCACCCCCTTTATCGGTGGGGTGCCCTCCCCGGGATCAAGACCTGCGCGTTGGGTTAGAGCCCGTAGAGATCCCGGAACTTCGTCGTAACGTAATCGAGGTAGGGACCGGCATCGATACCCTTGCCGGTTGCTCGCTTCATGAGTTCCGCGGGCTGGAACTTGGAACCGTTGTCGTAGATGTTCCGCTGCATCCAATTTCTCACGACGGAGAAGTCGCCCTGGCTCCAGCCGTCCCGCAGTCCGGGTTCTTCCTCGCCGGCCTTGGCCATCAAGGCCCCGGCGAACACGTCGCCCAGGGCATACCCCTGGAATCCGCCCCCGAAGTCCCGCGTCCAGTGCATATCCTGGAGTACGCCCACGGTATCGTGGGGCGGCGTGATCCCCAGGTACTCCTGCATCTTCTCGTTCCAGGCCTCGGCCATGTCGGCCACCCGGATGTCTCCTCCCAGCACTTCCTTTTCCAGTTCGAACCGCAGCATGACGTGCAGGTTGTAGGTCAGTTCGTCGGCCTCGACCCGGATCAGGGAGGGACGGGATACGTTGGCGGCCCGATAGACATCCTCGGGGGTGACACCTTCGAACTGGCTCGGGAAGAATGCCCGGGCGATGGGGAGGAAGTACTGCCAGAACTCGAGGGATCTCCCCACCCGGTTCTCCCAGAGTCGCGATTGGGATTCGTGGACGCCGAAGGAGACGGGGCGACCCAGCTCCGGCCGGCTGGTGCTGGAGTCCATGAGCGTCTGCCGCAGGCGACTCGGGACCCCCTGCATGTACAGGCCGTGACCGGCCTCGTGGATGCAGGCGAAGAGGCAACTCCCCAGGTAGTCCGGGTGAATCCGGGTGGTGATGCGGACGTCGTCGGGGCTGAAGGTAATGGAGAAGGGATGGACCGAGAGATCGTATCGGCCGCGGCGTTCCAGGTCGAAGCCGATGGCGCGGGCGGCGGCCATTCCCAGGTCCAGCTGTTTGCCGGCCTCGAAATCCCCGGTGAGGAGGGAGGCCCGCACGTCCGGATCGTCGACCTCCGCGATCTCCTTGGCCAGGGGCGGAAGCGCCTCCTTGATATCCGCGAACATCGATTCCAGTTCGGCCACGCCGATGTCCGACTCCTTCATGGAGACGAAGGCATCCATGGGGCTGTCCTCGTAGCCGAGCACCGCCGCCTGTTCCAGGCGGAGTTCCACGATCTTCTCCAGGTCCGGGGCGAATACGGTGAAGTCGCGGGCGGCCCGGGCATCCAGCCAGCTGGTATTCGCCCGCCCGGCGGCCTGGGACATCCGGAAGACGAGGTCGCCCGGCATCTGCGCGGCGCGCTGGTAGAGGCGGTCCACGACGCGGATCATGCTGGCGTCATCGTCCTCGTACGGCAGGGATTCCCCGTGGTCGCGGAGATCCTCCAGTAATTCCCCGATCTCCGGGGCGATCAATTTCTCGTGGGCGATGCGGCGCAGGGTGGACATCTGGTCGGCGCGCGCTTCGGCGCCGTCCCGGGGCATTTGCGTTTGCTGATCCCAGTGGAGCACGGAAATCGTGGAGTGCAGGTCGTCGATTTCCGCGATGAGCTCCCGGAAGCGTTTCATTTTTGCGTCGGCTTTGTTCATGTTGGTATCGCTCTCTCTCCTGGATGGTAGAACAAGGGTATTCGAGAACGGAGCGATCACTCCCTCCTCGGGCGGAGCATTCTGCGCCAATATCTCCCGGAGGAAGGTGTTCCCCGGCGGAGAAGAATTCCAGTACGTAGGCCCTTTCGCCGCAAAGGATGCCCGGGGTTTTACGCCGGGCCGAGGAGAGAAAATCGAGGAGGTCGGATGCTGATGCGAATTGCCGTCGCCGGTTTCGCCGATGAGACTTGTACCTTTTGCCTGGAACCCACCACCGAGGAACGATTCGAACCCGCCACCCTGCGGGGTGCGGCCGTGCTGGAGGAAAACCGCGGAATCCCGAACTACATCAACGGGTATATCATCGCCGCCGAAGAGGCGGGGGCGGAACTGGTGCCCATCGTGTACGCTCGGAAGACCCCGGGCGGTTTCCAGAGTTGGCTTACCCGCGCGTGCTTCGACAAGTACGCCGACGAGATCGCGGAGGGGCTGCGCGATGCCGGTGAGCTCGATGGAGTGTTGCTGGCCCTCCACGGTGCCATGGCCGTCACCGGAGTACCCAGGCCCGAGGCGGAGATCGTTCGCCGGGCGCGGGCGGCCGTGGGAGACGTCCCCATCATGGTAACCCTCGATCTCCACGCCAACGAAGACGAGGAGATGGCCGAGGTCGCCGACGGCGTCTTCGTCATCAAGACGTATCCCCACGTGGATACCGAGGAAACCGGTGCCGCCGCGGCCCGCTGCCTCATCGAAACGATCCGGGGGAATATCGATCCCGTCGTCGCCTGTCACCGGCCGGGGATCGTATCGGCCAGCATATTCCAGGCCACCTCGTACCATCCCATGAAGGATGTCCTGGCGCGGTGCGCGGAGTGGGAGGAGCGGGAGCCCGACCTCTGCTACCTCGCCGTGGCGCCCGGTTACGCGTATGCCGACGTACCCGACATCGGGATGTCCGTGTGGGCCGTGGCCGACGGGGATCGGGACCTGGCGGAACGGGCCGCCGCGGACGTAGCGGACTTCGCCTGGTCGTTGCGGCACGCCTTCGCCAGGGATCTGCCCGGCCCCCGGGCGGCGGTGGAAGAAGTCATGGCCCTGGTCGAGGACGGTCAAAAGCCGGTGGTCATCGCCGACGGGGCAGACCGCATCGGTGACACCACCCACGTCCTGCGGGAGTTGTTGCGGGGTGGTGCGAAGAACTGGGCCATACCGGGGATCGCCGATCCCACCGTGGCGCGGGAACTGGAGGAGTCGGCTTCGGTGGGCGATACGGTAACGGTGACCGTGGGCGGCTGGTACAATGAGGCCTCGGGGGATCCGGTCGAGATCAGCGGGACCGTGGAGTTCATGGGGAGACCGCGCTACCAGTTGGTCGGTCCCATGGGTAAGGGTTCCACGGTGCAGGACGGCTTCGTGGCGCGCCTGAACCTGGGGGACAATCGCCACGTGGTGGTTTCGGAGCGAATGCGGGGATCCAACGATAGCGCCGGCCTCACCTCGGTGGGGATCGACATCGAAGGACTGGACATCATCGTGTTGAAGGATCGCGTGCACCATCGCGCCTTCTGGGATGACGTGGCGAAGGTGGACTTCCCCATCAACGCGCCGGGCATCGGTTACGCGGACCTGCGGGAGCTGGAATACGAGAACGTCCCCGGGGGTGCCTTCCCCATCAACCGCGACGGCGCAGAATAGCCATCCCGGGGGTGCCGTCGCCCGGCGGCACCCCCTCGTCACCTACCCCCAGGGAATATCTCGTTGTTATTGCATCTGCCTTTACGTCTCCCCACCACCGAGAAAATGGAAGCGCTCCGCGAAGCGGACGCCCAGGAGGGCGCCCACGACGGAGGCGATGGCGACGAAGGCCCCGGCGGCCGCCAGGTGGGCTGGGCGTACCAGCTCGTAGGCGGGATTTCGGGTGAGATATGCGGATACCAGCGTGAAGGACCAGAACCCCCAGAAGGGGAAGGCGGCGGCGTGTACGGTGTTCGCAATGCGCCGGGATAGACTCCTGCGCGGGAGTCGGCCGGTGAGATCGGCGGCGATGCCGGCGGCGGCGATGGCCAGTGACATGAGGGGTGTGAAAAGGGCGGCGACGGCGCCCATGGCCAGGGCGACCAGGGTCATCGTCCAAGGAGAGCCCACGCGCACCGCGGCGATGGCCATGGCGAAGCCCAGGTAGGGCGTCATGGCGATGAACTTCCCTCCCGGGACGGGCAGCATGTGCCCGGCGGCGTAGAATAGCCAACCGCCGGAGAAGACGGCCGCTCCCAGGATCCCGATGAAGGCGATGTGACGCGTTTTCACCGACTTGCACCCGCCCTTCCCGTGGGCAATTACGATTCGTTGGCGCGAGATACGGTCCCTGTCGACTTCGCCCTTGCCCTGCAAACTCCTCGCCCGATCCCTCGAAAAGAAAAGGGCCCGGCGGCGGGGCCGGGCCGATTCCTCGATTGGAGGGTGCTCAAATGGGAAGTTGCCCCGGGTCGAACCCGGGGCGGTAACTCGTCATATGGCCTGATCTTCCTGGAACTGGAGATCGTAGAATTCGCGGTAGTGCCCTCCCTGGGCCATGAGCTCGTGGTGGCTTCCGCGTTCCTTGACCTGCCCGTCGTCGATGAACAGGATCTCGTCGGCCCCGACGATGGTGGAGAGCCGGTGGGCGATGACGAAGGTGGTGCGGCCCGCGGTGATGCGATCCACGGCGTCCTGGATCAGTTTCTCGGTTTCCGAGTCCACCGAGGAGGTGGCCTCGTCCAGGATCAGGATCTGGGGATCCTTCAGGAACGCCCGGGCGATGGAAACGCGCTGGCGCTGGCCCCCCGAGAGCCGCAGGCCCCGCTGCCCGACCAGGGTATCGTAGCCATTGGGCATTTCCTGGATGAACCCGTGGGCGTTGGCCGCCTTGGCCGCCTCGACGATCTCCTCTTCCGAGGCTCCGGGTCGCCCGTAGCGGATGTTGTCGGCGATGGAATCCGAAAACAGGTAGTCGTCCTGCATGACCATGGCGATGGATCCGCGCAGGCTGCCCAGGTCCATGTCCCGGATATCTACACCGTCGATGGTGATCTCACCGTCGTCGATGTCGTACAACCTCGTGATCAGGCGAACCGTGGTCGTCTTGCCGGCGCCGCTGGGCCCGACCAGCGCCACGGTCTTCTTGGCGGGAACGTGGAAACTGATCCCCTTGAGGATGTCTTCTTCCCCGTAGGAGAAGTGTACATCGCGGAAGGAGACCTCTCCCTGGATGGCTTCCTTGGCCACCGCGTTGGGACTCGTCTGGATACTGGGACGGATGTCCAGGTGGTTGTAGAAGCGCTCCATGGCGGCGAAGAATTCGCTGAGGCCCTCGGTGGTGCGTACCAGCTGCAGCAACGGCGCCCTGAACTGCAGCAGGTAGCCGTAGAAGGCAACGATGACGCCGACGGTGACCGCGCCCTGGATCACCAGGTAACCTCCGTAGCTGAGGGCTAGGAGTATGCCGACGGCGTTGAGGAAACGGGATCCCGAGAACAGCAGGGACATGTACTTCAACGCTTCCATCCGGACCAGGACGTGGTCCTGGTTGGTGCCCGCGAACCGCTCGTCCTCGAAATCTTCGCTGGCGAAGGCCTTGATGACCTTCATTCCCGCCAGGTTGTCCTCGAGGCGGTCATTCATGATGGCGACCCGCCGGCGGGTCTCGCGGAAGTACAGGTGCATCTTCTTTAGGAGCACGTAGGAGAATATGGTTAGCAGCGGAACGAAGGTCAAGACCACCAGGGTTAGCGGCACGCTGAGGGTCAGGAGTACGATGATGGTACCCAGGAGTAGGCTGGCGGAGCCGATCAAGGCCTCGGGTCCGTGGTGCACGAACTCCTGGTTCTTGTTTAGGTCATCGATGATGCGGGACATGAGTTCCCCGGTCTTCTTCCGGTCGTGAAATCCCATGGAAAGGCGCTGGTAATGCCGGTAGAGATCGTTGCGCATGTCGCGGACGACCAGCTGGGCGAATTGATGCCCCCAGTAGGTCTTGGCACCGCGGACGAGGGCTTCGGCCAGGTAGGCCAGGAAGGCCCAGAACACGAGAAGCATGACGTAGCTAAAATTGTGGCTCGGTATGGCATCGTCGATAATTGTGCGCAAGATCAGCGGCGGGACCAGGGTGAGCACGGCCCCCACGACATGCATGATCTGCACGCCGAAGAATATCCGGCCGCCGGTGGCCAGGTATTCGCGGTAGAAGCGCTTGATCAACGGCCAATAGCCGTAACTACCTTCGAGTTGTTGTTCTTCCTCGATTTCCAGCATGCTATCACCTTTCGAATGGGGAGGGACCCGGAGAATTATTTCGATTTACGAACCTTCGCCTAATACTTATACCATCCCCGGAGGGGAGTGTTCAAGCTCATACCCGGGAAATCGGTAGGTATGCCCCATTCCCGCAATTGCGAGGTGCCGGGCTCGGGTGGGGAACCGAATGGACTCGCCCGCCCTGGTCGCATGCGCGGCGGGCCGACACGGTCCTCGGCAGGGTTAACGCCCTTCCTCTCCCTTGCCCTTGAGGCCTTCGATTCGCTTCCGCATCTGTTCCAGGGTGTCGCGGGTTTCCTCTTCCCGGAGCTCGAGGGAAAGGTCCAGGATAGACCCCTCCCGGGCACCGGGGGGAAGAATGCTCTGCGGCAGGTCCACCTTCACCTCGGATTCCCCCACGAGGAGGACTGCGTAGTTCCCTTCAAATCGATCGATCACGGCTCGCACGGGTGATGCCTCCTTACTCGGCGTAGGCCAACCCCTGTTCGATGATGTCCTGCAGGCGCCCGGGGCCGATCCCGTGCACCCGCGTCAGCGCATCGACGGAGGGAAAGGGCCTAAGTTGTATGATCTCTTCGGCTCGCTCGGGGCCGACGTGGACGATCCTCTCCAACTCTCGGCCCTCCGCCGTGTTGATGTTGATCCCCTCGGCTGGGCCTTCTTCCCGGGCAGTATCATCATCGTCGAACTCGGCGTGTACCGAGATGTCGCGCCCGCACGTCTGTATCACCACGGTACCATGCCGATCCGTCCGGAACACCTCGACCCCCGCTTCGGCCAGACGGGACAGGACTTCCTCGGTGGGATGGCCGTACCGGTTGTCGGCGCCGACACCGATGATGGCGAGGGACGGTGTCGCCTCCCGCAGGAAGGGTACCGAGGTGGAAGTGCGGCTCCCGTGGTGTGCGACCTTGAGGACGTCTACGTCGACATCTGCGCCGATCCGCAGCAGGTGCTCCTCGGCGGCCGCCTCGGCATCGCCGGTGAACAGAAAGGAGATGTCACCGTAGTCGACGCGGGCGACGACGGAATTGTCGTTGAGGGATCCGAGGTCTTCGTTGGGACCCAGTATGCGGAGTGTCAAATCCCCCAGGGTGATCCGCTGTCCCCCGGGTACCTGGTAGTCGGTGCCCCCCGATTCCACGGCGCGTTCTATGGCGCTCAGGTAGTCGTCGAAGGTCCGGGTCGTGTGTGGCACGCCGGCGTCGATCACCGTGGATACGGAAAACTGTTGCAGGACGGGTATCAATCCACCGATGTGATCTTCGTGGGGGTGGGTGCCGATCACCAGGTCCAGGTGCTCAATGCCCCGGCGCACCAGGTACTGGACGACGGTGTCCCCGGCACTCCGGGGACCGCCATCGATGAGGACGGTCGCAGAGGGAGTCTCCAGGAGGATGGAATCCCCCTGGCCCACGTCGATGAAGTGGGCGCGCAGCAACCCGGAGCCGACTTCAGTTTCTTCCCCGTTGGAGTCGGCAGTCCCACCCGGCTCTGTCGTGATCTTCGCGTCTTCTTCCTCGGTTCGAGGTTCTTCGGGGCTCGGGGCCGCGGCCCGGGGTGGATCGACTTCCTCGAGGGACCCCTGCGAATCCGCGGGCGGTTCGGGAGACCTTTCGGGGGAGCACGCCACCGGGGTGAAGAGCGCGAAGAGGATCAGCAGCGCGAGGATGAATCGGGTGAGTCGAATGATGCGTCCACTCGTAATGCGCCGTAGATTGACGTTCACGTGGTGCACCCCCCCCGCACGTCCTCCAATCTTTGACACCTGCCGGGGGATTCCTGCAACCTTCGACATCATCCGGTGCCCTTGGGGCTCTCTTCTACGTTACGTGTGGAGGTGAACTGGCGCGAGGGGACGGGATGGAGTAATGCGAAGGCGCGTGGCACCCTCGGCGGGGAATCGCAGGGATTTCACGGGGGGAGAACTCAAATCCCGAGGGGCCAGATCCACAGGAGGGCGGGTATGGCCACCAGGACGATGATGACCTCGAGGGGCAGGCCCATGCGCCAGTAATCGCCGAACCGGTATCCGCCGGGTCCCATCACGAGGGTGTTGGATTGGTGCCCGATGGGGGTTAGGAAAGCGCAGGAGGCGCCGACGGCGACGGCCATCAGGAACGGGTCCGGTGAGGCGCCCATCCCCGCAGCAACCCCCAGGGCAATCGGTGCTACCAATACCGTGGCCGCAGCGTTATTCACCAGGTCGGA
>PWSR01000208.1 GCA_003563985.1 Clostridia bacterium | reverse complement strand
GGCACCATCGACGAGGCGGTGGAGAAGGGTCGCAAGCTGATGGAGGATGACGAGGATGCCTGAGGGACGACTGACCCTCCAGATCATAACGCCGGATGGGGCCAAGCCCGAGGTGTCCGTCGATTTCGTGGTGTTGCCCGGGGCCGATGGGTACATCGGGATCCTGCCGCAACACATCCGCCTGGTCACGGCCCTGCGGGCGGGCATCCTCTCCTATCGCCGCGCCGGGGAGGATCCGAGTGCCCCCAAGGTCGTCGTCGCCGTCAGCGGGGGCTTCGCCGAGGTGTCCGAGGATGTGATTACCGTCCTGGCCGACAGTGCGGAGTACGCTGAACAGGTGGACGTGGAGCGGGCGCGCAAGGCGCTTCGCCGCGCCGAGGAACGCTTGAGTGTAGACACGACGGATTCCGTGGATGCTGCGCGGGCCCGGGCAGCCCTGGAGCGCGCCGTGGCGCGGCTTCGGGCCGCCGGGGAGGACGAACCCCGCGGCGACGATTGATGGATCGATGGACCGGGGCCGGGCGGGTCCCGGTCCCGCCCGACGCCCGGGAGGGGATATTCCCCCCGGCGTCGAATAGAGAACGGGCGCCCCGGCCGCCCCTCGGCCCACGTGTCGCGCGGGCCGAGAACGCCGAGGCGTCGAAAAACTGACCGCCACAGTGCGGAAGGATACTCGAAGGGGCAAACTCATCGCGAGGTGGGGACGCAAAGCCAGGGATCCCACGGGGACGGCCGGGCTGCCGAAGGTATTACCTGCGTTCCCAGCCGCCTTCCCGTCCCGGGGAGGCGTTTTCCTGTCCCCGTTCGAGGGACCTCTTCCGCGGACTTTGAGGGGGAACCGAAAGTGCTACGAGGAATCTACACGTCCGCTTCGGGCATGATGACCGATGCCCGGGTCCAGCGGGTGATCGGTAACAATGTATCCAACGTGAACACGCCGGGATATCGCGCCCAGGATGCCTACCTTTCGCCCTTCGCCCGGGCCTACCTGGCGAGAACCGGCGGCCACGACTCGCTCCTTCCCGTGGGAATGGGGCGGATGAGGCCCATGGGGAGTTCCGTCATGGGCAGCCGCGTCGCCGAGATCAGTACCCGGGAGGACCAGGGGCGCATGCAGACCACGCAGCGGGCCACGGACCTGGCCGTCAACGGCCCCGGCTATTTCGCCGTGGACGTGGGTGGAGAATTGCGATTGACCCGGGCCGGCAACTTCGTGGTGGATGGCGAGGGCTACCTGGCCACCGCGGCGGGGCATCGGCTCGCGGGGACGGCGGGTCCCCTGCGGGTGGGCGGGAACTCCTTCACCGTGGACGGCGAAGGACGCATCCGGGCGGGAGACCAATCCGTGGGCCGCATTGCCCTGGTCCATCCCGGGGCGGAGGACGTCCTGGAGCGGGGATACGATGGGCTGGTTCGCCTGGTGGGACGCGATCCGGCGGGGGCCCTGGAGGCGCCCGCCGACGGGGACGGTACGGAGATCCTCCAGGGGACCCTGGAGCTGGCCAACGCCGACCTGGTGGATCAGATGACGCGGTTGATGAGTACTTTCCGGAGTTACGGCGCCAACCATTCCGCATTCCGAATCCAGGATGGCGCCCTGGCCGAGGCCGCCGGGATCATCGATAACCTGTAACGCGGGACGGGGGAATCATCTTGTTTGGACACATGAGGACATCGGCGCTGGGAATGCGGGCGGGCCAGATGATGCTGGACGTCACGGCCCACAACGTGGCCAACGTCAACACCGCCGGATATCGGAGCGGCAGGATGGATTCGTTGGAACTCGCCTATGCCAACCTGGTGGAAGTGGACTCGGGAGCCGGATCCCGGGGCCACTTCAACGGATACGTGGAAAGCGGCGCCGTGGAATTGAGCCGCGGGCACGGGGTACGTCCGGGGGGCATCGTACTCTCGGAACGGCCCGGGACCCTGCAGATGACGGGAGTGCCGACGGATTTGGCCATCGAGGGTCCGGGGTATTTCACCCTGGTGGACGAAACGGGCGCTTCGGCGGGTTATACCCGGGATGGGTCCTTCCGGATGGACGCCGAGGGCCGGCTGGTGCACGCGAGCGGTGCCTTCCTGGGGGATGCGGACGGGAACCCGATCCGGGTGCCGCGGGAGGAGACCATGAACCGGCTAGAGGTGGATACCGCGGGCTTCATCCGCTGGGCAGCCCCGGGCGGGGATCCGGAGTCCGCGGGGCGCCTGGGGTTGATGGTGCCGGGTCCCGGGGAGCAGTTGGTCGCCGCCGGATCCAATACCTATCGATTGCGGGACGGGGACGGGGTTTTCGTCGCGGGTGAGGTGGCGGCGCCGGCGGAGGCGGCCGGGACCGTGCGCCAGGGCTACCTGGAGGGTTCCAACGCGGATCTGGCCGAGGAGATGTCTCGCCTGATCATGGCCCAGCGCGCCTTTCAGCTGAACGCCAGGACCCTGCAGACCGCCGATGACATGTTCGAACTGGCCAATCATATGAATCGATAGATGGATCGAGCGAGGAAAACGCACCTCCGGGGGAGAATTATCACTCGGAGGTGTTCTTATGCCCGATATGTTGCGCCCGCCGGAGCTTCCCCTGGGCCGAGCGGAGATCCGGGAACTGCTACCGCACAGAGATCCCTTCCTCTTCCTCGATCGCGTGACCGATTTGGAACCGGGCGTCCGGGCCCGGGGTGCGCGGCTGATCACCGGCGACGAAGCGGTTCTCGCCGGACATTTTCCGGGGCGTCCCGTTTGGCCGGGCGTCCTGACCATCGAGGCCATGGCGCAGCTGTGGGGGGTTTGCGATGCCCTGGCGGCGGAGCGGGGTGAGGGCGCCCTGGGCGTTTTCGCCGCGGTGGACAAGGTGCGTTTTCGCCGTCCCGTCCTGCCCGGGGACCTGTTGGAGATGCGGGTGGAATTGGACCGCCGAAGGGGCAGTTTCTCCCGGGTTCGCGCCGAGGCGTGGGTGGATGACGAGCCGGTCGCCGAGGGTACGCTCTCCTTTGGGGTGATCGACGGATGAGGGATGGGATCGTGATACGTCCCCTGGGTTCCCGGGACACCGCAGATCTGTACTACGTGCGCATCGCACCGGAGGTCATGTCCGAGACCCTGGGGTTGCCCACGCTGACCTCCGATCGCTGGGGGCGCGAGGTGGAGAGCATGGTGGGCAATCCCAACAACCATTGCCTGGTGGCGGAGGTGGAGGGTCGCGTGGTGGGGGCGGTCAACCTGGAGGTTCTTCGTGGGCGCAAGTCCCACGGCGGGACCCTGGGCCTCATGGTGCGCGACGATCACCACGGACGGGGGATCGGTGCCGCCCTGCTCGACGGGATGCTGGAGGTCGCGGATCGGTGGTTGGGCCTGCGGCGCGTGGAGTTGGAAGTGTTCGCGGACAACCAGGTGGCAATCGGCCTCTACGAGCGACGGGGGTTCCTGCGCGAGGGTATCAAGCGCGGTGCGGCCTATCGAGACGGGAAATACGAGGATATCCTGGTGATGGCACGCCACCGGGCGGACGCGTAGCGTCCGTTGACCGGGGCGGAGTCGAATGCTATACTCCACCCTACAATACGCTTTACATCTCTTATCGAGAGCCGGGTAGGGTACTGGCCCCATGATCCGGCAGCAACCGGCCCGAAGGCACGGTGCTAAGCCCAGCAGAGGAGGAGTGGCTCCTCTGGAGGATGAGACGACCTTCCCTCCCCTCCTTCCTCGCCGAACGCACGATCTCAATCGAGTAATGGAGGGGGATTCATGACGAGAAATCGACGCTTTACTTCCGAATCCGTGGCCGAAGGGCACCCCGACAAGGTGGCCGACCAGGTCTCCGACGCGGTCCTGGACGCGGTCCTGGCCAAGGATCCCGTGGCCCGGGTGGCGTGCGAGACGCTGGTGACCACGGGACTGGTCCTGGTCACGGGCGAGATGAGTACGACCACCTACGTGGAAATACCCGACGTGGTGCGGAACGTGGTCCGCGATATCGGTTACACCAGGGCAAAGTACGGTTTCGATGCCGATACCTGCGCGGTCCTGACCGCCATCGACGAGCAGTCGGAGGACATCGCCCGGGGCGTGCTGCGCGGGGATGGCGTCGAGG
>PWSR01000176.1 GCA_003563985.1 Clostridia bacterium | reverse complement strand
TGCGCCTGGCCAAGAAGGGCGACGTGAACCTGGAGATAAGTTCGGACAACGAGATATTCGAAACGGAATCGCTCAACGCCGTAGCGGAGTTGAAAGCACCCAGCGATGAGGCCGAAATGCTGGTCTTGGGCGCCCACTATGACGGGCACGACATCAGCCAATCCGCCGCTGACGACGGCGCGGGAACCGCCGTCATGCTGGAAGCCCTTCGCGCCCTGGCCCCCCACAAGGACCAACTCAAGCGGACCATACGGTTCGTGGGATTCGCCCAGGAGGAGATGGGCCTGATGGGTGCGGAGAACTATGCGGATAAGTACGAAGCGGACCCCATCCGCTTCATGCTCAATCTGGACGGCGCGGGGCGCGGAGAGAACGTTTCCTTCGTGTTGCAGGGCTGGCCCGAGACCATGGAGTTTTTCCGGCAGATGAACCGCGACATGTTCGAGACGGGTATCTCCGTGGGTGACTCACCCAGCCTGTACTCCGATATGTACCCCTTCTCCGCCCGCGGGATCCCCTCGGGAACCCTGCGTTCTACCCCTCCAGCCACCAGCGGGGCGCCACGGGGATACGGCCATACGTACTGGGACTCCCTGGATAAGATCGACCCGCGCCATCTTCAGGCGGATGCGGTCCGGGTAGCGCGGCTCATGTTCCGTCTGGCTACTGCGGACAAATTACCCTTGGAACGGAAAGAGCCGGCCGAGATCGGTACCCTCTTGGCCGAGATGGGCTTCGATGAGGTCCTTCGATACGAAGGGCGTCCGGTTCCCGGAGAATAAAGATGACGGCCCCAGGGGCGCCCCGTCGGGGCGCCCCCAAATCGGAGGTGCAACCGTTGCGAGAAACCATATTCCGGGAAGTCATGCACCGCGGTATCGAGCTGGGAGCGTTGGATGTAGTTCGATTCGATATAGATGAGCTGGAATACGACGACCGCACCTACTTGAAGTGCCTATACGGCTGCCCCGATTGGGGTCAACGCCACACCTGTCCTTCCCGTCCGGGAGCTCTAAAACCCTGGGAATATCGCAAGATATTCGCCGCGTACACGTGGGGTGTTCTCCTGCACGCCGCCGACAAGTCGACGGCTTCCGAGGCCGCCTGGCAGCTGGAACGATATCTCTTCGAGTCCGGGTACTACTTTGCCTTTGCCCTGGGCGATTGTACCGGTTGTGTCGAGTGTGCCGGTTTCCAGGAACTGGCGTGTCGCCGCCCCGACCGCGCGCGACCATCCCTACACAGTACCGGGATCGATGTGTTCGCCACCGCCAAAAAATTCGGGTTGCCGATCCGGGTGCTGCAAAGCGAGGGCGAAGCGCAGAACTGGTAAACGGCGGTACTGGTGGAGTAGCACGAACCCAGCGCAGCCGGTTTTCCCCGCTCAACCGGAGGGTACAATCTCATCCGAAGGCAAGCGCCACGGGCGCCGAGATTATCACTACTTCCGATGAATGACTGCAACCGGGGAGGATCGATTCGTATGTCCGAAGATTCAGCGAGACAAGAGGCCATCGCCCGCTTTGCCCTGGGATGCTTCTGGGGACCCGATGCCCGCTTCGGGCTCGTAGACGGTGTGACCAGGACGCGCGTGGGTTACGCCGGCGGGACCACTCCGTCGCCAACCTATGATCACATCGGGGACCACGCCGAAACCCTTGAGGTTGCGTACGATCCCGAGGTCGTGGATTACCCGCAGTTAATCCAAGTCTTCTTCGCCGCCCACGATTCGACGCGACCGAGCCCCCGTCGGCAGTATGCCAGCATCATCTTCCCCGAAGACGATGAACAGGAAGATCGTGCGTTAGAGGCGCTACGCAACCTGTCCGAAGAAGCGGGAAAGCCCCCCGCGACCGAGGTCTTGCGTTCGCAGGTTTTCCACAGCGCCGAGGCCTATCACCAGAAATTCTACCTGCAGCAAGTGCGTCGGATCTTCGACTCCCTGCGACGCCAGTACGATGACCTCTGGGAATTGGTCGACTCCCGACCGGCGGCGCGAATCAACGGGTATATCGCGGGATATGGAAATATCGAAGACCTAGAGGAAGAGATCGATGAGATGAACCTGGATCCCGGCGGCAAAGATGCTCTCCTTCGACTGGTGCGCAGCCGATCCTAATCCGTTCTCCAGTGGCGGGAACCGCTGCGCGCTTCGAAGGATACGCATTGGTTTGGCCGAATTAGTGATAGTGAGGACACACCGCGAGGATCCGTGGCCCCAAACCGAGAGGGAGGCAGACAGTATGGAACGCAAGATGGCGGTACGCGAGGCATTGGACGGTTTACGAGAGCGCTTGGTCGAGATGAACCAGTGGATGTACGATAATCCCGAACTGGGTTTCCAGGAGTATCGGGCCAGCGAGTTGCTAACCGACGAGTTGGAGAAGGCCGGTTTCGAAGTCCAGCGCGGCGTGGCCGGCAAGGAAACCGCCTTCTCTGCGCGCTATCGGGGTTCAAATTCGGGCCCCACCATCGCCTTCTTCGCCGAATACGACGCGTTGCCCGACATTGGACATGCCTGCGGCCACAACATCATCGGAACCTCGGCCATCGGGGCGGCCATTTCCCTCGCCACGGCGTGGCCCGACATGCCGGGCTCGGTCTACGTTTTCGGTGCCCCCGCCGAAGAGCAATCCTCGGTGATCGACGATTGCGGCGGAAAAGTATACATCGTCGAAGAGGGCCTCCTCGAGGATGTCGACGTGGCCATGATGATGCATCCGACGAACTTCAACTCCGCGTGGAGCAATAATCTCGCCGTGCAGCCCCTGGAGATGGTGTTCCATGGCAAGACAGCGCAACCGGCCGGTTCCGCTCACCTGGGGATCAATGCCTTCGAGGCGGCCGTACTCGCCTATACGAACATCAATGCGATCCGCCAGTACTTCCCGCCGGATCATTTCGTACACGGAATGACCACCGAGTCCGGCCCCGCGCCAAACATAATGTCTCCGCGGTCGAAGTTGCGGTTGCACGTCCGGGCCCCATCCAACGCCCTGCTCGAGGAATTGCTGGTCAAGATCAAGAACTGCGGCCAGGCCGCCGCCCTGGTTACCGGAGCCCGCGTGGATTTCAACTACTACCTCTTGCGCTACAAAGAGGTCGTAAATAACCACCGCCTGGCGAATCTCCTGGAAGAAAACCTCGAAGCGCTGGACCTGGAGGTCGCTCCCATGGCAGCGCGTCCGCGCGGTTCCACGGACATGGGAAATGTTTCCCAGGCAGTACCGTCGGTACACGGATACATCTCCCTGGGTCCGGCGGAGAAGGTGGGGAACACGCACAACCCCGAGTTCGCTCCTTCCACGGTGGAGGAGGCCGGGAAGACAGCATTGATGAATGCCGCCGCGGCCATGGCCATGACTGCCGTCGACCTATTGAGCGACCCGAAGCTGGTAGAGGACGCCAAGAACGAGTTCGGCGCCGCGATGAAGGCCATCCGCTAGCGCAGGCCATCGTAATCGGCGCGAACGCTTCCAGGGGGTGGGCTCCCGAGTCCCCCCCCTCAGTTATCCTGCTGGTCCCGGGGGTATTCGATCCCGCAGCGCACCCCGGAGGCGACCTCGTGTCCGAAGAGCTCCTCGACGAGGTAAAGGGCTAGGTCTATGCCCGAAGCGACGCCTCCAGCGCTGATGATCTTCCCGTCGCGGACGACGCGCTCTCGAACGAGTTCGATTTCCGGATATCCCTCCATCTCCTCGTAGGCACTGTGGTGGGTCGTGGTCTTCTTCCCATCCAGCAATCCAGCCTCGGCCAGGATGAAACTACCCGTGCAGACGGAGGCGAGATACTGCAGCTTCGGATATCGATCCCGCACGAAGTCCAGGGTCGTTCCCTCGGACATCTGACGAAGCCGGCCCTTACCCCCGGGCACGATCAGGATATCCAGCTCGGGGCAATCTCCCAGGGTCACATCCGGCAGAAAACGTAGACCGTTGAAGGCTCGAATCGGAGCGCCGACTCCGACCGCGACCATTTCCAAGGACCCTTCGACAATCTTGTTGACGTAGGATAGTACTTCCCAGGGACCCACAAAATCCAATTCCTCGACACCTTCGAAAAGTAACAGCCCAACTCTCAATACAGTCACCTCC
>PWSR01000104.1 GCA_003563985.1 Clostridia bacterium | reverse complement strand
TCGCCTTCCTGCACGCCGGGAGTATCGCCGGTCGCCCCGCCTGGGGGATCATCAACGATCGGTTGCTCGGGGGCAGCGAGCGATTGGGATTCCTGTTTATCCACCTGAGCACCGTGGCGGTCTTGCTCGGGCTGGTCGGCGTGTCCCGCTTCGTCGCGGCGCCCTCCACCGCGCTCCTGTTCGGGCTCACATTTCTCGCCGGTTTCTGCGGTCGCGGGTGGCCCGGGCTACTCTTCGCCGCCGTCGCCAAGCGGGTGGATCTCAGGAGCGCGGGTATGGCCATGGGATTTGCCCTGTTGTTCATACGACTGGGTATCACCGTCGCACCCCCCTTGCTCGGCTACGTAGCTGATCTCACGGGGGGATACGAGATGAGTTGGCTCCTCACCGCAGCCCTCGCCCTGGTCAGCGGGCTCATCTTCTACCGGTTGGGCGCCGAAGAGGAGGAACGCACCGAGACCCGGGGAAGGTGAAGGGGATGGCCCCGGATTTTCCCGCCGGTCTCGGCCCCTGGACGGAAGATCCCGGGTGCGGGCGGCCTAAGGGGAGATCTGCGTACGCCCGATTCGTCCGCGGGAAGCGCGGATTCCCGATCTGTGCACCATCGGTGAAGGCTCCCGAACCGATTCCGCGAAGGATGACGGATGGAAACGCATCACTGCGTGGTCGGAGGTGAGTTGGATGGATTTCCCCAGTATATTGCACGGGACCGGTGCGGAACGTCCCGCGGCGGCCCGCCGAGGTGAAGACTTCTTCGGTGATCTGCACCTGGACCAGATCGTCTCCGGCATCGCCCAAAGAAGCCACGATGACGAGATCCCACGGCTCTTCCGCACCCCCCTGGGGGATCTTGATGCCATCCGATATCGGCAGGAGGTATTCGAGGACCTGGAGGATCCGGGGCTCCTGGAGGGTGCCCGGGCCTTCGCCGGGGCCATGGCCCGGGCCCGGCGATCCATCGCCCTGGGGGAAGGGGGGTCGAGTCTCCTGGAGCGGGGATGGTTCCTCCGCGCGGCCGAGATCTACTGCGAGGCCGTGGACGCGCTGGCGGGAGACTTCCGACGGACGCCACCGCGGTCCCGGGCCCTGCGAGAATATTCCGATGCGCTGGGGACGTACCGCCACTCCGATGCCTTCGCCTCCTTGCGGGACGACGCCCGGACCCTGGGCGAGGAGATGTCCCGCGTGGTCTATTCGCTGCACATTCGCGGCCGAACCGTGGAGGTGCGGGGATTCGAGGGCGAGATGGACCTGGGAGCGGCCATCGAGGAGACCTTTGGAGACCTGAGTCGAGGGGCGGAGAGAACCTACGTCGCCGGGCGTAGCGGGGCGCATCGGGCCTCGGGGTTGAGTTACATGGAACGACAAATCGCGGATCGCCTCGCGGATCTTTACCCGGGCGTGTTCGCGAATCTGGAGGAGTTTTGCCGGGGGCGGGAGGGATTCGTGCACCCGGGAGTGCGCAATTTCGCCCGGGAGCTGCAATTCTACCTGGCCTACCTGGACTACACCCGGGAGGTTCGCAACCGCGGCCTGGGCTTTTGCTATCCGCGGTTCACCGGCGAGGACGGGGAAATCTTTGCCGAGGGAACCTTCGATTTGGCCCTGGCCAGGCAACTCGCCCGCCGGGATCAGACAACAGTGCCCAACGATTTCTATCTCGCCGAGGGTGAGCGGATACTGGTCGTGACGGGAGCCAACCAGGGGGGCAAGACCACCTTTGCCCGCGCCTTCGGGCAGATCCATTTCCTCGCCGCCATCGGATGCCCGGTTCCCGGGCGGAAGGCGAGGCTGTTCCCCTTCGATGGGATCTACACCCATTTCGAACGAGAGGAACGGATCGGGAACCTGCGCGGGAAGATGGAGGACGATCTCGTCCGCATCCGGGACATCCTGGACCGCATTACCCCCGAGAGCATCCTGATCCTAAACGAGATGTTTACCTCCGCCACCCGGCGGGATGAACTGCTGCTGAGCGAGCGCGTGATGCTGCGCGTGCTCCGGCTCGGCGCCGTGGGCGTCTGCGTCACCTTCGTGGAGGAATTGGCGACCCTGGACGATGCGGTGGTCAGCATGGTGGCCTCCGTGGATCCCGAGGATCCGGCCACCCGAACGTACCGGATCCGGCGGCGCCCCCCGGACGGCCTGGCCCACGCCATATCCATGGCGGAAAAACACCGGTTGACCGAGGAATGGCTCGGGGAGCGGTTGGGATGAGGGATCCGCGCCTGCTGTACCCGGAGCACTCCTTTGATCCGGAGGGGGAACTGCCCGCCCACGCCGACGACTTGGTGCGGGACCTGGAGCTGGACGTTCTCTTCGCCGCCATGTCCCGCGGCGACGACTTCATCGGCGGAATCGTCCGCCGCGTCCTATTGACCGGCCCCGAGGATGCGGGGACAGTTCGCTACCGCCAGGATGTCCTCCGGGATTGTTTGGCCAACCCGCGGGTCGTCCGGGAGCTCTTTGACCTTTGCGACGAGGCGGCCCGGGTGGGCAGGAGGACGCCCCTGGGACTCTTGGCGTTGTCCACCCCGACTTCGGTACTCTCCTCCTCGGCGTACCTGCTCTCGGCCCTGCTGGATGCCCTGGAGCGGATGCACCGCCTGGCGACGGCATCCGCGGGGGACTTCGTCTCCCGGGGTCTGTCGGAGGTCCTGGAGACCTTCCTCGAGGAGTACGATGCGGATCGGCTGGATACGATGCGTGATCACCTGCGGAGGTTGGAGTGGGATGTGGGGTTCCACCTCAGCGCGAGGCTCGGAGCGGGAAGCGTCGGAACGGACTACGCCCTCCAGGCGGGCGTCCGGCGCGGTCGGAGCCGGTGGGAGCGCAAGATACGGGAGGGGTTCCGGCGCCTCCTCGGGTTGGAGCCGTCCTCCTTCAGTTTCTACGTCCATCGGCGCGATGAAGCCAGCGGCGAGGCCCTGGAGGAGGTAATCCGCCGCGGGATCGGACCGGTGGCGAACACCCTGGCCCGCGCGGCGGAGCGGATCCTGCACACCTTCCGCGCCCTCCGCACGGAGTTGGCCTTCTACGTGGGATGCCTCAATCTCGCCGACCGCCTCGAGGCCATCGACGAGCCCTTCTGCCTTCCCGAGGTGGGGGAGCCGGGCGAGGTGGCCTGGACCGCGGCCGGCCTGTACGATGTCTGTCTATCCCTGACCATCGGGGGCGGAGTTGTGGGCAACGACCTGGATGGAGAAGGGGTGGACCTGGTCTTGATAACCGGTGCCAACCAGGGTGGGAAGACCACCTTCCTTCGGAGCGTGGGGGCGGCGGAACTCATGGCGGGTTGTGGCCTGTTCGTCCCGGCTACCGCCTACAGTACCGCGATTCGCGCGGGTGTCTTCACCCACTTTCGCCGCGAGGAAGACGCCGACATGCAGAGCGGGAAGTTGGAGGAAGAATTGACCCGGATGGATGCCATCATCGAATCTCTCCAACCGGGATCCCTGGTCTTGTGCAATGAGTCCTTCGCGACGACCAATGAACTCGAGGGCTCGGAGATCGCGCGGCAGGTGGTCTCGGGATTGTTGCGGGGTGGGGTCGCGGTATTCTTCGTCACCCACCTCTACGAGTTCGCGCGGACTTTCTGCGGGACGACGGAGGAACGGGTCCTGTGCCTGCGGGCGGAGCGGATGGATGATGGTCGGCGGACGTTCCGCATGATCGAGGGCGCACCCCAGGAGACCAGCTTCGGGGAGGACCTGTATCGCCGCATCCTCGGTTCCGATGCCCCGCACCCGGGGGTCTAGCCGGGGAGGCGGGACGACGGAATTTCCCATGCAGACGACCCCGAGGATGCCGGAATTCTCCTTTTCCCACCATCGACCCGGCAGCACCCCACGGCCTTCCCGAGCCCGGAGAATCCCCGATAGATGCGTGTGGAAGATGCATACGATCCCGGGTGACCGGCTTTGCCAACTCGCGGCGGTCTTGGGATCCGCGATGGCTTTCGGGCTGCCGACGATATTCGTCGGCAACAGGGAACTTATCCGGTGGGGGAACGTCGGATATCTGGCATGCATTTTACGGTGGAATCGGAGATGAGAGATTTGAATCGACGGACATGGATTGGACTCGCCGCGGTGATGGTTGTAACGG
>PWSR01000195.1 GCA_003563985.1 Clostridia bacterium | reverse complement strand
CGATCGTGATACCACGATCACGCTCCTCCGGTGCCTTATCAATCTCGTCGAAGGGAATGAACGTCGCCCAACCCTTCTTCGATAACAACAACGTAATCGCTGCCGTCAACGTCGTCTTGCCGTGATCAACGTGACCAATCGTCCCTACGTTTACATGTGGCTTCGTACGATCAAACTTCTCCTTGGCCATCGATTCAATACCTCCTTACTCACTGAGTCCCAGTTCGACTGCTGACCACGCGTTCCATCACGCTCTTCGGAGCGGGGCGGTACTCCAGGAACTGCATCGTGTACGTCGCCCTGCCCTGGGTCATCGATCTAAGGACCGTGGCATAACCGAACATCTCGGATAGCGGAACCGTCGCATGGACCAGGCGGGCCGACTCGGTTTGTTGTAAGTCGACGACCTGTCCGCGGCGGGCGTTCAAGTTATCCAAGACATCCCCCAGGTACTCGGGGGGCACTACTACTTCTACCTTCATTACGGGCTCCAGGATGATCGGATCGGCACTCTCCATCGCCTTCTTTACGGCGAGGGAACCGGCGATCTGGAAAGCGATGTCCGACGAGTCGACGGGATGGTAGCTACCGTCCACCAAACGAACCCGCAAATCTATGACGGGATAGCCGGATAGGCTTCCGGTGTCCAAGGCCTGGCGGACACCGCGCTCGACGTGGGAAATGAATTCCCGCGGAATGGCCCCTCCGATAATCTTGTCTTCGAACTCGAATCCTCCACCGGGCTCGAGGGGTTCGATCTCGAGTTTGACGTGACCATATTGTCCTCGTCCACCGGTCTGTCGGACGTATCGCACTTCGCCGACGGCATCGCTCTGAATAGTCTCTTTGAAAGCAACCTGCGGCCGGCCGACGTTGGCACCGACGTTGAACTCCCGTAGCAATCGATCCGTGATGATCTCCAGGTGGAGCTCACCCATGCCCTCGATAATCGTCTGGCCCGTCTCCTCATCATAGGAGATACGGAAAGTAGGATCCTCGTCGGCGAGGCTGCGGAGGCTCTTCGTGAGCTTCTCCTCGTCCGCCTGGGTCTTGGGCTCGATTGCAACCGAGATGACTGGTTCGGGAGCATCGATGGACTCCAGGACGATCGGATGATCCTCATCGCACAAGGTATCCCCGGTCGATACGTTCTTGAGCCCTACGGCCGCAGCGATATCGCCGGCGTAAACCTCTTCGACGTCCTCGCGGTGATTGGCATGCAACCGGACGATCCTGCTAATTCGTTCGCGACGGTCTTGGTTGGCGTTGTAAACGTAACTTCCAGCCTTCATTACACCCGAGTAGACGCGGAAGAAGGCCAGCTTACCCACGTAGGGATCACTTTGGATCTTAAATGCCAGGGCGGCCAGTGGTTCGGTGTCCGAGGGCTTGCGGAATATCTCCGAGCCGTCTCGTAAGTCCACCCCGCGCACAGCCGCTACTTCCTTCGGTGCGGGCAGATAGTCGATGACGCCGTCGAGCAGGAGCTGAATCCCGCGATTGTGATAGGCCGATCCGCAAAAGACGGGGACGACATTGGTTGCAATCGTTGCCTTGCGCAAGACCTTCTTCAAAAGCGAGGCCGGGATAGGCTGCTCCTCCAGGTAGAGCGTCATCAGCTCGTCATCGAACTCGGCCAGGACCTCCAATGTTTGATTCCGGTAGCTTTGGGCCTCGTCGGCCAGTTCCGCCGGAATATCCTCGAAGTGGCTGGTCTTTCCGAGTTCATCATCGTAGAACGTCGCTCGCATCTCCACTAGATCGATGATGCCCGAAAAGTCGGATTCAGCCCCCACCGGCATCTGCAACATCACCGGACGCGCTCCCAAACGATCCACCATCATCTGAACAACCCTGGCAAAATCCGCACCGACGGTATCCATCTTGTTGATGAACGCCATCCTCGGGATCCTATAGCGGTCGGCCTGCCGCCAGACCGTTTCGGACTGCGGCTCGACCCCGCCCTTGGCGCAGAATATTACCACGGCCCCGTCTAGAACGCGCAAGGACCTTTCCACTTCCATCGTGAAGTCAACGTGTCCGGGCGTATCAATAATATTAATCCGATGATCGCCCCACTGGCAGCTGGTCGCCGCGGAGGTGATGGTGATGCCCCGCTCCTGCTCCTGGGCCATCCAGTCCATGGTAGCAGCGCCGTCGTGGACTTCCCCCATGCGGTGCAGCCTCCCCGCGTAAAAGAGGATGCGTTCGGTCGTAGTGGTCTTACCCGCATCGATATGAGCGGTAAGACCAATATTTCTAACTTTATCGAGGGGGAACTCCCTCGGCATGCTAAACCCCTCCTCAGAGGTATGCGGGTCTCCCGCTGTGGGAACGATCCCGACTCATTCTACCAGCGATAGTGTGCAAATGCCTTGTTCGCTTCGGCCATGCGGTGCATTTCTTCTTTGCGCCTGACTGCGGCGCCACCGCCGCCTGCGGCTTCCAATAGTTCGGCGGCCATCCGCTCGACCATGGTTCTCTCGCCGCGGGCCCGAGCCGCATTTACCAGCCAACGAATCCCCAGCGTGCGCCGCCGCTCTGGCCGAACTTCCATGGGGACCTGGTAGGTAGCACCACCGACGCGGCGCGGCCTAACTTCAAGCATGGGCATGGCGTTTTTTACGGCAGTCTCGAATACTTCGAACGGATCTTCTTCCGATCTCTCCTGGATCAGTGCCATGGCGCCGTAGAAGATGCGTTGCGCCAAACCCTTCTTACCGTCCCGCATGATCTGATTGATAAATTTGGTTATTAAACGCGAGTTGAAAACCGGATCGGGAACGACTTCCCGTTGCGGTGCTCGCCCTCGTCTCGCCACGTACTTTCACCTCCCGCAAAGCAGATCTACGATTTCTTGACGCCGTACTTGGAACGTCCTTGCTTGCGACCCTGGACGCCCGCGGTGTCGAGCGTACCCCGGATGACCTGGTATCGTACCCCCGGAAGGTCGCGAACCCTTCCTCCTCGGATCAAGACCACGGAGTGTTCCTGAAGATTGTGAGCTTCGCCCGGGATGTAGGCGGTAACCTCAGCGCCATTCACCAGGCGAACCCTGGCCACTTTACGAAGGGCCGAGTTCGGCTTCTTGGGTTGGAACGTCCTGACCAGAAGACAAACCCCGCGCTTTTGGGGGGAACCCCGAAGGGCCGG
The DNA here is from genome assembly GCA_003563985.1 of Clostridia bacterium. Taxonomy (GTDB): domain Bacteria; phylum Bacillota; class Sulfobacillia; order SLMV01; family SLMV01; genus CSSED11-154. Next base: position 11,868 of record PWSR01000195.1, on the reverse strand, counting down.
CGTGTCGGTCTTGGTCCGCCTTGTATGGCGTCCCTTGCGAATCAATTGATTGATCGTCGGCAATCATCTCACCTCCCCATAAGTGGCTAGTTACAAAGGCGCCGCGGATCTGAAGACGGCGGCGCCTCGAAAAGTCGAATCCCCGTGTTGAGGTTGTAGAACGTAAATACCGCCTACCATCACCCTCATTCGGAGGGGGTCATCCACCCGACCCCGCTGATCTCGGGCAATCCGTTCTATCGAAGGATCGCCGCCACCGCCGCACCTACGGATATTCCGCATGCTTTTCCCAGTTTTATCATCGTATCGGCGAAGGATATCTCGACATCCTGCTGGCTACCCAGCTCGATCACCGGATCGATGATGTGATCTTCGGCATCCCGCGCGACAAACAGTCTAACTACCTCTTCGCGCTCCAACGCCTTACGCGTTTGCTTGGTGCCTATCGTTTTCCTCGGTGCCACCCGCAAGTCTTCCAGTGACATCGATTCCTCCCTCAGCGTTTCCCGGGGCATTCGCTACGATCCCTAGTGAACGCAAACACTCTAGGATTATAGCAGCGACCCCCGGGAGTGTCAACGATCCGACGATTACAGTTCGGCTTCCCGCTGCACTTCGTCCGCCGCGCCGTCTACGTCCGACACTTCATCGTCCGGGTAGACTTCCCGGGCGATACCGATGTCCGCGTATCGCTGCATACCGGTACCAGCAGGGATGAGCTTGCCGATAATCACATTCTCCTTGAGTCCCCTCAAGAAGTCCCGGGAGCCCTCGGTGGCAGCCTGGGTCAGCACGCGAGTGGTCTCCTGGAATGATGCGGCAGACAGGAAGGAGTCCGTCGCCAGGGAGGCCTTGGTAATACCCAACAGCACCGGTTCCGCCGTCGCGGGTTCACCGCCGCTCTCCAACACGGGACGATTGGCATCTTCGACTCGATTGATCTCGATTTGGCTGCCGGGCAATAGATCGGTGTCGCCGGAATTGATTACCCGCACCTTGCGCAACATTTGTCGGATGACGATCTCGATATGCTTGTCGTTGATCTCCACACCCTGCATGCGATACACCTTCTGGACCTCTGCCAGCAGGTGATCGTATACGGCGTCGGGACCCTTGATCTTCAGGAGATCGTGGGGATTGACTACCCCATCCGTGAGCCTCTCTCCCGCCACAACCTTGTCGCCCTCCGAGACGATGATGGGCAATCCCTCGGGCACCGTCTGCTTCCCGGCTTCCATCTCTTCATCCATCACCAGGATTGCACGTTTCCCACCGCGGGTGGTTTCGAAGGATACGATCCCATCCCGGTCCGCCAATATGGCGGGAATCTTGGGATTCCGGGCCTCGACCAATTCTTCGACCCGGGGTAGTCCCTGGGTAATATCGTCTCCGGCTACGCCGCCGGTATGGAAGGTTCGCATGGTCATCTGGGTACCGGGCTCACCGATGGATTCGGCTGCGATAATGCCAACGGCCTCTCCCACGTCCACCCGCTTCAGACTGGCCATGTCCCTCCCGTAGCAGTTGGAACAGACGCCGTGGTAGGTATCGCAGGTCAACACCGAGCGGATCTTGACGGGGAATGCATCCCCGTGTTCAGCCTTCAACATCTCGATGATGGGAACGCTATCCTCTTCGATCATTTCTCCCGAAGCGACGATTACTTTGCCGTCGCCGGGGTCGACGATGTCCGCCGCCGCAACCCGGCCGAGAACGCGATTCCCAAGGGCCTCGATGATCTCGCTGCCGTCGTAGATGGCCTCGACCACGGCCCCCTCCTGGGTTCCGCAGTCGGTTTCCCGAACCATCACGTCCTGGTTTACATCCACAAGTCGACGCGTGAGATATCCCGACTGCGCCGTTCTCAGGGCGGTGTCCGCCAATCCCTTGCGCGTTCCGTGGGTGGAGGTGAAATACTCGATCACACTCAGGCCCTCCCGGAAGTTCGAACGAACCGGCTGTTCGATGGTCCGGCCGCTGGGATCGGCCATCAACCCCCGCATACCGGCCATCTGGACGATCTGCTGTTCATTACCCCGGGCGCCGGATTCGGCCATCATGAATACGGGGTTGTCCCGGGCCATGTTCCTGATCAAGCGTCCCGTAAGCGTCTCCTTGGCTTCCGTCCAAATCGCGATGACCTTCTCGTATCTCTCGTCTTCGGTAAGCAGACCCCTGCGGAACTGCTCCTGTACTTCGTCCACCTCCACCTGAGCCTTCTCCAAGATGGGTGCCTTCTCCACCGGAATCTCGATATCGGAGACGGCAATGGTTAGGCCCGCAGTGGTGGCATATGAGAACCCGATATCCTTGAGGTTGTCCAGCATTTCCGAGGTAGCGCGAACTCCGAAGCGTCTGAACGATTCCGCAACCAAATTGCCCAGGTTACTACTATCGACTCGGTAATTGACGAAGTCCATCCCCTCGGGTAGCGCCTCGTTGAATATGACCCGACCGGAGGTGGTGGTGTGCGTATCGCCCTTCGCCCGAATCCGAATTGGATCGCGCAGACCGATGTACCCATTCTCCATTGACATCGTCATCTCGTCGGTGGAGACGTAGAACGGCAGTTCCTGGACATTCACCTCGTCGAGATCCACCGGGCAAACGGTCAGGTAGTAGATCCCGAAGATCATATCCAACGACGGCGTCGTCACGGGACGGCCGTCCTTGGGGTTAAGAATGTGATCCGCAGCCATCATCAGGATCCTGCACTCGGCCTGAGCCTCGGCGGAGAGCGGAACGTGGACTGCCATCTGGTCGCCATCGAAATCGGCATTGTAGGCGGTACAAACCAGCGGATGAATCTTTATGGCTTTGCCCTCGACCAAGACGGGTTCGAAGGCCTGAATTCCCAGTCGGTGAAGCGTAGGCGCACGATTGAGAAGTACCGGGTGCTCCCGAATGACATCGGCCAGGACGTCCCAGACTTCTTCGCGGCCTCTATCCACCATCCGCTTGGCGCTCTTGATATTTTGCGTGAGTTCGCGGGCCACGAGTTCCTTCATTACGAAGGGCTTGAACAATTCCAGGGCCATCTCTTTGGGCAGCCCGCATTGATTGAGTTTCAATTCGGGGCCGACGACGATGACCGACCGACCGGAGTAGTCCACGCGCTTACCCAGGAGGTTTTGGCGGAACCGGCCTTGCTTACCCTTCAATAGATCGCTCAAACTCTTCAACGGCCGGTTGCCGGGACCCGTTACGGGTCGACCGCGCCGACCGTTATCGATGAGAGCATCAACGGCTTCCTGCAACATTCGTTTCTCGTTGCGCACGATGATGTCCGGGGCACCGAGATCGAGGAGCCGCTTGAGCCGATTATTGCGATTGATAACTCGACGGTACAAATCGTTGAGATCGGAGGTCGCAAACCTGCCACCATCCAGCTGCACCATGGGCCGCAATTCCGGAGGAATTACCGGAATCACTTCCAGTATCATCCACGGAGGGGCGTTCCCCGACCGACGGAAGGCTTCCACGACCTCGAGCCGACGTACTGCGCGGACGCGCCGCTGGCTCGATACCTCCTTGATCTCCTGGCGAAGGTCCTCTGACATTTCGTCGAGGTCCAACTCCCCCAAGAGCTCCTTTATAGCTTCCGCTCCCATCCCGGCCCGGAATTGGTCGCCGAACCGCTCGCGGGCATCACGATATTCACTCTCCGATAGGATCTGCCTGTCCAGGAGGCTGGTCTCACCGGGGTCGGTGACGACGTAAGCCGCGAAGTACAGGATTCTTTCCAGATCCCGGGGGGACATGTCCATGAGGAGCCCCAAACGACTCGGGATCCCCTTGAAGTACCAGATGTGGGATACGGGGGCGGCCAGCTCTATGTGCCCCATCCGTTCGCGCCGGACCTTGGCCAAGGTAACCTCGACCCCGCAGCGCTCGCATACGATCCCACGGTAACGAATCCTCTTATACTTGCCGCAGCGGCACTCCCAGTCCTTGGTTGGACCAAATATCTTCTCACAAAAGAGACCGTCGCGCTCGGGTTTCAACGTGCGGTAGTTGATGGTTTCGGGCTTCTTTATCTCACCGTGAGACCAGGATCGAATTCGCTCCGGCGAAGCCAAACTGATTCGCAGGGAGTCGAAATTCTCCTTATCGTACGTGGTATCCGATTCTTCATTCTCGCGAAAATCTCTAACGGTGGCCATCATTCGTCACCCCCGGATCCAACTTCGCGGCGGTCATCCGTTTCTTCATCTTCGCCGACGTCCAAATCGAGATCCCGCGCCAGACCCTCGATATCCTCTTCTTCTTCCGGAGATGCCTTCGGTTCGTGCATCTCCTGGTCGGACAAAACCTCGACGTTGAGACCTAGACTTTGCATCTCTTTAACGAGAACCTTGAAGGACTCGGGAACACCTGGTTCGGGCACCGTGTCACCCTTCACGATGGACTCGTAGGCCTTAACCCTGCCCTGGGTGTCGTCCGACTTGACCGTCAGCATCTCTTGCAATGTATAGGCTGCTCCATAGGCCTCGAGCGCCCATACCTCCATCTCGCCGAAACGCTGACCGCCCATCTGGGCCTTGCCCCCCAGGGGTTGCTGGGTGACCAAGGAATAAGGACCCGTCGAACGGGCATGAATCTTGTCGTCGACCAGGTGGTGAAGCTTCAACATGTAGATGTAGCCCACCGTAATCGGATTATCAAATGCCTTCCCGGTCCTACCGTCCCGCATCTCCACCTTGCCATTTGCCGGCAAATTCGCCTCCGCCAGGGCCGCCAGGATATCATCCTCACCGGCGCCATCGAAAACGGGACTGGATACCTTCCATCCGAGCACTTGCGCGGCCCATCCCAGGTGGGTTTCTAGGATCTGGCCGATGTTCATCCGCGAGGGCACTCCCAGGGGGTTTAGGACGATATCCACCGGGGTCCCGTCGGGCGTAAACGGCATATCTTCCTCGGGAACGATGGTGGCGATAACGCCCTTATTGCCGTGTCGTCCCGCCATCTTATCCCCCTCGGAGATCTTCCTGCGCTCTGCAACGTAAACGCGAACCAACTTATTCACCCCGGGTGACAACTCGTCCCCGTTGTCGCGCGAGAAGACCTTGACGTCGACCACGACACCGCCCTCACCGTGCGGTACCTTGAGGGAAGTATCCCTGACTTCGCGGGCTTTTTCACCGAAGATAGCACGTAGCAAACGTTCCTCTGCTGTCAGCTCGGTTTCCCCCTTGGGAGTTACCTTGCCGACCAAAATATCCCCGGCACGCACCTCGGCACCCACCCGGATGACGCCGGTCTCGTCGAGGTCCGCCAGGACATCTTCCCCGACGTTGGGGATATCCCGCGTAATTTCCTCGGGGCCGAGTTTTGTATCCCGCGCTTCGGACTCGTATTCGGCGATGTGAATGGAACTGTAGACGTCGTCTTTAACCAGGCGTTCGCTTACGAGGATGGCATCCTCTTAGTTGTAGCCTTCCCACGACATGAAGGCGACGAGGACGTTGCGCCCCAGGGCCAACTCTCCGTCGGCGGTGGAGGGCCCATCCGCCAAGAGTTGACCGCGTTCGACGCGATCACCCCTGCGAACCCGCACTCGTTGATTGAAACAGGTACCCTGGTTCGATCGTTGGAATTTCTCGAGACGGTACTCATCTTCTTCGCCGTCATCCCGCTTAATGACGATGCGCTCAGCGGTGGCCCGCTCCACGACGCCCGGAGCACCGGCGATGGTCATGACCCCGGAATCTCGGGCCACCCGCTCCTCGACTCCCGTTCCCACGAAGGGCGCTTCGGGACTCAACAATGGAACGGCTTGGCGCTGCATGTTCGCCCCCATCAGTGCACGGCTGGGGTCATCCGTCTCGAGGAAGGGAATCAAAGCCGTCGCGATACTGACGACCTGCCTTGGCGATACGTCGATATAGTCTACTTCGTCCCTGGGGACCACGCGGACATCTCCCCGGTAGCGAACGGTGACCCGTTCTTCGAGGAATCCTTCCTCATCCCGGTGGGTATTGGCTTCAGCCACGACCGACTCATCCTCTTCGTCGGCCGTCAAGTAGACGATATCGTTGGAGATCTTGCCGTCGAATACGCGACGGTATGGCGTCTCCATGAATCCGTATTCATTGACCCGGGCATAGGTGCTCAGGTTGCTGATCACCCCGATGTTGGGGCCCTCGGGGGTTTCAATTGGGCACATTCGGCCGTAGTGCGAATGGTGGACGTCTCGAACGTCAAAGCCCGCCCGATCTCGGGTCAACCCACCGGGGCCCAGCGCACTCAGGCGCCGCTTGTGCGTAACCTCGGATAGGGGATTGGTTTGGTCCATAAACTGTGACAACTGGCTTGAACCGAAGAACTCCTTGATCGCCGCCACCACGGGGCGAATATTCACCAAGTCCTGCGGCGTCACCACGTCCGCGTCTTGGATGGTCATGCGCTCGCGAACCACGCGCTCCATGCGGACGAGCCCGGTGCGGAACTGGTTCTGCAGGAGTTCGCCGACGGTGCGCAACCGACGATTCCCCAGATGATCCTGATCGTCGACGAATCCGATCCCACTAAAGAGGGTAACGAGATAGTTCAACGAAGACAGTACATCGTCGGGGACTAGGCTCCGCGTCTCCATGGGCGGATTCGCATTCCCGTATACTACGACGGGGTTGCCCTCGTCGTCCTCGACCACGGCGCGTCCAATACCCGCCGCCGTTATCTCGGCGGCTTTCTGCCGGCTGATCCGATCCCCGGCCCCGATGAGCACTTCACCGGTCTCGGGATCCGCAATTCGTTCCACCGCAACACGGTCGGCAATACGGTGGCGGATACTCAATTTCCTGTTGAGCTTGTAACGACCCACGGCAGCCAAATCGTAGCGCTGTGAATCGAACAGCATGCTCTCGAGCAATTCCCGCGCATTTTGCTCCGTCGGAGGTTCGCCGGGCCGAAGACGTCGATAAATCTCGATCAGCGCGTCCTCCTGCGTCTCGGTGGTGTCCTTCTCGAGGGTATTCTTTACCACTTCGGTTTCTCCGAGAATCTGCATGATTTCCGCATCGGTCGCGTACCCCAGGGCACGGACCAAGACGGTTATGGGAATCTTGCGGTTTCGATCGATCCTGACGCGAAGGACCCGCGCAGCGGTGCAATCCATCTCCAACCACGCACCACGATTCGGGATAAACTTCGCGGTATAGATTGTGCGACCCGAATTATCCGACTCCCGAAAATAGTATACGCCCGGGGAGCGGATCAGCTGACTGACCACCACGCGCTCAGCACCATTAATAATGAAGGTTCCCCGATTCGTCATCAGGGGAAGATCGCCCATGAACACTTCCTGTTCCTTGATCTCACGGGTTTCCTTATTGATCAAGCGAGCACGGACGCGCAAAGGAGCGGCATAGGTGACATCGCGTTCCTTACATTGATCTACATCATACTTGGGATCGCCCAGGGTGTAGTCTCCAAATTGGAGGACCAGATTCCCGGTAAAATCTTCGATGGGCGATACATCGTCAAAAATATCCCGAAGACCTTCGGTGATGAACCAATTGTAGGATTTCAACTGGAGTTCCACGAGATCCGGCATTTCCATGGGCTCATCTAATCGGGAATAGGACCGCCTGCCATTCACGCCGACCTGCTGCGGCTGGGCCATGCAGATTTCACTCCTTTTCGGCTTTGCCTACGTCCTGGAAGGACCGAGAAATACTGGTCAATCCCTGCATAAACCGCGCAATCTCCGAGTAACGATAGATCTGACGAGACGCAGATTTTCACGAGCGGGTGGACCCAAATCCGGGTCAAAGCGGCGTCATTTGCTCACCCCAATAGGTCGCAAAAAACCACCCAATAGCAAACAAAAATTTTAGCGCATAGAACGGATCGAGTCAAGTACAGAACGGGTCCCGGGGCGAGATGCCCCGGGACCACATCCGATTACGCAACTGCCAACATCGAACCCGCAGGCGAGTCTAGCGCACTTCTACGCTGGCACCGACTTCTTCGAGTTGACGCTTGACGTCCTCTGCCTCTTCGGCCGTGACGCCTTCCTTGACGGGACTTCCGCCGTCTTCGGCACCATCCACGACGGCCTTTGCCTCTTTGAGGCCGAGCCCGGTAAGTTCCCGTACGACCTTGATAACCGGGATCTTCTTATCCCCGGCGTTGGTAATAAGAACATCGAATTCGGTCTGCTCTTCTTCTTCGGCACCGGCACCGGCGTCGCCGGCCCCGGCCGCAACGGCGGCCACGGGAGCCGCGGCGGATACATTGAACTCTTCTTCAAAAGCGGATACCAATTCCGAAAGTTCCGTCACTTTCATGTCCCGGACAATTTCCAGGACCTGTTCTATCTTAGAAGCCATTCAAGTTCACTCTCCCTTTCTGATGGGGCAATCCGGGACTTCACCCGGCTTTCTTCTGTATCTCCGAGATGACATAGGTCAGATCGCGTACCGGGGCCTGGGCCACGCGCGCGAATCGGACCATGGGGGCGGCGAAACAGCGCGCTACCATCGCGAGCAATTCTTCGCGCGGAGGCAGATCGGCCAATCGCTTCACCTCGTCGGGTCCAATGAATGTTCCCTCGAGGAGACCCCCCTTGACTGCCAGCAACCCAGTCTTCTGGGAGAATTTCTTAACCTGTGCGGCTGGGGTGGTGACATCATCATAGGAAAAGGCCACGGCTGTTGGGCCCTCCAGGATGCCGTCCAGACCCTCAACACCGGCGGCTTCGGCCGCGAAACCCAGCAGTGTGTTCTTTACCACGCGGTACTCCACACCCACGGCGCGAAACTCGTTTCGTAGATTCTGGGCCTGCGCAACGTTGAGCCCGCGGAAATCAACGAAGACTGCGGCGGTGGACTTCGAGAGTTTCTCCGTCAGAAGTTCAACTTCTCTTACTTTCTCGGGTCTTACCATATTTTGCACTTCACCTCCGTTTCGCCGCCCTGCGAATCGAAAGCCCGCTGCCTGGGCAGCGGGCCTGATTTCTCCGGGAGAGATGATGCATATCCCCGAATCGGGACCGACTGCCTCGGTAGGCGACGACCGAAGGTCATCATTACACCCTTGGGTACCTACTGTCTCGGGCAGGGCAAATTATCTATCAGGATCCTTAGAGGCCCGGAACGGCCTCCTGGGGATTCACCTTGATGCCGGGTCCCATCGTACTGGCCAAGGTGATTCGAAGGAAATACCTTCCCTTGGCCCCGGGGGGCCTGGCCTTTTGCAACGTATCTGTGAGAGCCATCAGATTCTCCAGCAACTTGTCTTCGTCGAAGGAGACCTTGCCTATGGGAACGTGAACGTTCCCCTGGCGGTCGGTGCGATATTCGACCTTACCCGCCTTGATCTCGCTGACCGCGGTGGCGATGTCGTCGGTTACGGTGCCGGACTTGGGGTTCGGCATCATGCCCCGGGGACCCAGGACCCGTCCCAGGCGTCCAACCACTCGCATCATATCCGGCGTGGCGATGGCTACGTCGAAATCGAGCCATCCGCCCTCGATCTTTTCCGCCAGCTCGTCGGACCCGACCTCGTCGGCCCCGGCCTCGCGGGCTTCTTCGGCCTTATCACCCTGCGCAAACACGACGACGCGAACCGAGCGCCCCGTGCCGTGCGGCAAGACCGTGGCACCCCGAACGACCTGGTCGGCGTGCCTTGGGTCCACGCCCAGACGAACGTGGCATTCGACGGTTTCATCGAACTTCGCGAAGGCGGTTTCCTTCACGAGTTGGACCGCCTCGAGGGGTGAATAGAGATGGTCCCTATCCACCTTCCCGCGCATCTCTTGGTACGACCTGCTTCTGGATGCCATAACTGGATTCAACCTCCCTGTGGTGCGAACGGATACTATCCTCCCACGATGCGTTCCTAGCCTTCTACTACGATACCCATGCTGCGGGCCGTTCCGGCAATCATGCGCATGGCGGCCTCGACGGAAGCTGCATTGAGGTCTTCCATCTTGGTCTCGGCGATATCGCGCAACTGATCGCGGGTCACCTTACCGGCCACTTCTTCCTTCGAATTCCCGGCCCCGCTTTCGACTCCCGCAGCCTGCCGCAACAATACGGCCGCCGGTGGCGTCTTGGTAATGAAGTCGAAGGAACGGTCGGCGTATACTGTCAACTCGACCGGAATGATGGTACCGGCCTGGTCAGCCGTTCTGGCGTTAAATTCTTTAACAAAGGACATGATGTCCACGCCGTGCTGACCGAGGGCAGGACCGACCGGGGGGGCTGGAGTCGCCTTGCCCGCCGGAATCTGGAGCTTGATTATTGCTGCTACTCGCTTGGCCATAATCGTTCGAATCCTCCTCGCGCGGCCTTGCCGCCGATCAAACCTTTTCTACCTGGGTGAAGTCCAGTTCGACCGTCGTCTCGCGCCCGAACATGTTGACCATGACGTGGACTTTGCCCTGGCGTGCATCTATTTCGTTGACGGTCCCCATGAAACCATCGAAGGGGCCCGATACAACCCTGACGTTTTCGCCGATATCCAGGTCTATCTTCGGCCGAGGTTTCTCTTCGGCCATCCGGTTGAATATGCTGTCCATCTCGGACGGGTGAAGCGGTACCGGGGTGGTGCCGGAGCTGACGAAACCCGTAACACCCGGTGTATACCGAACGGCGTGCCAAGAATGCTCCGTCATCTTCATTCGAACCAGAGCGTACCCGGGAAAGACCCTCTCCTCGACGGTGGTTCGCTTCCCGTCTTTAACCTGAATTCTCTCATCGGTGGGAACGAGCACCTCGAACACCTGGTCCTCCAAACCCATCGACTCGATCCGTTTTAGGAGACGTTCCCTGACGGAATTCTCTTGCCCGGAGTAAGTGTGGATGACGTACCACTCACCCGGTTCCCGCTCTTCGCGGGACTCGGACATTTCCGCGCCTTCACCGGATGTAGTCATGCCACCGAGATCCCCTTCCCCGGAGGTGGAGATCTCACACCCCCTCATCTGGCAATAATGAACTTGATCGCTCCGCCAAAACCGGTATCCGCAATCCAAATAATCGTGGCCACGATTGTTACAGACACCAAGACCACGGTTGTGTAAACGGTCGTCTCACGACGACTCGGCCACACGACTTTGCGAAGTTCGGCGCGGACATCGCGAAGAAACTTCATTGCTCGTCTGAATAAATTCAAGGAGCTCACTCCCACGGTCTGGCACCTAGTCGCGGCCAGCTGATTGACGGAGGGCGAGACGGAAGCGTGGCAGGCCCGGAGGGATTCGAACCCCCAACCCGCGGATTTGGAGACCGCTGCTCTGCCAATTGGAGCTACGGGCCTACGCAGAATCCAGCGCCTCTAACCTCCATGATACTACCCGCCTGTAATCGAGACAAGACGACTGCCTTAGCGGGTCTCCCGATGAACGGTATGCTTTCTGCACCTGCTGCAGTATTTCTTCATTTCGAGCCGATCGGTAGTGTTCCGACGGTTCTTGGTGGTGCTGTAATTCCGCTCTTTGCACTCGGTGCACCCGAGACTAATGATCACCCGCATTGCATCGTCTCCTCCCCTTGCATCCCCGGACCCGCGCGCGAACGCGAAACGTATTGTAACAGGGCCCAGCGGGAATCTTATGGTCAGACTGGCCGATTATATCACAAGGCCAACATGCTGTCAAAATAGCGCTCGGCAGTTACTCTACGATGGAGGCGACGACTCCGGCGCCCACGGTGCGTCCGCCCTCGCGAATCGCGAAACGGACACCCTCTTCGCAGGCGATGGGCGTGATCAACTTGACACCCATCTCCACGTTGTCACCGGGCATTACCATCTCCACGCCCTCGGGCAACGAAATGTCACCCGTCACGTCCGTCGTCCGAAAATAAAACTGCGGACGATACCCCGTGAAAAACGGCGTGTGACGACCTCCCTCGTTCT
>PWSR01000121.1 GCA_003563985.1 Clostridia bacterium | reverse complement strand
GTGAGCCCCGGGCTCATCGATACCCAGCCGAAGCCGTTGCCCCCGAGGATGGAGGAAGGGCTCGGCAAGCGCATCCCGACGTTGCCACTGGCCCGCGCCGGGGAACCCGAAGAGGTGGCCTGGGTGACCATGTTCCTGGCCTCCGAGTATTCCAGCTACGTCTGCGGAGCGGTGTGGGAGGTCGACGGGGCCGCCGGCATCGGGACCCGCGCCGGTCACAAGATCATCGACGACGATCCCCGCTACGACTGGGTGACGGGTAACGAAACCGAGGGCTGAGAACGACTGGAGACGATCGGATTTTGCGAACATATGGCGATACTACGAATGGAGGAATGGCCTTGCAATTTGACTTTACAGGAAAAGCGGTAATCACGACGGGTGCGGCGCGGGGAATCGGTCGGACCATGGTCAAGACCTTTCACGACGCCGGCGCGATGGTGCTGGCCGCGGACCGGGACGCCGAGGGGCTCGCGGAGACCTGCGAGCCCTTCGAGGAGCGCGTTGCTTCCATCGTGGCGGACATCAGCAACCCCGAGGGTGCGAAGTCCATCGTCGACAAGTGCGTCGAGGCGTTCGGACGACTAGACGTCTGCGTTAACAACGCCGCCGTCGCACCCCACGCTTCCCTCCTCGAAGAACGCGTCGAGGTATGGGACACCGTCTACGCGGTGAACTGCCGGGGCACTTTCCTTATGACGCAGGCCGCCGGTCGGGCCATGATCGAGGGGGGGACCGAGAACGGTCGCATCGTGAACTTCTCCTCGGGTGTGTCGAAGCGCGGTTCCGCGGGCGCCGCCGCGTACGCTTCCAGTCGCGCCGCGGTGGAGAGTTTCACCCGCGTCGCGGCCATCGAACTGGCCCCCTACGACATCCTGGTCAACACCGTGAGCCCCGGGCTCATCGATACCCAGCCGAAGCCGTTGCCCCCGAGGATGGAGGAAGGGCTCGGCAAGCGCATCCCGACGCTGCCACTGGCCCGCGCCGGGGAACCCGAAGAGGTGGCCTGGGTCACCATGTTCCTGGCCTCCGAGTATTCCAGCTACGTCTGCGGAGCGGTGTGGGAGGTCGACGGGGCCGCCGGCATCGGGACTCGCGCCGGTCACAAGATCATCGACGACGACCCCCGCTACGACTGGGTGACGGGAAAAGAATCCTAGCATACCCGGGAACCGTGTAGCGTTACGTTAAGGAGGATATCCTTGGAGAAGAGAAGTCTATCCGACGTCATGAAATGGGAAGAGATCTCCATCGGTGCCACAGCGGCGGGCAACACCAGCATCTCCGTCGGTGAGATTGGTGAGGAGGGGCCCCTGGTTGTAATTACCGCCGGCACCCACGGTGACGAGGGGCCTTGGGGTGCGTGGGCCATTCGCAAGCTCCTGGATCGGATTCCGGAGGAGGATTTGACGGGCCGCATCCGCGTCGTACCGGTCACCAATCCCATCGCCATGGCTGGCAACGATCGCGGCGCCCACCTGGATTCCCTGGATCTGAACCGCGTATTCCCCGGCAAGCCGGAGGGCACGCACAGCGAGCGACTGGCGGCCACCATCGTCGAACGATGCTTGGGCGAAGATGTGGACGTGGCGGTCGATCTCCACGGTGGCGGGAGCTGGTGCGTGAATTCCTTTGCATTCAGTTTTCCCGGTGACGACGACCTGGCCCTGGCGGCCGACGCACCTTTTATCGTGAAGCGGCCGCCCACGGAGGGTCCGCCCACCTCGTTGACTGCCTACGCTGCCTCCCAGGGTGCGCGAATCACCGCCTGGGAGATGGGTGGTAGGAGCGGTGTCGAAGAGGAATGGGCCGAGCACATCGCCGACGGTTTACATCGCGTATTGACGCTGGCGGGTACCGTTTCGACTCCGGCCCCGCCAAACAAGGTTGAGGCCTCCGCTTACCTGGAAGGCCTCGGCGTCATCACGCCCTCTATGGGCGGAATCCTGCTGCCCGTGTTGCGCGAAGAGGCCATCGGTACGGTGGTGGACGGTGGAACGTTGCTCGGCAGACTCGTTCACCCCGCAACCTTTGAGGAGCTGGAGCGCTTCGAGGCACCGTACGATCGGACCGCGCTGCTTCTGATCCGGAACCAGTTGATGGTACTGAATGCCGGCGATATGACCTACGTCATCGGAGATGCCAGCTAATCAGTTCGCCGAAATGAATCCATCGAAGTTACATCCCCCTCACAGGTCCTCCCGCGAGCCGATGCGGGAGGACCTGATGTATTGCAGAAACCCCACCCCGACGCACGGGGTACTAAACAGGTCCGATTTCGGATGGTACCATGGGTGTACGCGTCGAAGAGGGAGGGACTTCATTGAGGGGTCTTCGAGTTGCCGTTGGATTCGTGCTCGTCGCAATCATTGTGGCGTCGGGCTTTTTGATCGCTGCGACCCATTCTAGGGCACTGCAGTCCACCCGGGCCGTCCGCGCCTTCGAAGTGGAGTTTTCCCGATTCGATCGAGGAGGCGCGCCGGAGCAATTCGCCGTGGGGGCCAGGATCGTGAACTCCGGACGGATCCCCGCCGAAATCGAATTCGTTCGCCTATCCCTGGCATATCGAAACGAACTGTTGGCCAGCGACGAGTGGCACCCGGACGGCCTGCGGGTGGACGCCGGCGGCGAAGTCCAGTTATCCCGGGATCTGCTCTCTCCCCTGAACCCGCACACGCTACCCGATCCCCGGGCCCCCTTGGATCCGGAGGATTGGTCCCTCCGCGTTCACCTGCGCATCGTACACCCGGTCAGCCGACAGGCCATCGGTATCAATAGGCAACCGCAGCTCCAACCCCGCTGAGGAGGATCTCGAGGATGCGCCGAAGTATCATCGATCGAATCGGACCCGTAAACAGGGGATTGGCCATCACCGCGGTGTTTGCAGCTATGACTTTCTTGCTCGTGGCCACGTCCCCGGAGTTCGCGCGGTACGCTCCCATTCCTGTGACGGTGGTATTTCTCCGGGTATTCTACGTCCTCGCGGGCATCCTCGGTGCACTTCTGACTGCGCGGATGGAGGGTGCCGGGCGGGTTATCACCCTCGCATTCGTGGCCCTGGGTCCGTTGCTGGCATACGGCGGTTTGCTCATCCTATTCTGGTCGGCGTTGGGCACCGGGCTGATGGATGTGATCGTGGTTACCGCAGCCCGTCGCGTTCTCAGCGTTTCCATTACCACCGGGATTCTGGCGGTTTTCGGGGTGATGATGGGGCTGGGCCTGTCCGCGTTCCTCATCCGGGGCTGAGACGGGGCACCGCCGGGACTTCGCCCCGGGCGGGGCTGCCGTTTCGACGGATCTCCCGAATCCACCCGGGCGGGCTCCCTTGCAGTTCTACATTACTCGCTCCTCGCCTCTCGTGGGTGGGACCCCAGCCAGGATAAGTACGCACCCATTCCCCCTTCGAATGTCGTATCTGCGTTGAATCCGCTATCCGCCAACAGCCCTGGGTTCATGGGTTGCTCTTCCTGTATTTCGGGTAATACCAGGTCCGCTTCCCCGGGATCCGCCACCAGGCATACCCGATGTTCCGGGACCATCTCGTCGAGGGCGGCCAGCATTTGGTGCAGGTCGGTGAGATGCCCCGTGGAGAGATTGAATAGGTCGGGACCCCCGTCCAGCGTCGCGGCGTGGAGGAGAGCCCGCGCGGCATCGCGCACGTACAGCCAATCGCGGGAGTTTCGGACATCCGATACGTGGAGGGCGTGACCGGCCACGGCCGCCCGGGCGAGATGGTAGGGGAGGGACATGTTCTGTCGACTGCCCGTCGGGCGTTCCCAGGGACCGTACAGGGAGGGGAGCCGCACCGAGCAGCCGTCCAGGCCCCGATGCTCGCGATACGTTGCCTGCAGTACCTCCGCCGCCCGCTTTAGGATCCCGTAGCTGAAGGGGGGCGATACTTCGGCCTCTTCGGTCATGGGTTCGGAGAAATGGCCACCACGATATACCGCCGAAGAGCTCACGAAGACGAAGCGGCGGACGCATCGTTCGGCGGCCCACTCCATTCCGCGCAGCGCGCCCATGAGGTTGATATCGGCGGTGCGGAGGGGATCGCTCTCATCGCGCCCCGGGGTGACCGCCGCGGCGTGGATGACGGCGCGATAATCCCTGTCGGGCAGGTCTCGCCAATCCCCCCGGGAACGGACATCCAAGCGGATCCACTCCACCGTTCCGGGTGCACGATGGGCATCCGCCGCGAGGTCATCGACGGGTCCGATGAAGTCGCAGGCATCGACGTGATCGCCACGGTCCAGGATCTCCAGCACCACGTTGGCTCCGAGGAACCCGGAGGCTCCGGTGACCAGGTAGTTCTCCAATGTTCTCAATCCTTTCGCCCGCTCGCTGCGCGCGATGGAATACAGAGATGATGCGAGCGGAGCAGGTCTTCCACTCCGAGTGTACACGATCCCGGGATGATTGGGTGGTAGCGGAATTGGGATCGCGCGCCGCGCATTTACCCTGGATCGACGGGAAGATGGATTCGGGGGTTCGGCTTATGAGGCGGATAACGAGTGCCGGAGGAATGGCGGATCATCTCGAGATTCGCGGACCGGAGCGTCCTGTGCGTATGCCGCCGACTGCGTCGGGATCGAGGGGTCGGGCCGGTGATTCGGGGTAGATCGGCATCCATGATTTATAGGGAGTTTTTCTTGCCCCACACCCTTCGCAAACCCCGGCTGGGTTATGGTATATTTAGGTTTGCATCGCGCGGGCGAGGGTGGCGGAACTGGCAGACGCGCGGGATTTAGGATCCCGTGCCCCCGGGCGTAAGGGTTCAAATCCCTTCCCTCGCACACCGGACAAAGGGCGGGTGGGCAGCGGGCGTTGTTTGAGTCCCTGCCCATCGCCCTGTTGGCCAGCTAGAATCGGATACATCCGGTAGAGGGGTCTACGGGAACCCTGCGTGGAAGTACTATCGTCAGAGTCCGGTCGAGTGCGGGCTCTCCGCCCCAGAGGGGCGGTGGGGAAAGAAAGGGGAAAATCTGTGGTTAAGGCAACGGTGGAGACAGTTGAGGATCGGGAAAACACACGGGTCGTCCGCATAGAAGTGGCGCCCGAAGAGGTCGAGGAGTACATGAATCGGGCCTTTGCGGAGATTCGAAGCGAGCTGACCATCCCCGGATTCAGAAAGGGGCGCGTGCCCCGGAAGATCTTTGAGAACCGGTTCGGCGTCGAACCCATATGGGAGGAGGCGCTGGAGAAACTCGTCCCGGAGGCCTACGGGGAGGCTATCACGGATCTCGAACTGAACCCCGTTGCTCCACCGGAAGTTGATTTCGAAGACGGGGGTCCCGATGAGGGTTTCGTATTCACCGCTACCGTCGAGGTCATGCCCGAGGTAGAACTCGGGGAGTACAAGGACCTCGGGATAGAATTGGATTTACCGGAGATCACCTCCGAGGATGTCGACGAAGCCCTCGAGGACCTGCGCGAGCGCCGCGCCACCGCAGAGGTCGTCGAGGACGAGGAGGCCGAGGTCGCCCCGGGTA
This sequence comes from Clostridia bacterium, assembly GCA_003563985.1. Taxonomy (GTDB): domain Bacteria; phylum Bacillota; class Sulfobacillia; order SLMV01; family SLMV01; genus CSSED11-154. The sequence continues at coordinate 37,365 of PWSR01000121.1, read as the reverse complement.
TGTTGGCCGTGGTCGGCTTCCAGGGTTATCTCGACGGTGCGCCTCGGGAGGAATTGACGGCGGAAGAGGAGATGTTGGACATCGGCTCCGGCCAGTACCTGCCCGGGTTTGAAGACGGCCTTCTCGGGGCAAAGGCGGGAGAGACGCGGGAAATCGAGATCGAGATTCCCGCGGACGCGCCCAGCGAGGACCTGGCGGGCCGGGAAGTTACCTTCGAAGTCGAGGTAAAGGAACTCAAGAACAAGGTCCTCCCCGAGTTGGACGACGAGTTCGCCCAGGAGGTTTCCGAGGTGGAGAGCCTGGAGGAACTCAGGGAGGAACTGGAGGAGTACCTCAAGGATGCCAGGATGTCGGCGGCGCTGGAGGCCTTCGAGCAGGAAGTCGTCTCCGCCGTGGTCGCGGGGACCGATTTCGAGGTGCCCGATCCCATGATCGCGGACCTGGCGGATCGCCGTATCGAGGAGATGCGCAGCGAAGCGGAGGGCCGGGACATGGAGTTCGACCAATATCTCATGGCCCGGGGGTTCGCCTCGGAAGAGGAGGCGCGGGAAGCGTTGCTCGAGCAGGCCGGGCCGGATCTCAAGGAGAGCCTCGTGTTGGATGCGGTGGCCAAGCAAGAGGATATCGAGGTCACCGAGGAGGAGTTCGAAGGGGAGTTGGAGAAGCGCGCCGAGGGGATGGGGCTGGACGCCGGGATGCTCCGCCAGCTCGCCATGACCACGGAATACGGTCGCCGCCTCCGCTCCGATCTCCGCATCCAGAAGACCCGCCGGCTCTTGGCGGGTTGGACCGATTCCGAGTACACTGAGGCCCGCGAGGGGCTGGAAGCTCATCGCGAACGTCGACGCCAGGAGGCGCGAGAACGCGCGGAGGCCGAGGCGCAGGCTGCCGCGGAGGAGTCCGGAGAGGACCTCTCCGAAGTGATGGAAGACGAAGAGGATTCCCCGGAAGAATGAACGCGGCGTGAAAGGGTCTCTCCTGTGGTATGGTAGTAATGAACGACCCGGCACTCGCGTTTTCGCCCGGGGGCATGAATGTCGAAGGGGTGTGCAATGATGAATTTGGTTCCCATGGTAGTGGAGCAGACGGCTCGCGGAGAGCGTGCTTACGATATATATTCGCGCCTACTGAAGGATCGGATCGTCTTCGTGGGCACGGCAATCGATGACCATATCGCCAACCTGATCATCGCCCAACTTCTCTTCCTGGAGGCCGATGACCCGGATCGCGAGATCTCCATGTACATTAACTCGCCCGGCGGTGCGGTGGATTCGGGGCTCGGGATTTACGATACCATGCAGCACATCAAGCCCGACGTTGTCACCTACTGCCTGGGACTTTCGGCCAGCATGTCGGCCCTCCTCCTGGCCGGTGGGACGGAGGGTAAGCGGCACGCCCTCCCCAACGCGCGAATCATGATCCATCAGCCCTCCGGTAGCGCCGGCGGCAGTGCCTCGGACGTGAAGATCTACGCCGACGAGATCATCAAGATGCGCCGTCGGTACGCGGAACTCATGGCGAGTCACACCGGGAAGACGGTGAAGCAGATCGAGAAGGATTCCGACAGGGATTTCTTCATGTCCTCCGAAGAGGCGAAAAAGTACGGGATCATCGACACGGTATTGTACCCGAAAAAAGGCGAGTGAACTTCCGTCTATTCCACCCCACCCGAAACCGGGGCGGGATAGAAAGGAGAGGAAGGATGTTCAAATTTAGCGACGACAAGGGTCAACTCAAATGCTCTTTTTGCGGCAAGTACCAGGAACAGGTCCGACGCTTGGTGGCGGGTCCGGGGGTGTACATTTGCGATGAGTGCATCGCCCTGTGCAACGATATCATCCTCGAGGAACTGGTCGAGGAGGACGACCTCGAACTGATCGAGGAACTCCCGCCGCCCCACGAGATCAAGGAATTCCTGGATGAATACGTCATCGGCCAGGAGCGCGCCAAGCGCATTCTTTCCGTGGCGGTCTACAATCACTACAAGAGGGTGCGGATGGAGAGCAAGGTCGAGGATGTCGAGCTCGACAAGAGCAACATCCTGCTGCTGGGCCCGACGGGATGCGGAAAGACGTTGCTCGCCCAGACCCTGGCCCGCGTGCTGGACGTGCCCTTCGCCATCACCGACGCTACCTCCCTCACCGAGGCGGGTTACGTCGGCGAGGACGTCGAGAACATCCTGTTGAAACTGATCCAGGCTGCGGACTACGACATTGATCGCGCCGAAAAGGGGATCATCTACATCGACGAGATCGACAAGGTGGCCCGGAAATCGGAGAACCCGTCCATAACCCGGGATGTGTCCGGTGAAGGTGTCCAGCAGGCCCTCCTGAAGATCCTCGAGGGGACCGTGGCCAGCGTGCCACCGCAGGGAGGCAGGAAGCACCCGCACCAGGAGTTCTTGCAGATCGATACCAGGAACATCCTGTTCATCGTGGGAGGTGCCTTCGACGGCCTCGATAACATCATACGGCAGCGCATCGGCCGCAAGATCATGGGGTTTGGGGCGGATATCAAGACCGCCAGCGAGGAAGAGATCGGGGCAGTATTGGCGCAGGTCATGCCCGAGGATCTCCTGAAATACGGCCTCATTCCGGAGTTCGTCGGTCGTCTGCCCGTCGTCGCAACCCTGGGCCAACTGGACCAGGAGGCCCTGGTGGACATCCTGGTGCAACCGAAGAATGCGCTCACGAGGCAGTACGGCAAGTTCTTCGAGATGGACCACATCGAGCTGGAATTTCAGCCGGGTGCCCTGACGGCCATCGCCGAGTTGGCGATGAAGCGGAATACCGGTGCCAGGGGATTGCGCTCCATCATCGAGGACCTGATGTTGGATATCATGTATGATCTACCCTCGCGTTGCGACGTGAAGAAGGTCGTCATCACAGAAGAGGCTGTGCGCCAGGACGTGGAGCCGATCATTATCACGGGATCAGAAGACGAGCGAGAAGAGGAAGAGACCGCGTAACCTGGGCGATCGACTATCTTTGTAATCGAAAGCCCCCGGGACGTTCCCCGGGGGCTGCTCTGTGTCTGTGACAAATTCCTGGGAGGTATTTGGTGGGCTAGGGTGACGCGGTGATGCCCCCGTCCACGGTTACCACGGACCCCGTCATGTAGCGGGCGTCGTCGGTGCAGAGGAAATGGATGACGTCGGCGATATCCTCGGGTTCTGCCGCCCGCCCCAGGGGAATGCCCGCGGCGATCTGCGAAGCCCTGGCGGGCTCGGATAGCTTCTCCCGGGTGAGCCGGGTCGAGACGGTTCCCGGGGCCACGGCATTCACGCGCACGCCGTGGGGTGCCAGGTCGAGGGCGATGGACATGCCCATCGCCAGGATGCCGCCCTTGGTGGCGACGTATCCGGCTCCGTTGGCGCCGCCGTGGGTGCCGGTGATCGAGGAAACGTGGACGATGGCGCCTTTGTGGGCTTCGATCATGTGGGCGGCGACTTCCCGGGATACGAGGAAACTGCCCGTCAGGTTCACGCGTACCTGTTCATCCCATTCCTCCAGCGTCAGCGTCTCCAACCCTCCCCGGTTGATGATCGCCGCGTTGCTTACGAGGGCCTCGATGCTGCCCCATCGCCCGAGGATTCCCTCCACGGCGTCGCGTACGCTCTCCGCGTTCCCTACGTCGGTTTGCCAGAAGTCGGCACTTCCTCCCGCTTCCTCGATCTCCCGCACCACGTCTTGTCCCGCATCCTCTTCGATGTCCATCACCGCGACATGGTAACCCTCCCGAGCAAAGCGGACGCACGTGGCTCTCCCGATGCCGTGGCTGCCACCCGTTACAATGACCGTGTCCATGCTATTCCCACTCCATTCCGTCGGATTCGCATATTCTTCTGTCCGCCATTCCAACGACCCCAGCCTCCATCGCCGGGCGATCTCGCCCGTCCTCGCCTTGCTCGCCGTAAGAACCACAGGACACACGGTCCGACCGGGTGTGGAAGGATGCGCGGGTCGGGCGGTGTGTCCGGGAGTCGTTTAAGAACGGATCATGGTGAGGAGCATCTTGAACGAGGTCGCGGCCGAGAGGCCGTGGGGTTCGTCCGCCGGCATGATGATGGCCTGCCCAGCGGTGACCCGATGCTCGGTGCCGGAGATGGTTATGGTGGCCTCACCGTCTAGTACCTGCACCAGGGCGTCGAAGGGGGCGGTGTGCTCGCTGAGGCTCTGGCCCTCGTCGAAGGCGAAGAGGGTCACCGTCCCGGTGTCCCTTTGAATCAGGGTGCGACTGACCACTGCATCCTCCTGGTAGTCCACGAGCCCCTCGAGGTTCGCCGCCCGACTCCAGACGCCGCTGCCATCGTTATCGACCATGGGTATCATCCTTCCTGCGCTTCCGTATTCGAAGTAAGGTGTCCGCAGGATCGGTCGGCGGGGTGGAAGAACAATCTGTTCTCCACCCCGCCGGCTCCCTCTCCTGTTATTCCCGGGGTTGCAGCGTGAGAATCCCTTCGCAGCCGCCCGCGATCTCCTCCCAATCGTAGAGCATGGGGATCAGCCGATGGTCCGACCAGGAACCCGCCTGGTCGGTGTAGTGTCGACTTCCGGGGTGTCCCGATCCACCCAGGGGTACGATCCATCCCGATCGATTCCAGTCGGATAGGTCGAAGGCGTAGCGCGCCACGGCGGTCCCCACCACGGAGAACCCGCTCCCGGGCAGGTATGCCGCTGCCTGCACCGTGTCCGAGTCCCCGCCCATGGGGAAATCGGGCGGATCCAGCAGGTGAGAGGCGTCGGGGAACTGCATCCCCAGGGGGTGTCGCGGGATCGCCCGGTGGACATTGCCCCAGTGCCATTCCGACTCCTCGGTTCCCAGGTTCTCCTTGAGGACGAACACGGCCCGCTCCAGGGAGCGCGCCAGTGCGGGGCTCCAATCGCTCTCCCCGGGTAGGAGGGTGGCATCGTTCCGGGTGATGGCGTCGGCCACGGCACCCCGGAGTCGCATCATGAGCCGGGCGGCCGTGGGTCCCTCGAGGATCTCGCCCGCCCGGTCGCCCAGTAGCCCCCGCAGCACTTCGTCCATGAGAATCTCGCGGAAGGTACTGTAGATGGTGGGTTCGATGGCACCGGCCCGGACGACGCCGTCCCAGTCCAAGAGAAGGTCGCGGGCCCAGCGGACCCGGTCATCGTCGGGTTCCACACCCGCGAGGGACGGGCACAACTCCCGGGCGGCCAGGGAGACGATGTCGGAGTGCAGGGAAGGCATATCCTCGATGGCGAAACGCTCGCGCTCTCCCAGCATCTCGAACAGCCGCATGGCCCGGTAGCCCGGGGCGAAGTCCACCGCGATGTAATGTGGAAACTCATCTCCCACCACCCGGTTGTTGGCCGTGGCAAAGACCCCATTCTCCGGGTCGCGATCCGCCGGCATCTCTTCGAAGGGCACGTAGCCCTCCCAGTCGCCCTCGCCCGTCCAGCCCGGCAACGGAACCCAGCCCGCCCGGGGCGAACGGACGGGGAGGCGACCGCGTACGCGATAGCCGAAATCGCCCTCGACGTCGGCGAAGAGCAGGTTATTACAGGGATCCACCCAGCCGCGTACCGCCTCTTCCAGCGCCTCGGCCGAATCGGCTCCCATCATGGGGACGAGGCAGTTCATGGTGGTGTTGGGTTCGTGGGTCGCGGTCCAGCGGAAACTGAGCCCGTAGCCGTCCTCGGTATCCCCGGCGACGATGGCCCCGTTGCGGGTTTCGATGACCTGGACTTCCAGGTCATCCTCCCGGCCCCGAACGCGGATCTTTTCCCAGCGGCCCTCGGGGCGCAACCATTCGCCCCGGTAGAGGTATTGGCCATCGGAGAAACGCTCGACGAAGAGATCCTGGGTGTCCGCTCCGGTGTGGGTGATGCACCACGCCACCCGGTCGTTGTGACCGAAGTGGGGGAACCCCGGAACCCCCGGGAAGGACAGCCCGATGGTTTCCATCTCGGGGCAATACAGGTGATTTTGCCAGTAGGTGTTGGGTACTTCCAGCATTCGGTGGGGGTCGCCGGCCAAGAGGGGGAGACCCGAATCGGTGCGCTCCCCGGAGATAACCCAGTTGTTACTGCCGTCCGAGCCGTCACCCAACCAATGTAGATCGTCGACGGCCCGGCGGAAGGCGGCCAGCGCCTCCCCGATTCGTTCCGGTTCGTAGGCCTCGCCCGGTGGAAGGATCAACGGGTGCCCGGGGGCGTACCCCGGAAAGAGGGCCGCCGCCCTGTCGGGCCCGAGCAAGGTGACCAACTGTGCCCGAAAGGTCTTCATCTCCCGGCTTCCCATGGCCACGTGCCGCACCAGGAAGACGGATAGGGAGTGCCAGGGCTTCCACGGCTCCGGTTCCGTTCCGGTGAGCTCGTACTCCACCGGGAGGGAGTCGGCGTTCCGCAAGTACGCATTTACACCGGCCGAATAGGCCCGGAGCATGCCGCGCGTACTGGCCTTCAACAGGGGGAAATCCCTTCGGGCCGAGCGGGCGAGTCCCATCTTGCGCATCATGATGTCGGATTCGACACCATCCTCGCCCATCATCTCCGCCCATCTCCCCGCCGCTCGCAGGCGATCCGAGTCCATTTGGAAGAGGCGATCCGCGGCGGCGGCGAACCCCTGGCCGAAGAAGGCGTCTGCGGGGGTGGTTGCTTCCACGTGGGGAATACCCCAGGCGTCCCGGTGAATCCGTATCGGTCCCTCGGCTCCCATGACTTCCATTTCTCCCTCAATCTTCGGGAGGGCTGCTTCCAACTTCTCGCGAGAAATGCGGGTACTCATACTGTGATCACTCCTCTTCGGTCACGCCCTTCGCCGGAATCAGGGGAAGTACTACTTGGGAAGGGCGATCGCGATCATGGTATACGGTGTTCCTGGCGATCTCGAATCTCCGGTGACGCCCCATGGGATCGCCGGTGTTCGGATTGACATCGAAGCGGGGCCAGTTGCTGCTGGAAATATCCACGCGGATTCGATGCCCCGGGGCGAAGTACAGCGATGTCGGCGGCAGCTCCACCCTCAAGGATACCACCTCGCCGGGGGAGAGCAACGCCGGCTTCTCCGGCGATTCGCGATATCGCGCTCGCTGGATCCCATCGGTGACGTTCAGTGCCAACCCGTCGGGAAAGTCCGGGTTGGGCGGGTAGACATCGATGAGTTTTACCGTGAAGTCCGTGTCGACGGCGCTGGAGGACACGAACAGCCGGGCCTCGATGTGGCCGGTCACCTCTACGCCCCTTCTCAGGGGCGGCGTTTGGAAGACGAGCACGTCGGGCCTCGAGGCCACGGGTAGGTCGTCTTCGTGTCCCAGGTCGGGGCGGGAGCATTGGTCGAAGGCCCCCGCGACCATGCGGAGTCCCTGCACCGAAGACAGGGGACCCCCCACCGTGGGCACCGGATCTGCCGGGTTGAAGCGGAAGGTCGTGCCGGCCCCGTCGGCCGCGGGTTCTTCGGGGCTCAGCGATCCTCCGGCCCCCAGGTAGAATGGAGTATAGATCGTCCTCGCCGGAGGCCATTCCTCCTCGAATCTCCAGGATCCCCCGACGTCGATGGAAAGGTCCGGCTCGTTGCGAAGGCGAAGGCCGGAACCCCCGCCCATCACGAATATCTTCACCGGGGGTTCATCCCCCAACCCTGCGTCCATACCCCGCAGCGTTTCGTCGAACCAGGCGAGGCGGAGCTCGTTCCATTCGGGGGCGGCCTCCACCCCGAAGTGCGCTTCCCCGGCCCGGGGGATCTCCGGGGTCAGTCCCCCGTGGGTCCAGGGCCCCATGATCAGCCGTAGGGGGGACTGTTGCCGGGCGGATAGTTCCCGGAAGGCGGCCGTCACCACGTGGGAATGGGAATCGTACCAACCGCTCGCAAGGTATCGAGGCACGTCGGGTAATTCGTCCCACCGTCCCTCCATCCAGATGCCGCGGCGCTTCCACCAGGCGTCCAACTCGCCCCGCGTCGTGATTTGGACCGCGTGGTCCTCGTACTCGGGTAGGTGGCGCAGGGGGGTGGTTCCCGGTCGGATGGGACCCTTGGCCAGCCAGTCCTGGGTCCGGGCGAAGCAGTCCATCAGGAGCTCACGAAGTGCCGGGTCCGCCAGGGCCTCTCGGCTGACGGGCGCCTGGCGGAAGATCCAGGCCACCATGCTTTGCCGCAGGGCACCTCCCTGGCGAATACGTCCCGCGAAGTTGTTGGAAAATCCCTGGTTGAAGAACTGGGAGGCCAGACCGGGAGGGTTGGACGCGGCCAGGTGAGCCTGGTTCATCGCACTGTAGGATGTGCCCATGGTGCCGATGTTCCCGTCACACCACGGCTGGGACATCAACCATTCGCAGGCATCGAATCCATCCTCGACGTCCACGGGGCCAAAGGGCTCCGGGATGCCCTCGGAATCGAATCGTCCGCGAACGTCCTGGGCGACGGCTACGTAACCCCGCCGGGCGAAAAACGAGCAGTGGCGGGCCAGGGCGGTGCCGGTGCGATCGTACGGGGTTCGCTCGAGTACGATGGGGTGGGGCCCCGGAAGGGGTGTACCTCCCTGCGCGGGGAAATACAGGTCGGTGGCCAGGGACACACCGTCGCGCATCGGGACCCGGGTCGTTTCCCGGTGGACGTCGAAATATCTGGGTGGCAAATGGCTTCACTCCTTTCGCACTACCGGAGGATTTCCCCACAAGAGTCCCGGACCCTGCGAAAGGCCCCGGATTTGCGGTTCCGATCGCGCGGTTGTCCGGGACCCGCCCGTCGATCGCTTGCTCCGCGGTGCGAGCGCCGACAATGATAGCGGAGAATCGCTGTCCAAGAAAAAGCGAGGCCCCCGGAGGATGTCCGGGGGCCTCGCTTTTGCACTCTCGCATTTACACGACCTGGGTACCGGGGCGACCTAGGATGCGTCCTCGAGGGCCCGTTCCACGGCCTGGATGAACAGGTTCGACGTGGAGGTGGCTCCCGCCACTGCGTCCACGTCGGCGGACTGTGCATCCACGACGGCCTGCGGAAGTGCCTCGGCGGCTTCCACCCACGGCTCGTAATCGTAGGTCTCGGGGGACTTGGGCTCGCCGTCGGCGCGGTACTCTTCCATGGAGACGGCAACGATGGTGCCGAGGAGGATGTTCACCTCGGCCTCGACCCAGTCTCCCCGCTCGGTTTCGTCGGAGCGACCGACGTACGTGCCGTCCTCATAGGGTCCCATATCGAAGGCGGCCTCTTCGCCCAATGCCCGGCGCACGGCTTGCATGAACTTGTTGGAGGTCGAGGTTGCCCCTGCGACGACGTCTACGTTCGCCGATTGTTCCTCCAGGACGGCCCACGGCAGGTCTTCTGCGGCCTCGGCCCACTCTTCGTAATCGTAGGTTTCCGGGGTCTTCTCGGTGCCATCACCCTGGAACTCCCTCAGTTCTACGTGCGTGATGGTTCCGCGTTGCACGACGACCCGCGCGGACACGTATCCGCGGGGACCCGGATCGGAATATCCCGTGTGGTCTCCATCGGCATAGGGACCGGTCTCTTCGTCCTCTTCGCCCAGGGCGCGGCGCACGGCCTGCTTGAACTTCTCGGAGGTTCCGGTGGCTCCCGCCACGGCGTCCACGTCGGCGGATTGCTCATCCACGACGGCCTGGGGCAGTTCCTCGACGGCCTGAAACCACTCATCATAGTCGTAGTTGTCGGACGTCTTTTCCGTGCCGTCACCGCGGAACTCCTTCATGGCGACATCGGTAATCTCCCCATCGGACACGGTGACCTCGACCCAAACGTACCCCTGGCGATTGGCGTCGGAGTTGCCTTCGTACGTTCCATCGGCGAGCCCCAGGCCGTTTTCATCGACCGGCGCGGGTTCTGCGCCACCACAAGCTGCCACGCTCATCGCCAGGGCGATGAGTACGGCGATTACTGCGTATGGGATCCTCGGCATGCATCATCATTCCTCTCGATTTCGGCTATGGTTGATTTCCATGATATCGCGCAGCAAACATATAGGGATCTTATCGGAGACGCCCGCTCCTTTCAAGTTCTCCGCTAACTTCCGTATCGGGACCTATCGTCCGTCGATGGGCGATTGCATAGAGAAGATCGCGGAATCTATTGAGGTCGCGGGTGTCGACATTGTATCATGGGCTATGCAAGCTGATATCGATCCAAGACCGTTCCCATGGATGATTCTTCCCGCCATGGGCGGTTCCAAACGGGTAGAGGTGAAACCGTGAAAGTGTTGGATGTAATTCGAACCGGATCGTTCCTCATGATCGTCTGCGCCATCGCGGCCCTGGCCCTGGCCTTTACCGCGACGACGACACAGCCCCTGATCGACGAAAACCGGGAACGTCAACTGCAGGAGGGGTTGGCCGAGGTCCTACCCGAGGCGGAAACCTTCGAGCTGGTGGACGAATGGGACGGCGGGCAGATGTACGAGGGCTCCGCGCCGGGCGGCACGGTCGGCCACGCGGTCCTGGTGGAGCGCCAGGGCTATGCCGGAGAGATTTCCGTCCTTGTCGGTATCGATAACTCGGGCGAGGTAGCGGCCCCGTTGAAGATCTTGAGCCACACCGAGACACCGGGCCTCGGGTCGAACATCGAGCGGGAGTGGTTCCGCGCGCAATTCGAAGGGAAGACCCGCGAGGATCCGCTGGCCATCAACGAAGACCTCGACGGATTGGCGGGCGCCACGGTGTCGGGCCAGGCCGTCGCCGGCGCGGTGGCCGATGCCTTGAGTCGCTGGTCGTCGATGATGGCGGGAGTCGCCACCGGCAAGGACATCGACGAGGTCGCGGATGGAGTCTACCGGGGTAGCGGCCGCGGTTACGGTGGAAATATCGTCGTGGAAGTGGAAATTAGCGGAGGTCAATTGATCCGCGTGGACGTGGTAGAGCACGACGAGACCCCCGGCATCGGCGGTCCGGCCATCGAACGGGTCCCACCCGAGATGGTGGAGAAGCAAACCACAGAAGTCGATGTCTACTCCGGCGCCACCGCCACGACCTGGGGCGTAATCGAGGCGGTGGAATCTGCGCTGTTCGCCATGGGTATGGAAGATCCCGATTTCGACCTGGCTGAGGTCCCCGATGGGATCTACACCGGGCAGGCAATGGGTTATGCCGGTAGCGTCGAGGTGGAAGTCGAAGTCCGAGGAGGTAGACTCGTCCGGATCGAGGTCGTGGATATCTACGAGGTGCATGAGTACATCGCCGACGTGGCCCGGCTCATTCCGCGGCGCATGCTGGAAGAACAGAGGATCGACGTGGACGCCTACTCCGGCGCCACTGAGACCACCATGGCCATCATTTCCGCGGTGAAAACGTCCCTCCTGCAGGCAGAAGAGGTCGGTGAAGAGATCGACTTCTCCCGGATCCCCGATGGCACGTATCGCGGCTCCGGCGAGGGATACCGGGGAACCATCACCGTCGAGGTGGAGTTCCAGGATGGGGAGATCGTTCGGATCGGTATCCTGGATCACGAGGAAACCCCGGACCTGGCGGATCCCGCCATCTCGTCCGTCACCGATGAAATCTTGGCGCGCCAGCGCATCTACGTGGACGCCCATTCGGGCGCCACGGCTACCAGCGAGGCCATCATGAGCGCCATCGAGTATGCCGCTCGACGGGCCCTGGCGGAGAACGATGGCGACGTCGAAGACATCGATCTGTCGGTGATTCCCGATGGAACCTACCGGGGCTCGGCCCAGGGATATCGCGGCGAGGTCGTTGTGGAAGTCGAGTTCTCGGAGGGTCGATTGGTTCGGGTGGAAATCGTCGAACACGAGGAAACCCCCGAATTGGCGGAACCCGCCATCGACGCGGTAACCGGGCAGATCGTGGAAGACCAGGAGATCGAAGTGGATGCCTACTCGGGTGCCACGGCCACGAGTGTCGCCATCATGGAGGCCGTCATGGAAGCGGTACGAGTAGCCCTCTCCGAAGCGGATTGAACCCGCGTACCGGGAGAACCGGGTGCGCAACGCGATATAGTCCAACGCGGGGGGACGTAATATCGTCCCCCCGCGTCTTGCCCGGGATCCGACGCGGTCGCCGGGTGGACCAAGGACTTGGGGGTCCGAGCCGTCTTGAATACGGAATCCAGGGGTACCCGTCTCCGGGGCCAGGCAGCCTCGGTGCGCCGGAAGAACCTCGCCGCCTACCTGGCCGGCGAGATCCGGGAATGGTTACCGCCCCCCCGGGGCATGCCCTCCGGCCTCGCCCGGGATGCGGCGGCCTTCGTGACCCTTCGCCTGCCCCGGGCACTCGGGACCATCCGCACGTCCCTCATCGATGGGCGGGAGTTCTACGCGAAGCGCCGGCGATCCCATCAGCCGCAGAAGACCGTCGAACTGTCCATCATCGCCGAAGAGGATGTGGAGATCCTCGAGCAGATGGGCAGTGCCGGGGCGCTGACCTCGCGGATGGCCCGCGTCCTCGAGGATGCCTGTGCCGCGGATGCATCCTTCGACGGGGGTCGCCTGGCCCTGTTATTCCCCCTCTCCCTCCGCGCTCTGAAGAACCGCCTGAAGGCACTTTGGACCTGCGGCGCCTTCCTGCCCCTGGCCGGTACCTCCCGAACCTATCGCGACTTCTGGGAAGACCTCCGGGCCGTGTTGGCCGTCGGAGAGTATTTATCGGGTACCCCCCTCGAGGAACTGCGCCGACGCATGCTGTTTCCCACGGCGCGCTGGCGGACGTGGTGCCGCGGGTATGCCCTCTCCTACCGTCGATTCGTCCGTGGACAGCGGGATCCCGTGGCGGTGGCGGCGGACCTGGATCTTCCCGCTCCCATGGTGCGGGGTTGGTTCGAATTGATCCGCGAACTGGATCCCGAGGTGTCCTCACCGCACCGCATGGGGGAGGCGGCGAATCCCGGGGATCCCTACGATGGAGACCTGCACCTCTGCTTGATCCACCGGTATGGATATCCGCCCCCGGCGGCCCTGTCGATGCTGTCCCGGTTGGAACAAATATCGGAGCGACTGGGCCACCCCAGGGGGGACGGATCCATCATCTACTTCGCCGTCGGGGCCGATCAGCCGCCGGCCCGGGCCCTGGATGACATGCGCTTGATGCCCGTGGTGCTCGACTACCTGCATCCCGGGGACCACGAGTTCCTGGATGTACAAAGTCCCGCGGCGCTCAGGATCCGCAGGCTGCGCCGGATGGCGATCGAGGCGTACGAACAGGGGGCCTCGCTGTCCCACTACGATCTCGCGTACCTGCTGGGGCTCTCCACCGACGCCGTCGGACGAATCATCGCGGCGAACGAGGATCTCAAGTCCTATACGCGCCGGAGGGTGGCCGGGATGGAACCCAACCTGGCGGGAATCGAGGAGATCATCCGGCGTTTTTGCCGCGGAGAGGATCCCTCCTCGATCGTCGAGGATACCGGGGCGAATCCCGCCCGCGTGGAGCAGTACGTCGAATGTTTCTGCCGACTCTCGGAACTCGTCGATTCGGGTCTCTCCAACGAAGAACTGGCGGCGCGACTGCAGGTGACCCCGCGCGTGATCGAGCGCTGCATCGACCTCTGCCGCGAGCTGGGATCGCGATCGGAACGCGCGTCCCCCGGCCGGAACGTCTAACTGTCCCGGTGGAGATCCCGGATCTCCGGAGACCTTCCTCCCCTTTGAAAGCCCAATCCCCATCCATATCATGGCACGCCCCGACTTCCCCCATCCCGGCAGACGAAGGACTCAACTTCCGGGGCCCAATACCCGATACCTAGTAGAGGAGAAGGCTTGGGGAAAGGTGGGTATCTTCCATGAGTTCCAAAGAGAAATCCGAAAGCCGGTCCATGGTGACTTTCTTGATCCACGGGCAGGAATACGGCATGAAGACGGAGGCCATCCGCAGCATCATTCCTGTGGGTGACATGACCTTCGTGCCCGGCGCTCCGCCGTCGGTGGCGGGGGTGATCAATCTGCGCGGGGATATCATCCCCGTGGTGGAACTGGAGGGTACCACCCGGGACGATGACGCACCATGGGAAGAGGGGCTGGCCCTGGTGGTGGAGATCCCCGACGACGCGGAGGACTTGGCGGTCGCCCTGATGGTGGACGAGGTCACGCAGGTGGATCGGGCCGACTTCGCCCGGATCGAGGATACCGACGAGTTGATGGTGGCCCGGGATCGCGCGGACGCGGTGATCGGTGTGCTGTCCCGGGCAGATGGGCCGCTGCTGATCCTGGATCCGGCGGGCCTGGTACCGGAGGAGAAGGAGGTGGGTGCCTGATGGACTGGGATTCCGAAGACATTGAACTGAGCGAGGAAGAATTGATCACCCTGGTCGCCGAGGCCGAGGAGGAACTGGATGGCGCCGAGGGCGTTCTCCTGCAGATGGAGGCGGCGTCCGATTCATTCGGCCGGCGCGCCGGCGACGAGGAGAGATTGGATACCCTGTTTCGGGCGATGCACACCCTGAAGGGGAACGCGAGTTCGGTGGGATGGGAGGCAATGGCCTCCCTCGCACACGCCGCCGAGGACTTGATGCAGGGTGTCCGGGATGGAACGATCGCCCCCTCTGGAGACGTCGCCGACCTGCTTCTTCGAACCGTCGACGAGATGCGCTCCCTGACTTCTGCCCTGGCTGAGGGCGGGGAAATGCCCGCGGTGTCCGCTTCCCTCATTCGGGACATGCAGTCGATTTCGGATCGGGCCAGCGAGGAGTATGCGGGCGACTCCCGTTCCGATTCGGACCTGTTTCGTGGCGGCGGAGCCCCCGGCACCGCTGTCGAGGGCTCCGCCCTGGTGGTGGAGATCGAGGTTTCAGAGGAGACGGATATTCCGGCCGTTCGAGCCCTGCAGGCGATCATGGCCTGCGAAGAAATGGGTTCCGAACTGGTATCGGATCCCTCCAAGGATGATATCGACGCCGGCGCCATGGAGGATGGGGGGCGAATTCTCTGCCGCATTTCCGAACCGTGGGAGCGCGGGGAGATCGCCGAGGCGCTCCACGAGATCGAAGGGGTAATCCACGTACGCTTTGGAACCTCCACCGGGGAGGACCTCGCGGGGGAGAGCGGAGCGGAGTCGGAGGTCGACGAGGGTAAGTCGGCCGATGCCGGGATCGCCCGTTCCGCGGACACCCGGCAAATCCGGGTGGACGTCAGTCTCATGGACCGCCTGATGAACCAGGTCGTGGAAATGGTAATCACCCGGAATCGCCTGAGCAGCCTGATCGAGACGTTGTCGGATCACGGGATGCGGGATTTGTCCGAAGAGATGCAGGCGACGGTGGAGCAGATGGCGGGCATCACCACCACCCTGCAGGAAGACATCATGCAGACCCGGCTAGTTCCCCTGGACAGCCTATTTCGGCGATTCCCCAGGATGATGCGGAACCTCAAGAAATCATCGGGGAAGGAATTCCACTTCCAAACCGACGGCGGGGACACCGAAATCGATCGCAGCCTGCTGGATGCTATCGGGGACCCCATGATCCACCTGCTGCGCAATGCCGTCGACCACGGCATCGAGGATCCGGAGGTCCGGCGGGGCGCGGGTAAGGACCCCGCGGGAACGATCCGGCTTTCCGCCTTTCGACAGGAGAACTTCATCGTGGTGGAGGTGAGCGACGACGGAGGTGGCCTCGACGTCGAGGCCATCGCGGCTCGGGCCCGGGCGCGGGGCCTCCTGGATTCGGACGCCGAAAGGCGGATGAGCGAAGAGGACCTACTGGACCTGTTGTTCAGTCCCGGATTTAGTACCTCCGAGAGCGTGACCGAGATCTCCGGCCGGGGCGTGGGATTGGACGTGGTCCGGCGGGAGGTGGAAGACGTCAACGGAACGGTGATCGTGGAGAACCGTCCCGGCCGCGGATCCACGTTCCGGCTCTCCCTGCCCCTGACCGTCACCACGGTGCGGTCGTTGCTGGTGGAAATCGCCCGGCAGGTGTACGTGATCCCCCTGGGCAGCATTCGGGAGACCATACGCCTCGAGGCCGTGGACTTGCACAGGACCGGTGACACCCCGATGCTCCCCTTCCGCGGGGATTTCATCCCGCTATTCCGTCTCCGGGACTTCTTTCCCGATTCCTCCGGGGCCATTGCCGGCGGCGATGAGAAGTACATCGTGGTGCTGAGCATGGACCGGCGGGATTACGGGTTGTTGGTGGACGACCTTCTGGGTGAAGAGGAGAGCGTGATCAAGCCCCTTCGCCGGCCCATCGGTAACATCCCCGGGCTTTCCTCGGCCACCATCCGACCCGACGGTTCCGTCGCACTGATTCTCGATGCCAACGGACTATTCAAGGAGATGCGCAGGACGGCGAGGAGGGCCATCAATGAATAAGATACTGGTCGTCGACGATGCCGAGTTCATGAGGCTTCGCTACCGCAAGCTGCTCTCGGCGGAAGGATTTGAGATCGTCGAGGCGGGAAACGGCCAGGAGGCCGTGCACGCCTACGAGAAGGAGCGTCCCGACCTGGTCCTGATGGATATTACCATGCCCGTCATGGATGGATTGGAGGCGCTCAAGCAGATCCGGGCGCTGGATGGTGGCGCCCGGGTGGTCATGAGCAGTGCCCTCGGGCAGCAGCGGGTAGTCCTGTCGGCCATCAAGGAGGGTGCGAAGGATTTCCTGGTAAAACCCTTCAAGCCCGAAAACGTTCTGGATACCGTCAGAAAGCATCTCGCTTGAACCGAAGAGGGGTGGACGGGCGTGGTTGAAAATCCGGTGGTGCGGGTGATTCCCTCGGGTCTTCTGGTCGTAGGATCCTCGACTGGCGGCCCGGGTGCCCTGTTGGAAGTCATGAAGGCACTGCCGGCGAACTATCCCTTTCCCGTTCTCCTGATCCAGCACATGATGCCGGAGTTTACCCGTTCCCTGGCGGACCGGTTGAACGCCCTGGTGCCGATGCGCGTGCAGGAGGCCGTCGACGGGGATCGACTCCGGCCGAGTGTGGCCCTGATGGCGGCCGGCGGGCGCCACCTGGTGGTCGGTCCTCGCCTGAGCATCCGCCTCAACGACGATCCTCCGCGCAACGGTGTGCGACCCTCGGTGGACACCACCCTCGAGTCCGTCGCCTCGCTATTCCGGACTCGGCTGTTGGCCGTAGTACTCACCGGGATGGGCCGGGATGGCGCCGAAGGGGCCCGGATGGTCAAGGAGAAGGGAGGGCACGTCGTGGTCCAGGATGAGGCATCCTGCGTGGTGTTTGGCATGCCGAAGGCGGTGGTCGAGGAGGGTGCTGCGGACCGGATATTGCCTCTGTCCGCCATCGGTGATTACGTCGACTGGTACACCCAAAGCATCGAAGCGCGGTACGCCCGTTCCTCGGTGACGAAAGGCGGAGGGCAATGACGAGAGCGGACGAAGTATCCCTGGCCGGAACCAAAGATCTCGACGATGCGGCCTACCGGGTCGTGGCGCGAAAGGTATATGAACTGACCGGTATGGACCTGAACCAATACAAGGCCAACCAGATGAAACGCCTGCTGGACTCGGTGCTGCGGCGCCACGACATGGATAGCTACGGCACGCTCCTGCGGAGGCTTCGAGAGGACCCGGAGATGCTGCGGGATTTCAAGGGCCGGATGTCCATCAATGTATCCGAGTTCTTCCGGGACCCGGTGCGCTTCGAATACCTGGATTCCCACATCGTGCCGGAGCTGTTGTCGCGGAATTCCCGCCTGGCTGCCTGGAGTGCGGGGTCCAGTATCGGCTGCGAAGCCTATAGCGTGGCCATGATCCTGGCGAAGCACGGGGTCCTGGATCGGTCGCGGGTCCTGGGCACGGACATCGATGAAGAGGTGATCCTCCGCGCCCGGGCCGCCACCTACTGGGAGAGCGAACTGCGCAATGTGCCGCGGGGCATGCGGGATCGATGCTTCAGCCCCGCGGACTCTCTACCCGAGAGCGCGTATCCACTGCCCTGGCGGCGGGCGACCGACGGCACCCGGGAGTCCCTCTACCGGGTGGACGAATCGATCCGTCGGTCGGTCTCGTTCCGCATGGAAGATCTCTTCCGAAGCGATTTCGAGGGTGACTTCGACTTGATAATCTGCCGGAATGTGACGATATATTTCACGGAAGAGGCAAAACGAGGCCTCTACCGCCGACTCTGCGAAGCGCTAAAACCCGGGGGATATCTCTTCGTCGGCGGCACCGAGATCATCTTCAACGCCGACTCCCTGGGACTGGAAAATGCGGCGGCCTTCTTTTACCGCCGGAAGCCGGAGTCGGGCTAACTCGGGGAAGGAGAGGGGATATGTCCCTCAATGTCAGGTTCATCAATCCGTTTATCGGGGCGGCCTGCTATGTGCTCGAGGCCGAAGTGGGGGCGGAGATCGAGCGCGGACCGGTTCGACTGGAGAAGTCGGGAACCACCTCCAAGGCGATAACCGTCGCCCTCGGGGTGACGGGCGCGATTCGAGGAGCGGTTTTCTACAGCCTGTCGGAAGAAACGGCACGTTCCATCGTCAGCGAGATGATGGGGGAACCGGTTCCCATCTTCGATGGATTGGCCGAGAGCGCCATCGGTGAACTGGGGAACGTCATCACGGGCATGGCCACCACCAACCTGGAGGCGGAGGGGTTCAACTGCAACATATCCCCGCCGACCCTGGTCATCGGCAAGGGAGTGTACATATCGACCCTGGACTTCCACCGGCTCATCATGCCCATCCACACGCAGTTCGGGGAGCTGGAGATCAATGTCGCCCTCAAGGGCGACGGGTCGTCCGGGTAGGATTTGCGCAGGGTGATGTCCTGCGGTGCAGCCCCGCGGGGTCGGGGTGGATCCAACCCCGCGGGGGTGATGCCTACCAGTTTTCGGCGAGGATCTCGAAGTACTTCTTCGGATAGGCACAGGCGGCACAGACGCGCGGCGCCTCGGTGCCGACGTGGAGGTACCCGCAATTGCGGCATTTCCACGTGACCGGCTCCGACTTCACGAACACTTCCTCCGCCTCAACGTTGGCCAACAATTCCCGATAACGCTTTTCGTGCTGGGTCTCCGATACGGCGATCGCCTCGAAGACGGCGGCGACGTTGGTGAACCCCTCGTCCCGGGCGACCTGTGCGAACCCCGGGTACATCTCCGAGTTCTCATAGTGTTCTCCTTCGATTCCGGCCCGGAGGTTCTCCGCCGTGGTCCCGATCACGCCGGCGGGGAAAGCGGCCCCGATCTCCACCTCGCCGCCCTCCAGCAGTCCGAACAGCCGTCGGGCGTGCGCCCGCTCGTGATCGGCGGTCTCCAAGAAGATCCCTGCGATCTGTTCGTACCCCTCATCCCTGGCTGCCTCGGCGAAGTAGGTGTATCGGTTGCGCGCCTGCGACTCACCGGCAAAGGCGGTAAGGATGTTTTTCTCCGTCTTGCTTCCCTCGATGTTCGCCACGATATCTCTCCCCTCGCGAATTGGCCCGGGGGCGATGCGGTCCAACGGGCGCCCCGCGCCCGGGGGGATCCGGGTCCATGCCCGTATCGGCTAAAATGTGCCGTCCCCCGAATCGTTGGATTCTACGAATCGGGGGTACATTCCTTGTTGGCCCGTGGGGCCGACGCTCGCCCCGAATCCTCCGGGTGGGTACACTGGAGAGGGGAGGAGGCGGTGCACATGGGCGTCCTGGTCGTCATCGGTGGCGTCGCGTCGGCGGTATGGATGGGTCTACTGGCCGTGAGCGGGGCTTCGTTGGACCCGAAGATATACCGGTCGCCGCGCAGGCGGCTGTTCGCCGCGATGGCGGGGATATTCCTGGCCTCCGCTCTCCTGTATGGTTACCCCGCATTGCTAGGAGGGGCGCCGACCGCGGCCTGGAGCGGCCTGATGATCCTTTCCCTGGTCTCTTTGGTCCCGCGGCGTTCTACGGTGGAAGGAGACAGTCCGCCGGACCCGCGACCCTTCGATGAGCGTGACCACGTTTTGTCCCGGATGCATCTTGCGGCGGGTAGCCCCGAGGAAGAGGATTACTACCGCCGCAGGCCCGACCGGCGCGGCGAGGACGAAACCCTTCGGAGCCTGCCGGCCATGGGTGACCCCGCAACACCCGCCTATCATCCCGGGGCGGCGCTGGAGGTGGACTCCCTCTTCGCCGTCGTTCGGCGAATCGGCGTGCTCCCCTCGGCGTCCCCCGGCGCCGCGGATCGCACCCCAGCGTGGGTGCGGGCGCGGGCCGAGGAGGTGGCACGGGGACTGGGCGCCGTCGCCGTGGGCGTCAGCAGCCTGCGGCCCGGCGACCTGTACAGCCACGCCGCGGATCGAAGGGGAGACTACGGCGAAGAAATCGTGACGGACCATACCCGCGCCATCGTTTTTGCCGTGGAGATGGATGCCGATCGCGTGGAGATGGCCCCGTCCCTGCAGGCCACCGTGGAGTCCGCCTCGGGTTACCTGCGCGCTGCCGGAATCGGGAGCGCCGTGGCCGAGGTCGTGGCGCGAGCGGGGGGCGATGCTCGCCTTCATCGTAGCGGGGACTACCAGATCGTCCTGCCACCCCTGGCGGCCCGGGCCGGCCTGGGGGAGATCGGGATGATGGGATTGCTGGTGACGGAGTCGTGGGGTCCCCGGATCCGCCTGGGTGCCGTGACCACGGACATTCCCCTCGCACCGGATTCCCCCGGTTCCTTCGGCCTGGCCGAGTTCTGCCGCCGGTGCGGGAAGTGCGCCTTGAATTGTCCCGGCCGGGCGATCGCCCGCGCACCCGGGCGTTCGCGGGGCACCGAGAAGTGGGAGGTGGACGGGGACGCCTGCTATGCATTCTGGCGGAGAGTGGGAAGCGATTGCGGTCTCTGCCTGCGGGTCTGTCCCTACGGCAGGGCGGAGTGGCCCCTGCGGAACCTGTGGCGTCGCGCCGTGCGTCGCCG
Organism: Clostridia bacterium; assembly: GCA_003563985.1. Classification (GTDB taxonomy): domain Bacteria; phylum Bacillota; class Sulfobacillia; order SLMV01; family SLMV01; genus CSSED11-154. Next base: position 16,619 of record PWSR01000121.1, on the reverse strand, counting down.
GCCATCCCTGGTTCCCCTGTGCCTGGCGTACGACGATCTATTGTACGCTCGTCGTCCCCGCCCCCTCCTGCCGGGGCGGGGTTCCGGGACATTCCCCGATGGGTAAGTACACGGGTAAAGCGGTAGAGGAGACGTCTTGAGGAGGGAAACGAATTGCTCGTTGTAGGGGTTGGCGCCGGAAGAAGGGGTAAGTTCACGGAATCGCTGGTGAGGAGGGTCTTGGAGGGAACGGGACTGGATACGGAGTTCATCTCCCTGTCGGGGAAACTGGTTCGGCCGTGCGAGGCCTGCAATGGATGCGTGGAGACGAACCGATGTGTCCTCCGCGATGACTTCGATGCCGTATGGGAGCGCGTTGCGGCGGCCGACGGGCTGGTGTTCGGGGCACCGACCTATTGGGATCGCATGAATACCAAGGGTGCAGCCTTTTGGGAACGACTCTGTTTCACGGGTCGCCATCGGGAACGATTCCCGCTACGGGGTAAGCCCGCGGCCATGGTGGCCGTGGACGGAAGTGCCGGGACGGGAGAATACGTGCTCGGCGATCTCGGCCGCTATTTTGCCGACGCCCGCCTGGATGTCGTCGGAGACGTCGCCGGCGGGGGAGAGTTCGCCTGTTTCACCTGTGGCTTCGGCGAGGATTGCGACGTCGGGGGATTCCTCTCCCTCTATCCCCCGGGAACATCCATCGAACCGGACCGCATTCCGTCCCTGGAAAACCAGTGCCCTCACCTCGGTGACGGGGAGGCCCGGACCCGGGGCGAGGCACTGCGGCGATCCGCCCTGGATCTCGGGGACGCCCTGGCCCGGAGGATAATCCACCGCGGAGAAGGGGCGTAGAATCCATGTTAAGGCAATTCGGTCCACCCGGGGCAACCCGGGCGGCGAGGATTTCTTGACCCCGGGTACCGTCCCCAGTATACTGTTAGCACCAATACGGATAGGAAACGCTTCGACGGGAAGGAGTAGGGCCCGTCCACCCCAGAGAGGGAGATCCATGGGCTGGGAGATCTCCCGGATTCGGTCGGACCCGAAGGTCGTCCCCGAGTGGCTCCGTCCAAAGCCCGCGGGCCGGTAGGCGGAGACGGCATCGGACCGTTACATCCGAAGAGCGTCCCGGGAATGGACCCCCGGGGAACTAAGGTGGTACCGCGGAGCCCCTGCCCCCCTTCGCCCTTAGGCGTCGGGGGTTTTTTGTGCCCGAGGATTTCCGACCTGAAAGAGGGGGTAGCCGTGAAAAACCGTGACAGTGGGATGGAGGGACCCCTCCCCACCCATTACGATCCCCACGCCGTCGAGGAGAAGGTCTACCGAGAATGGGAAGAGGCGGGAGCGTTCGAGGCCCACGTCCGGCCGGATCGGACGCCCTATACCATCATGATGCCGCCCCCCAACGTGACCTCCAACCTGCACGTGGGACACGCCCTGGACAATACCATCCAGGATGTCCTCATCCGCAAGCACCGGATGCAGGGGTACGAAGCCCTGTGGCAGCCGGGGACCGATCACGCCGGGATCGCCACCCAACACGTGGTTTCCCGCCATCTCCAGGAGGAACGCGGCCTGACCCGCCACGACCTGGGGCGGGAACGATTCATCGAAGAGGTCTGGAATTGGAAGGACGTCTACGAAGCCAGCATCATCGACCAGATGAGGAAGCTGGGCTTTTCCGCGGACTGGTCGCGCCTGCGGTTTACCATGGATGAAGGACTATCCCGGGCCGTCCGCCACGTCTTCGTGAGCCTCTACGAAAAGGGGCACATCTACCGGGGTCACTACATGATCAACTGGTGCGTGGAGTGTCGCACCGCCCTCAGCGACATCGAAGTGGAACACGAAGAGAAGAATGGCAACCTCTACTACGTCCGCTATCCCGTCCCCGAGGGCGGACCCGATGCATACATCACGGTGGCCACCACGCGGCCCGAGACCATACTGGGCGATACCGCCGTGGCGGTGCACCCCGACGACGACCGGTTCACCCACCTGGTGGGCCTGACCGCGGTGGTCCCCATGGTCGACCGGCCGGTGCCCATCATCGCCGACGCCGCCGTGGACCCGGAGTTCGGCACGGGCGCCGTCAAGATCACGCCCTTCCACGACCCCAACGACTTCGAGATGGGGAATCGGTTGGAGTTGGACCGTGTCCAGGTCATCGGCGAGGACGGCCTCATGACCGAGGATGCCGGCTCTCGTTACCGGGGCCTGGATCGCTTCGAGGCACGGGAGCGGATCGTGGGTGACCTGCGCGATGCGGACTTGCTGGTGAAGGTGGAGGCGCACGTCCACGCCGTGGGGGAATGTCACCGGTGCAACACCGTGGTGGAACCCCTGGTATCGCGGCAGTGGTTCGTCTCCATGAAGGAGTTGTCCCGGCCGGCCGTCGAGGCCGTGGAGGACGGGCGCGTTACCTTCGTCCCCGAGCGCTTCGGTCGTATCTACCTGCACTGGATGCAAAACATCCGCGACTGGTGCATTTCCCGCCAGCTGTGGTGGGGTCACCGGATCCCCGCCTGGTACTGTGATGCCTGCGAAGAGATCGTGGTAAGCCGGGAAAATCCTGTGGCGTGTCCGCACTGCGGTGGTTTCCTCCAACAGGATCCCGACGTGCTCGACACGTGGTTCAGCTCGGCACTGTGGCCCTTCAGTACCCTGGGATGGCCCGAGGAGACCCCCGAGATGGACTATTTCTACCCGACGGACGTCCTGGTGACGGGTTGGGACATCATCCCCTTCTGGGTGGCCCGGATGATCTTCAGCGGCCTGGAACACGTCGGCGAAAAGCCCTTCCACACGGTTCTGATCCACGGGTTGGTTCTAGACCCCGAGGGTCGAAAGATGAGCAAGTCCCTGGGCAACGGCGTGGATCCCCTGGACGTGGTAGAGCGCTACGGGGCCGATGCCCTCCGATTCAGCCTGCTCTTCGGCAACTCCCCCGGCAACGAAATGCGTTTCTTCTGGGAGCGCGTGGAGGCGGGACGCAACTTTGCCAACAAACTGTGGAATGCCTGTCGCTTCATCCTGATGAACCTGGACGGGGATCCGGGGGTCGGGGAAGAAACCATCGAACTGCGCCCCGAGGACCGGTGGATTCTCGGGAGACTGCGGGACACGGTAGAGGACGTCGGGACCTACATGGATTCCTACCAGCTGGGTGAAGCCCTGCGGTCCATGTACGATTTCGCCTGGAGCGAGTTCTGCGATTGGTACATCGAGATGGCCAAGATTCGCCTGGGGGATGGGGCCCCGGATGCATCGCGCCGCGCCGCGCGCCACACCCTGGTGCGGGTCTTCGGCGACATCTTGCGCCTACTGCATCCCGTCATGCCCTTCGTCACCGAGGAGATGTGGGCATCGCTGCCGGGACGGGAGTCCATGCTGATCCAGGCCCCCTGGCCCGAGGCCGAGGACTACGCGCCGGCGGATGAGAACCTCGGGGTGGATCTTCTCCAGGATGTGGTGCGGACCATTCGAAACCTGCGGGCCGAGGTGAATATCCCGCCGGGGACTCGGGTTCCCGTGACCCTGGCTTCTTCCCCGGGGGGCCGCGAAGTATTCGAGACCTTTGAGACGGCGCTTCGGGAACTGGCCGGCGTCGGTGACCTCTCCCTGGAGGGAGAGGATCTAAGCAGGCCCGAACAGGCCCTCACCGGGGTGGCCGGGGAGGTCCAGGTGTTCCTTCCCCTCGAGGGCGTCGTGGACCTGGAGAAGGAGCGCGAACGCCTCGGACGTCGGCTGGAAGAAGCCGAGTCGAATCTCCATCGGTCGCAGCGGAAGTTGGAGGATGAAAAGTTCCGAACGCGGGCGCCGGCGGAGGTCGTGGGGCGCGAACGCGAACGCCTGGCCGATGTGCAAAAGGAAATCGAGCACCTGCAGAGACGCTTGGAGGAGCTGAAGTCCTAGGTGGGTTTCCCGGGGCCGGGAGGACTGACCCGGCCCTCGGGAGAATTAGAGTATGGGCAAGCCCGTGTCTCGCCCGGGGAGTATCCGGAGATGCGAAGGCCGACCCGAAGCGATGATGCGCCCCGCGGTGCCCGGGACGACCCGGTCCGTGACGATGAGGGCGCACGTCCATTAGGAGGCAGTACACGTGAGCCGCCGATCTCCCAAGCAAAAATCGTTGTGGCCCGTCATTATCGCCTTGATCCTACTGGGCGCCGTCTCTATAGGGGCGGGCTATCTCGGGGGACGATACCTGCTCCGCGGATTCGCGGGGGATGGCGTCTTTTCCCCTTCTACCCCCTCGGAGGATCCCGCGGGGGAACCCCTCGAAGATCCGGATCCCGACGAACCCGAAGGGACTCCCGAGGAAGAGCCCCCGGAGGCGGAGGAGGCCGATGAAGAAACCGCGGAAGAGGAACCGGACGACGAAGAATCATCCGAGACCGAGCCCGTCGCCGAGCCCCCCCTCCCCGGTCGCGGCCTGCAACTGTATCGCGTGCAGGTGGGCGCATTTACCGTGGAGGAGAACGCCGCGACCCTATTGGAAGAGATGGGCGACATGGGGCGGGGTGGCGTCGTAATGTTCGACGGAGAGAACTTTCGCGTGGTATCCGATTTGATGTACCGCGAGGAGGATGCCCGCGCCTTCGAGGAGGAGTTGGAAGCGGCGGGCTTTGAAACCCTGGTGAGCTCCTGGGACCTGCCTCCCCTGGATGTTACCCTGGCCGTCGGGGAGATCAACGGCCCCGTCCTGGATGACCTGACGCGACTTCTCGAGGATTTGCTGGTGGCCCACGCCGGTACGACGCCCGCGTCGGGCAGGAGTCGCACCGAGGAGATCAGGACCGTGGCGGAGCAGGCATCCTACAAGATAGGCGAGTTGGATGCGGACTGGGTGCCACCGGCCTATCGGGAATTCATAATCAACCACCTGGAATCCCATCTCACCCTGGCGCGAAATCGACCGGAATCCCGGGAATGTCACCAGTCGTACCTGCGACTAGCCTGGGCCTTTCGCACGCTCCGGAATGTCCTAGATTGAGATCTTCGGGATGGTGTCGGCGTACGGGTAGACGAATGGCGCAGGGTGCGAGGAGGATTGGATAGAGTTATGAAAAGAAGTCGCAGAGCGGGAGATTACCTGGTGCTGGTCGTATTCCTGGCGCTGGGGGCCTTCGTGGGGGATATCCTGGGCGAACTGCTTTCGCCCTACGCGCCCATCCTTGGGCGCTACGGTCAACTGGGTTTCTCCCCGGTCACGGTGAATTTGCTGCACCTGGTGGAGTTTACGTTCGGAATCAGCTTTCGCCTCAACATTCTCGGTGCCCTGTTGGGCGGCATCCTGGCCCTGTTCCTCTGGTGGAAGTGAACCATGGGCCCGGGCGATGAGATGCAGGAACCGCGTCTCGTCCTGGCCTCTGGATCACCCCGGAGGGCGGATCTTCTCCGCCAGATCGGCTTGCGATTCGAGGTCTTGGTACCCGAGCTCGACGAAGAACGTCTGGTTCGATCGGTGCCGGCGGCCTCGGGGTCACCGGCCGCGATCGCCCTCTTACTGGCCCGGGCCAAGGCTCGAGAAATCGCCTCTTGTCGGGCCGATTCCCTCATCCTGGCCGCCGACACCGTCGTCGTTTCGGGTGCCGAAGAGGTACTCGGGAAGCCGGCGGACGATGCGGACGCGTTGCGGATGCTATGTGCCCTGTCGGGGCGCACCCACCGCGTGATCACCGGTACGGTCTTATTGGACGCGGCGGCGGGGACGGAGGCCCGGGCGGGGCCGACCACCCGGGTCCGGATGCGAACCCTACCGGCGGAGGTCATGGCCGCCTACGTAGCCTCCGGGGAACCCCGGGGCAAGGCCGGGGGGTATGCCATCCAGGGACGAGGTGCCCTGCTGGTATCGGGTATCCGCGGATCCTTTACCAACGTGGTGGGGTTGCCCCTGGAAATTCTGGAGGATCTCTTCGGCCGTTTGGGTTATTCCCTTTGGCAGTACGTGTTATGATGGTCGTTGATGGACTTTTCCGAAAGTCCCATACGGCCGCGTAGGTAGTGACAATCTTGCATCCGACGAAGTTGACGATGAAGGAACTGCCCAAGGGCGAGCGACCCCGGGAACGTTTGCTGGGGCGGGGTCCCCGGGGACTGAGCGATGCGGAGCTGGTGGCCATCATCCTGGGCACCGGGCACGCGGATTCCGCCGAGACGGCGTTGGACCTGTCCCGGCGAATCCTCAAGGCACTGGCCGACGGCGACGGGGACTGCAATCCCCTGGTCCGGTTGGCCGAGGCGAGCGCCGAGGAGTTGCATCGCTTCCGGGGCGTGGGTCCGGCGAAGATCGCCGCATTGATGGCGGCCTTCGAAATGGGCCGAAGGATCGGTTCGGGAGGCGTAACCAGGCCGGAGATACGCGGGCCGGAGGATGTCGCTTCCCTGCTCGCATCGGAGATGGCGCACCTGGATCGCGAACATCTTCGGGTCGTATTGTTGGATACGAAAAACCGGGTGGCAGCGGTGGAAACGGTTACCGTCGGGGGGCTCGATTCCTCCGCGGTACATCCCCGGGAGGTGTTCAAGGCCTCGATACGGCGGAGCGCTGCGGCCATCATACTGGCCCACAACCACCCCAGCGGAGATCCCACGCCGAGCCCGCAGGATGTACGGGCTACCCGGCGGATGATCCGGGCGGGGAAGATCCTGGGTATCGAGGTCCTGGATCACATCATCATCGGCTCGGGCCGCCATTGCAGTATGCGGGGACGAGGAATGCATTGGGACGTCGAGGACGGGTGCGATCAACCGGTCCTGGAAGGAGAATAACCAGGTGTTCAGCTTTATCTACAACCACTTTTCGAGGGACATGGGCATCGATCTGGGAACGGCCAACACCCTGGTATACGTGCGGGGGCGCGGTATCGTGTTGCAAGAACCCTCCGTGGTCGCCACCCGGCAGGGGGACGACGGCGAACCCCTGGCGGTGGGCAACGAGGCGAAGCGCATGATCGGCAGGACGCCGGGAAACATCGTGGCCGTGCGCCCGATGAAGGATGGCGTGATCGCCGATTTTGACATAACCCAGACCATGCTGCGATATTTTATCGGAAAGGCAACCCGGCGTCGCCCGGTCATTCGGCCGCGGGTCGTGGTCGCCGTTCCCTCCGGGGTAACGGAGGTGGAGAAGAGGGCGGTCATCGACGCCACCCTCCAGGCGGGTGCCCGCGAGGCGTACCTGATCGAAGAACCCATGGCGGCCGCCATTGGTGCCGGTCTTCCGGTGCACGAGCCGACGGGCAACATGATCGTCGACATCGGGGGCGGGACCACCGAGGTGGGCGTGATCTCCCTGGGCGGTATCGTGACCCACGAATCCATCCGCATCGCCGGCGACGAAATGGACGATGCCATCGTTTCCTACATGAAACGCCACTACAACCTGCTCATCGGAGAACGTACCGCCGAACAGGTGAAGATGGAAATCGGGAGCGCGGTTATGGTCGACGGCGAGGAATCCCTGGATGTCCGGGGCCGCGACCTGGTTACCGGGCTTCCCAAGACCATCGAACTCACTTCCGAGGAGGTCCGGGAAGCCCTGGCGGAACCGGTATCGCACATCGTCGATGCGATCCGGGCGACCCTGGAGAGGACCCCACCGGAATTGTCTTCGGACATCATGGACCGGGGCATCGTCCTGACGGGCGGAGGCTCTATACTGCGGGGATTCGATCGCCTGGTGAGCCAGGAGACCGGCATGCCGGTATACGTGTCCGAAGAACCGCTGCTGTGCGTGGTCCGCGGAACCGGCAAGGTCCTAGACGAGTTGGACGTCCTCCGGCGGATCCTCATGGTACCGAAGAGATTGGCCTAACCCCCAAGGCCGGAGCCCGTGCCCGGCCGATACAGAGGACGACGCGAAGTGAAGAACCTTTGGCGCGATCGCCGGGTCGTTGGCAGCCTTGTCATAACCCTGGTGTTGCTATTGCTCATGGTTTGGACCTCGGATTCCGGGCGGCCCTACGGTCGCCTGGAACGATTCTGGGTGGAGCTAACCGCTCCGCTGGGTCGGGTCCTCGACGATTTCGGGGAACGCACCGGGGGCACCGTCGAGTACTTGCTGAAGTATCCCACGTTGGTCGAAGAGAACGTGGAACTTCGCGGGCGCCTGACCGAGTTGGAAACCCTCGAGGCGGACCTGGAGTTCCTGGAGCGCGAAAACCGATACCTGGTGGACCTTCTGGAGTTGGAGGGGCGGATGCCGGTGGACACCATCCCGGCGTCAGTCTATTCCAGGTCCCCGGGGAATTGGACGCGGGAGGTTATGATCGATCGGGGTAGCGTCCACGGGGTGGCTTTCGGGGATGTCGTGGTGGCACCCGGGGGGCTCGTGGGCAGGGTCCTTTCCACCACGGCGCAGACCGCCCGGGTCATGCTGATCACCAGCAGCGATAGCGGGCTCGGCGTGCAGGTCGCCTCCAGCGGCGACGCGGGGGGGGCGGAGGGACAACTCCTGTTCGAGGGCCGGATTCGTGTGACGATGTTCAGCCCCGATGCGAGGGTATCCCGGGGCGATCTACTGGTCACCTCTGAGTTCGGAGAGGCGTATCCCGCGGGTATTCCCGTGGGCCGGGTCCTCGGTGTGGAGATCGATGAATCCGGGTTGATTCGGGAGGTATGGTTGACCCCGACCGCGGATATGGATCGGTTGTCGACTATCCTGGTACTGGAGGGACCCATCCGCGGGCGGATCAACTGGAGTGAAATCTCGGGGGCCTTCGAAAGCGATGAGCCCCCTTCGCGGGAGGGGGATTCGCCTTGAGCGGACCGCCCCCCATCGCCCTCTGGGTCTCCGTCGTTCTGCTGGTGATGGCCCTCCTCCTCCAGGTCACCCTCCTGCCCGGGATGACCCCGGCCGGGGTTCGCCCCGACCTCTTGCTGGCCGTACTGCTTTGCATCGGGGTCCTAAACGGCATCGGCGTGGAGACGGCGATCCTCGGGTTGTCCGCCGGATTCGCCGCGGATTTCCTCGCGGGATATCTCATCGGGTTGAATGCGTTCCTCCTCCTGGGGTCGGTGCTGGTGGCCGACCGCGTGCTGCAAAGCTTCACGCGATCCAACGTGGTCATACTGTTCGGCGTAGTCGTCACCTTGAACTTTTTTTCGGAACTCATCCGGGCCGTGGCCGTCCGACTCTCCGGGATGGAACTGGGTCCGGTACACGTCGTTGCCTTGATATCCGCGACCTCCGCCCTGTACACGGGCCTGGCGGCGGCACTGCTATACTACTTCATGGGTAAGTACCTTTCGATCCAGGAACCCGTTTGGGGCTGGGAGAGGGGAGCGAGGAGGTGATGTCGCGATGAAGCGCCGCGCCATATTACTGGGGGTCATCGTGACCCTTTCCATGTTGGTCCTGATCTTGCGCGTCGCCCACCTGCAGTTGGTGGAGGGAGATTCGCTGGCCACGGCCTCGTTCCAGCAGCGCCTCAGGCTGCTCAGCACGCCGGCGCCGCGCGGTAACCTCGTGAGTGCCGACGGGGTGGTGCTGGCGGGTACGCGGCCGGCATTCGTGGCACAGTACATTCCCTCCGGGGACCCTCCCACGGGGGAATGGATCAACCTGTTGGCTTTCCTGATGGATGTGCCCCGAGAGAGCATTTCCGAGGCCATCGACCGGGGGGCCAGGAACGTCCCGTACGCGCCCGTCGACCTGAAGGTGGACTTGAGCCAGGCCGAGTACACCGCGCTCCTGGAGCACAAGCACCGCCTCCCGGGATTGCGCGTGGTCTCCCGACCGGTACGCACCTACCCCCACGGCGACCTGGCCTCCCACGTGATGGGATATACATTGAAGATCAGCGAGGAGGAATTGCAGTCCTTCGGGGAGATCTCGGGCCGGGTATACGAGAATACTCACCTGGTGGGCAAAGTGGGGGTAGAGCGTGCCGCCGAATTCCATCTCCAGGGACACGACGGCCAGGTGCGGGTCGAGGTCGATGCCGTGGGCCGATTGGTAGACAGCATAACCGGGCGCACGCCCGTCCCCGGCAACGACGTGCACCTGACCCTGGATTCGGATCTTCAGCGGATCACCCAGGACGCCCTGGAAACGGTCTGCGATCGCCTCCAGGAGGGATTGGATCCCCTGCCGTACGATCCCGCGGACGGGAACTACGTCAACCTTTGGGACCAGGGATCGTTTCGCCCGGCGGATTGGCGGCGCCCGGGCCGAACCTATTCCGATGCCACTTCGGCGGCGGCGGTGGTCCTGGATGTGCGCACCGGGGCCGTGCTGGCCATGGCTTCTCACCCCGGATTCGACCTGAATACCTTTGCCACCGCACCCCTGCACCTCCCGGGTACCGACGAGGCGCGGGCGTGGGCCCAGGAATGGGAGCACCTGAACAGCGTGGCGATGGGCCAGCCCCTCCTCAATCGTGCCACGGCCCAGGTCTCGGCCCCGGGGTCGACCTTCAAGATGGTCACGGCCCTGGCGTATCTCGAGGCCGGCTACAGCGCCAGCAGGACGGAATCCTGCCCGGGACACCTGGATATATTCGGGCAGCGATACGGTTGTTGGGGGGTTCACGGTCCCGCCGTGAATCTGCACACCGGGATCGCGCAAAGCTGCAACGTATTCTTCTATCGGGCCGGACTCGCGTCCGGCATCGACGGCATCGAGAGCATGGCCCGGGAACTGGGATTGGGCGAGCCCACGGGCATCGTGGGCCTGGGTCCCGGGGAGGAGTCCGGGGGTACGCGTCCCGGGCGCGAATGGAAGATGGAGGCCCTGGAGGAGGTGTGGTATCCCGGCGAGACCCTGATGGCGGCCATCGGCCAGGGTTTCCACGCGTACACGCCGCTGCAGATGGCCAACTACGTGGCCACCATCGCCTCCGGAGGCATCCGGTATCGGCCGTACTTGCTGGACTTGATCGTCTCCCCGGGCGGGGATATCGTGGAGCAAACCCGGCCCGAGATCGTCCACGAGCTGACCGCCTCGGCGGAGTCCATCGCCCGGGTACAGCGCGGCATGGAGGCCGTGACGGCGCCGGGTGGCACCTCGCACCGGAGGTTCTGGGATTACCCGAAGACGGTGCCCGGAAGCGATCGGGAGGTTGCGGTGGCTTCCAAGACCGGTACGGCCGAAGTGGGCAGCGGAGCGTGGCGGATGGACAGTCACGGCTGGTTCGTGGCCTATGCGCCCATCGACGAACCGGAGATCGCCATCGCCGTCGTGATCGACCACGGGGGCGGTGGATCCCTGGCGGGTGCGCCCGTGGCCCGTACCATCCTGGAGGCGTACTTCGGGTTCGGGGATGTGCCGAGAGCCGACGATTTGCTCCCGTGATCGCGTCGGGGCGTCATCGGGAGATCGGCGGAATGCCGGGACCCCGGGTCGCGGTGCGTCCGGGAGAAAGGCATGGATGCCCGGGAAAAACCGGGTTGTGATGTGAGGCCCGTGCGGCCGCAGGTGGTTCGACCATCAAATTTTCGGCCGAAGGAGAGTGAAGGAACCCTGGTGACGGGCCGGTGGCCCCTGGGCCACCACGAACGAGCCAGGAACCACATTGGGCGAGACGCTGGTAATTACTTCGGGAAAAGGTGGTGTCGGCAAGACGACCACGACCGCCAACATCGGTGTAGCCTTGGCCGATCTGGGGTATCGCGTGGCCTTGCTGGACGCCGACATCGGACTTCGGAATTTGGACGTCGTCCTGGGGCTGGAGAATCGAATCGTCTACGATATCGTCGACGTCGTGGACGGGTTCTGTCGACTGAAACAGGCACTGATACGGGACAAGCGCAACGAGGGGCTCTATCTCTTGCCCGCGGCGCAAACCAAGGACAAGACTTCGGTGAGTCCGGAGCAGATGCGCGATATTACGCTGCAGTTGAAGGAATTGAACATCGCAACGGAGTCGGGCAAGGCGGGGTACTTCGATTTCATCGTGGTGGATTCGCCCGCGGGCATCGAACAGGGTTTCCGCAACGCCATCGCGGGTGCGGATCGCGCCCTCATCGTGACCACCCCGGAGGTCTCCGCGGTTCGCGATGCCGACCGCATAATCGGCCTGCTGGAGGCCGAGGAGATATCGCGGCCCCAGCTCATCGTAAACCGAATCCGGCCCGGCATGGTCCGCAGCGGCGACATGATGGGGATCGAGGACATCATCGACATCCTGGCGGTGGAACTCCTCGGCGTCATTCCCGAGGACGACCGAATCCTGGTGGGCACGAACCGCGGAGTTCCCGTGGTCGGCGATTCCTCGTCTCGGGCCGGCCAGGCCTTCAAGAACGTGGCCCGCCGGATCGTCGGGGAAGAGGTGCCGCTGATGAAGTTGGACGCATCGGAGGGCTTTTTCGGTCGCCTGGGCTACCTGTTGGGGATTCGAGGACGATGAGGAGGGGTGCACCATGGGATTCTTGAGTCGACTCTTCCGCCGCGAGGGGGGCAGTAAGCACGTAGCCAAGGAACGGCTACAGTTGGTGCTCAGCCACGATCGGATGAAACTCCCCCCGGCTTTATTGGAGCAGATGAAGGATGAACTGATTACCGTGATATCCAGTTACATAGAGATCGACGAGGCGGGGATCAACGTGGAACTGACCGAACGGGACGACGAGCGGCAACTCATCGCCAGTATTCCCGTGATCGGCATGCGCAAGAGACGGGCCAGGCAATAGGGAGAGGGGGCGTGGGACCGTGAAGATCATGGCGACGTTGGCCCGGGTGGACTGGATATTGATCTTGACGTTCCTGGCTCTCTCGGCCTTCGGCTTGGTGATACTGGCCGGTATCACTGCATCGAGCCCGGCGGAGGCGATGGAATCGGAGCTCGTGCGGCGGCAGGCCCTGTGGGTCGGCATCGGTTTCGCCATCCTGGCGTTGGCGGCCATCGTCGACTACCGCTGGTTGCGCCATCTATCCGTCGTCGCCTACGTCGCGACCCTGGGGCTCCTCGGAGCCGTACTTCGTTTCGGCGTCGCGGCCGGCGGCGCACAGCGTTGGCTGGTGTTGGGAACCCAGAGCATACAGCCTTCGGAATTTGCCAAGATCGTGGTCATCGTGACCCTGGCACACCAATTGGCGCGGAAAAATGATGGTGAGGACGACGAACCGCGGAGCTGGTTGGATCTCCTGTGGGCGGCCATCCACGTCGGTGTACCCGCCGTCCTGGTCCTGGCTCAGCCGGACCTCGGTACGGCGCTGGTGTTCGGAGCCATCCTGTTCTGCGAGCTCTACATGGTGGGGTTCAGCCCCTGGCGGCTTCTGGCCGTCCTGGGATCGGGCGCCGCGGCCACCTGGGGAGCCCTCGTGGCCAACCTGCGATTCGGCATCGATGTTCCGTTTCTTCGTCCGCACATGGTGAATCGATTGGTGTCCTTCATCGATCCGGCGGCGGATCCCACCGGCGCGGGATACCAGCTGCAGCAATCCATCATCGCCATCGGCTCGGGACGGCTGACCGGCAATGGTCTGTTCCGCGGTTCATCCGCACCGCTCAGCTACCTACCGGAACAGCAAACGGACTTCGTTTTCTCGGCGCTGGCGGAGCAGACGGGGTTCGTGGGAACTTCGTTGCTGTTGATCCTGTTCTTGGTCATGTTCCTCCGAATGCTCACCGCCGCGGCGAATACCGAGGACGAATTCGGCGCCGCCATCGTCAGCGGCGCGGTGGGCCTGTTATTCTTCCACGTGCTGGTCAACGTGGGGATGACCGTAGGCCTGATGCCGGTGACGGGACTCCCGCTGCCGTTCATCAGCTACGGAAGAAGCGCCTTCATCGCCGACATGGTCGCCGTGGGCCTGGTGATCAACGTGGGGCTGCGGGGCGAGCGGACGCCCGTCGCGGGCATGCGCCGATCCTACGTCGGCAAGTGACGGTACCCTCCGATGGGATGCATGGTCCCCGGCCTCGGTGTGTCGCCGCCCACGAGTTTTGCCTTTCCGTTTGGATCCCCGGTAGCTTCGGTTATAATGGGTCCAGGGATGCGGATCCGTTCCTCTATTGGGAGTGCTTTGGAAATATGAGTGATTTGGCGAACGCCATCGAAGAGATACTGCCCCGGGTGCGACGGCCCAGCAGGTATATGGGAGGCGAACTAAACGCCGTCGAACCGGACTGGGATACCCGGGCCGTTCGCTTCGTTTTAGCGTATCCCGATCTGTACGAGGTCGGGACCTCCCACCTCGGCCTTGCCATCCTGTATGCGATACTCAACGCGCATCCCGGCGCCGGAGCGGAGCGGGTGTACTGCCCCGATTTGGACATGGAGGCGGAGTTGCGGGCGCGCGACCTACCCCTCTTTTCCCTGGAATCCCGGCACCCCCTGGGAGACTTCGACTTCGTGGGGATTACCCTCCAATACGAGCTGACTTACACCAACGTGATCAACCTGCTGGACCTCGGGGATATTCCGATCCGGTCCTGCGATCGCGGCGAGGGAGACCCCTTCGTGCTGGGGGGCGGCCCGTGCGCGCACAACGCGGAGCCCGTGGCGCCCTTTTTCGACCTGCTGCTCCTGGGGGACGGCGAGGAAGCGATCGTGGAGATCGCGGATCTCTATGCCGAGTGGCGGGAGGAGGGCGCCCCCGGGGGGCGGGGGGAATTCCTGCGTCGGGCGGCGGGGATCCCGGGGGTTTACGTGCCCTCCGGCTACCGGGTTTCCCATTCGGACGGCGGGGCGTTGTCGGGCGTCATCCCGAAGCCGGGCTTCCCATCCCGGGTGAAGCGGCGGATCCTTCGAAGCCTGGAGGGTGCACCGGTGCCTACGTGCCCCGTGGTGCCCTTCCTCGAGGCGGTGCACGATCGCGCGGTGATCGAACTCTTCCGGGGCTGCACCCGGGGCTGTCGTTTTTGCATGGCGGGTGCGATATATCGCCCGGTCCGGGAGAGGGATCCCGGTACCATTCATTCCTGTGCGCGGGAGATACTCGGCAACACCGGGTACGAAGAGATCTCCCTGGTCTCCCTTTCGAGCTCGGACTACTCGGCCATCGACGGGGTCACCGATGAACTCGCCGCGGAACTCGGGGAGGATAGGACCAGCCTCTCCCTACCCTCGCTGCGGGTGGATCACTTCTCGGTTGAACTGGCGGGGCGGATCCGGGAGGTACGCAACACCGGGATCACCCTGGCACCCGAGGCGGGGACGCAGCGCCTGCGGGACGTGATCAACAAGGGCGTGAAGGACGAGGATTTTCGGTCGGCCCTGAAGACGGCCTTCGAGTCGGGTTGCGATCGAGTGAAACTCTATTTCATGATGGGCCTTCCCACGGAGACCGAGGCGGACGTGCGTGGCATCGCCGACATGGTGGATCGCGCCCGCCGGCTCTTCGAAGAGTTCGGCCGTTCCCGGCGCTCCCTGAAACTGAATCTCAGCGTGGCGTGTTTTATACCGAAACCGCACACCCCCTTTCAGTGGGAGGAACAGCTGAGCGAGGAAGCCTTCGAGTACCGCGTGGGATTGTTGCGAACGGAACTGCCCCGCCGGGGGATCAAGCTCTCCTTTCACGACCCCGGCAGCGGCCGGATCGAGGGAGTATTCGCCCGGGGCGACCGTCGGCTGGCCCCGGCCATTCTCCGCGCCCACGCCCTGGGCGCTCGACTCGAGGGATGGACGGAACATTTCAATCCCGGGATCTGGGAGCAGGTCTTCCGCGAACTGGATATCGATGCGTCGGAGTACCTTCGCGCCAGGGATCTATGTGAAATCCTTCCCTGGGACCACACCGATCCGGGGATTTCCCGGCGATTCCTGGCCGAGGAGCGAGCCCGGGCTTATGCCGGGGAAGTAACCCCGGACTGTCGCTGGGGACCGTGTTCGGGTTGCGGCGTGTGTTCCGGCCCCGTCGCGAACGAGGTGATTGCCCCTGGACGCCGGGAATCTTCATAGGATTCGGTGCCGCATAGCGGTGGAGGATCGGGCCCGGTGGATTTCGCACCTGGAATTCCTCCGTGCGTTCACCCGTGCGCTGCGGAGGGGACGACTGCCGGTGGCCTACAGCCAGGGTTACAATCCCCACGCCCGAATCTCCTTTGCCACGGCCCGCCCGGTGGGCATGGCGAGCGAGGGAGAATACGTGGATGTGTTATTCGAGGAGGAACTGCGGGCAGAAGCAGTGAAGACAGTGCTGAACCAAGTTTTTCCTGGCAACATTGAGGCCCGGGAATGCCGGCGAATTCCCGGCGATCGCCCATCCCTGGCGTCCGCGGTGAATGCGTCGCGCTATCGTTTCGATTTTGCGGAGGGCGATGCGGGGGGATTGGCGGCGGCGTTGGAAAGACTGCTGGGATGGGAGAGAGTCCCGGTGATCCGGCATCGCCGGGGAAAACCCGATCGAGTGCTGGACATCCGGCCCGGAATCCTGGAGGTGGGCGATGTGGTCCCCACCCGCGGGGGCGACGTCGGGTTTTGCGTGGATCTATCTTTGGGTGGCGACGAGGGTGTCAGGCCCGGGGAGTTACTGAGGTCGTTGGAGGCGTGTCCCGACTCGGCGGAGGGTTGGCGGGGGGATCCCGCAATCCGAAGGATCGATATTTATCGCCGGGAAGGAAATGATCGCGTTTCTCCCTGGTGTCTCTGAAGAGAATTTGAGATTTTATCTTTTTTGGGAGATGAATTGCAATGAACAAGGAAATCCTGGTCAGTGTAGACCAGGACGATGTACGCGTGGT
>PWSR01000192.1 GCA_003563985.1 Clostridia bacterium | reverse complement strand
GGAGGGCGTGCCGGATGCGATCGATTACGCGCTGGGCTCCTTCGCGGTCGGTCGCCGGGAGCAGGATCGCGAATTCATCACTCCCGATTCGCGCTACGATGTCCTCGGACCGGCAGATGTCTCCCATCGTGGCTGCAATCTGGCGAAGGACCGCATTCCCTGCCTCGACCCCGAACCCATCGTTCACGATCTTCAACCCGTTTACATCCCCCACGATGATGCTGATGGGCAATTGGCGGGGCACGTCGAGGCGTTCCAGGGAATCTTCGAAGTACGAGCGGTTGTACAGGCCCGTCAGCTGGTCGTGCAGGCTCACGTACTGGAGGTGTTCCTCGGAACGCTTTCGTTCGGTGATATCGCGGACGAAGGAAAGGACGGCCGGTTGCCCCCGGTAATCGAATACCTGGACGTTGACTTCGACGGGAATCTCGCGCCCATCCCGGGCGAGCAGGACCGTTTCGGAAATGGGGTCGATACTCTCCCCGGCGAGTCTTCGGTGATGCCGGGACAACAGTTCGGGGATCTCCTCGGGGTGGAAGTAGGAGGTGAAGTCCGTTTGCAGCAGGTCCCGCTCGGGCGAGCCGATCATCTCCGCGAATCGCCCGTTCGCATACTGGATCCGGTTGCCCTGGACGATGAGGATGCCATCGCCCCCCGCCTCGGCGAGGTTACGATACTTCTCCTCGCTATCGGCCAGGGCCTTCTCGGCCTCGGCGGTGATCAGGGCTCCCACCACCGCGTGGGAGTACGCTTCGACCAGGTGTGCATCTTGCAGTGCGACGCCCCGGGGCATCGCCATCCCCAGGGTACCCAATACCCGGCCGTTCATGGTCAATCCCACCAGCAAGAGGTCACCGATCCCCAGGCGTTCCTCGATCTCCCGGGCGAGGGACGGCGGGATGGTACCGTCGGTCATCTCGGATAACCCATCCACGGGAAAGAGTGTGCCCCGCTCCACCCCATCCAGCTTCGCGGAATCGATGGTCCACCGGGTGCCCTTGGGCTCGACCTCCATGCATTCGCGGAGGGCCTCGAGAGTGGCAGGTTCTGCGGCCAGGGAGCGCACACATAGTTCTCCCGTTTCCCCTTCGAAGGTGCAGATGAAGGCGCACAGGGCATCGGTCATGTCGAAGAGGTAACCGGTGATCACGTCGTAATCCACCGTACCGTGGGGGAAGTCCACGAAGCGAGAAGCGGCTTCTGCCAGGATGCCGAGTCGACGATTTTGGGCTGCGAGATCGCGCGCTATCCGATCCACCGAACTCGTGTCGCGGATCACGCTGAGCAGCGTGTTCACGTCATCGGCTTCTCCGAATTCGGGGACCACGTCGATGACGAAGCTGCGTTGCTCCCCGCCGCGTCCGACCGCCACGTTGCGCGTCACTTTTCGCCCCCTGTAGAGTCCATCGCGAAGGGCGTCCTCCCATGCCGCACCCAGGCCTTCCTCGAGATCCATCTCCCGTGGGCTGCGCTCGTGCGCCAGGGCGACGGGAATGCCCAGCATGGATTCCAGGGACCGATTGGAATAGGTGAGGCGGATGCGTCGGTCGAAGCGAGCGATGATATCGGGGGCGTTTTCCGCCAACGTCCTGAACTCGCGCTCCCGGGCCCGAAGGGAGCGTTCACCCCGCCTGCGCCTCGAAATATCGCGAAAGACTAGCATGGCGCCTCGAATGGAGGTGGAATCGGTGCGGATCGGGGTAACGCTGTGTTCAACCGGGATCGATCGTCCCTCCCGGGTCTCGAGGAGATATCCATCCGCGGTTTCGGTGGCCTGACCCGAGGACAGCGTCGCGACCAGGGCAGCGGTGGCATCGCGGCCGCTCTCTTCGTCCACCAGTCGAAACACGGAAGCGATGTGCTGCCCGGTCGCCGCTTCGTCCCGCCAGCCCGTGATCCGTTCGGCGGCCGGATTGGCCAGGATGACACGCCCGTGGCGATCCGTGACGATGATGCCGTCGGATACGCTGTTGAGGGTCGTGCGATACCACTCCTCGCTTTCGCGCAGCGCCAGTTGCGCCGCCCGGATGTCGGTGATATCCCGGGCGATTTCTACGACGCCCATGAAGACATTTCCGGTTCCCGAATGCACGGGAAAGGCGCGAATGGACCAGTGCTTCCCGTCCCGGGAGAGGATGGTTGCATCGTCCCCCGCCGCGTGGCTCTCCAGAACCTCCCGGACGGGACAGGCCGCGCAGATACTTCGATCGTCTCCCCAGATCTCGTAGCATCGTCGCCCGACGATTTCCCCGGGGGAGGTGGCACCCGCATCGGCGAGGGCCGCCCGGTTGGCCCACAGGATGCGCATGTCCGGATCGTGGAACACGATCCGTTCGGGGATCGCATCCATGACCAGGTGTTGACTGCTCGAGAACTGGTCTTCCATGGGCGGCCGGGCGGGATCGATGGCCAGGAGCACCGTCGGTTCCGGTGTCCTCAGGCGGTAGAGTTCCAACGAGAGGGGGAAAGTGTCGTCGCCACCGGCGGCGGAGTTCGGCAAAGCCACGGCGGTCATCTCCGTTTCCCCGGACAGGAGGGTCTCCATGGAGGCGCGCAAGTGCGCCCGCGACCAGTCCGGGATCCCGGGGAACAACGATTCCAGGGGTGCGGGTAGCTCCATCCGGCGGAAGCCTTCCGGCCAGGAACGGTTGAGCCTGAGTACCCGGAATTGGGTGTCGACCACGGCGAGCCCTATCGGCGTGGCATCGAAGATGTCTGCAGCGTCTGGGCCGTGGTTCAGGGAGTTCGCCTCGCCCCTCGAGATCATCAAATAAGTCTATCCTCTAATGTCTTGTCGGATGTATTTCTACGTGGTCTTCGGATTCCCTCCAGTCATGGGGCGCGGGCGCGACCCCGGGATGTCCGGAGCGGGGATGTGGGATTCGCGTGGGTTTGCGATGGGTGGCGGGAAACGTTCCCCCGTAGATCGGGGGCAATTCAGCGCGGATTCCGGTTCCCGCGGGAGGCGGGTACCCCGGGTATCCCGGCCACCGATCTCCCGGCAAGTGCACTCCCGGGTTCCCTTCACCGAACCCGGGCACCGTCCTCCAGATCCACGGGAGGGTTGACGATCACCCGATCCCCCCCCGAGAGCCCCGAGAGGATTTCGAAATAATCGTCTCCTTCGAGCCCGACTTCAACGCGCACCATGATTGCTCGATCGTCCCGCACGACGAAGGCATGGTAATGCCCATCGAGCGAGAAGATGGCGTCCCGGGAGGCCCCCAGGGAATCCGCCCGGTCGACGATGATCTCCAGGTCTACGGGATAGCCGGCGGCGGCTCCGGGAGGCATAATGGAAAATTCCGCTTCGATGGGCACCCGCCTTTGGGTCACCCCGAGCTCGGAGACGCGCTCCACGGCCCTGGGGTGGATTCGAGTCAGGGCGGCAGTGGTCTCTTCGGCCAAAGCGTCTCCGCCCACGATGACTTGCTGTCCGCGGGCGACCTCCCGCGCATCCTGCGCGAGGAGTTCCGCCTCAACGTGTAACTCCCGGGACTGCAGGAGAACCAGGGGTGTGCCCGGTCCCACGAAGTCGCCGGATTCGGCGAATACTTCCACCACCAGGAAATTCCCCGGGGAGGAGATGCGATAATCGCGGATACGCTCCTGCAGGTGATCGACGCGTTGACGCATGGAATCGAGGACCGTCGCGCGACTCTCGATTCGCTCGCCCGCCGCCTCCGCCTCGGCCAGTGTGGCCCGGGCACCGCCCAGGGAGGCTTCCGCCGTCGCCACGCGAATTCGGGCGGACTTCAGTTGGGTTTCGGGTACCGCACCGGCCTCGAACAACTCCTCGATCGTGCGCAAGTCATCCCCGGCGGCATCGCGTTCCTCCTGCGCGGCGGCCACCCCTCCGCGGGCGGCCGCGAGGTTCGCGGGGAGTGTTCGCCGGGAGGATTGCAGCTCGCCCTCCAAAGAGGCGATCTCCGCCGACAGGGAGTCGCGCTCCACCTCCAGGTCCCCGACATCTCCGGAGAGGAGCAACTGGCCCGCCTCGACGGCATCGCCCACATCGACCTCGACGGTTTCGATGCGCATGGCGTGGGTCGCGGGGATCGTCCGGTCGCGGACGGGGGCGAGGTATCCGGTGGCGGATACCGTGCGGAGGATCTCCCGGCGTGCCAGGGTTTCCGTATCGACTTCCAATCCCACGGGCACCAGGTAGTACGCGGCGGTCGCCGCAACCGCCAGGAGAACGATTGCACCGATGACCAGTTTTGCCTTCACCCGAGTTCCTCCTCCGCTTGACATCCATCGTCGCCGCCAATTCGCCGGGTAGCTGCGTGCGGTGATACGACGGGCCCCCTCCCGCGGGTGAGGACGCCGTGGCGGGCG
>PWSR01000052.1 GCA_003563985.1 Clostridia bacterium | reverse complement strand
GCCGCCGGCCAGGTGCTCGGCGCCGGCGACGCTGGCATCGTTACCCGACGAGATGATGATGCCGTAGAGCAGGTCGCGTATGGAGACCTGGGTGTCCACTTCGATGAACATCTTGGAGCCGGGCACATTGGCCGACCAAGCTCGCTCGCTGACCTCGATTTCGTCGTCCAAGGCGATACGCCCTTCCTCGAGGGCCTCGAATACCATGGAGAGGGTGGCCACCTTGACGAGGGAGGCCGGGCCCATGCGGGCGTCGGCGTTTTGTTCGAACAGGACATCTCCCGTGATCAGGTCAACCACCATGGCCGAGGACGCTACGAGTTCTCCGGGCGGTTCGTATCCCGGGAACGCCCGCGACCGCAGTCCGTACCCACCGGATGCCGATGCGACCGTGGCGGTCCCGATGATGAACAACGAGAGGAGCACGACCAAGAGGGCGGCGCGATTTCCGTGTCTACTCATCAATGATTCGTCTCCCTCCCCCGCAGAGGGGATAATGTGTGCGATCGGGCGACCGTCGGCCCCGTCCCGATAGAGCGCAACCGCAAAGGGGTTCCCGGGCCAGGGGCGCGGTCATGCAGTGGATGCTCCCCCATCCCTTTTGGAGCTCCGAAACGTCCAGTTCCACGACCTCGACGCCGGCTGCCTCCAGGGCCCCCCGGGTCCCCGGGTTTCCCGCCGGCATGACCACGCGCCCGGGTTCCAGGCATACGAAATTGGTGGCCATTCCCATCTTGGCCTCCTCGGGAGAGGACACCTCCACCAGGCGAAATCCCCGGCGACGCAAGAAGTCGACCAGTTCGAAGGGGGTTTGCCAGGGGAAGAAACAGGCCAGGTCGCGGTCCGCCAGGTTGAACAAGCCATCGATGTGTGCCTGTCCATAGGGGACGGCAAAGGGCAAGAAATGTTCCACCCCCAGCGGGCGCAGTACTTCCTCGATTTGCCGCGCGGCATCCCGGTTAGAGCGATTGCCCAGTCCGATGATCACCGTCCGGCGATCGACCCACATGAGATCCGCCCCCTCGAACACACCCCGGCCACTGATCGTTCGAATGATCGGGACGCCCAGGGACGTCAGGGTTCGCGCAACGGCTACCTCTTCTCCCCGGCGGGCCTCCATGGCCGGACGCGCCAGGATGGCGCCCTCGGGAGTCATGGCCACCAGGTCCCGAACGAACAGCGCGTTGGGGCGGGGACCGACGTCGCCCTCGACGTAATGCACCTCGGCGCCGGCCTCGCGGTATATTGCCGCCAGGCGATCGTGCTGTCGGCGGGCCCGTTCCGGATCCATGCGCTCCAGCCAGCGGGCCCGCCCGGGATCGACGTCCTCGATCTCGGGACCCGGTCGACGAAGGAGAACGGAGCGGAGCCGCCCCACCTCGGAATCCAGGCCCCAATCGCCCCACAGCGTGGGCAGGTCCGTCTCGAAATCACTTTCCCCGGCGAACCAGCGTTCGCCGCGACTCTCCATGGGCACCAACAGGATCCCTACCCTTCCAGGCGACGGCGGATGACGCGGGCCATGATCTCGATTCCCCGCCGAATATCCTCGGGGTCGGGGTAACTGTACGAAATCCGGAAGTTCTCCGCACCGCGCCCATCGCAGTAGAACTGCCGACCACTGAGGGGTTTTACTCCCTCCTCGGCCATCTCCTCGAGCATGTCGTCGGAGTCCAACCCCGCGGGCACGGTAAGCCATACGAAGTAACCTCCCTCGGGACGCGTCCAGCTGCATCCGTCGGGCATGTAGGCCTCCAGGGCCTCCAGGGCGGCGTCGCGGCGCACCCGGTATCCCTCGCGCAGCGTCTCCAACCGCGCGTCCAGGTCGGTCTCCTGCAGGTATCCCCCGACAACGGTTCGGGCCAGGGGGCTGGTGCCGCCGTCGGCCTTGTGAACGTTGAGGCGCCGGATGATCTCCGGAGTCGCCACCGCCCAGCCCAGGCGGACGCCCGGGGCGAGGATCTTCGACATGGAGCCCACGTGTATGACGGAACCGTCTTCATCCGAGGCGCCCAGGCAGGGAATGTCTTCTCCCTCGAAGCGCAATTCGCCGTAGGCATCGTCCTCCAGGATGAGGAACCCGTATTCCCGGGCCAATTCCAGGAGTTCTCCCCGCCGCGGGGCGCAGGTCGTGCATCCCGACGGGTTGTTGAAATTCGTGATGGAGTAGAGGATCTTGGGCATCGTCTCTCCGCGGGCCCGCCAATCGGCAAGCATGGCCCCGAGTTCCTCGGTACGAATGCCCAGGGCATCCCCTTCTACGGGTATCATTTCGGCCCCGAAATTGCGGAAGGAATTCAATCCGCCCATGTAGCTGGGGGCCTCCACCAAGACCTTGTCTCCGATGTCCACGAAGACGGAACAGACGAGATTGATCGCCTGGGAGGACCCGCTGGTGATCAACACCCGGTCCGAGTCGCAGGCGATACCCCGGACCGCCAGGCGATCCAGTACGAGTCCTTCGAAGACCTCGGCCAACTCGGCACCACCGTAATTGATCGCCTCGGGGCCATCCTCGAGGATAGATTGGGCAGCCGCCCGGGATAGATCTTCCAGGGGGTAGGAATCCGGGTAGGGATACCCGTAGTGGAGGGGTATGGCCTCATCGTGCCTGCGGCTCAATCCGCCGACCACGCCCCCGGTACCCCGAAGTCGGGCCCGATCCGAAAGCAGTCTCTCCAAGTCCTTCGCCATGCTCGATACACCTCCTCAAAATTCCACCGGTACGTCTATGATCGTCGGCCCCGCCGTCTCGAAGGATTCTCGCAGGGCCCGCCGCAATTGCTCGGGATCCGTCGCCCGTACGCCCCGGGCCCCGAAGGCCTGGGCGAATTGGACGAAATCGGGGTTGTGAATGTCCGTACCCAACGTGCGTCCGTAGCGACGTTCTTGGGTCTTGGCCACGACGCCGTAATGTTCGTTGTTCACCAGCACCACCGGAACCGGGATCTCGTACTTGACCGCCGTCGCCAGTTCCTGGCCCGTGAAGAGGAATCCGCCGTCCCCGCTGATGGCGACGACGTTGCGACCGGGCAATGCCAGCTTGGCGCCGTAGGCTGCCGGCGTGGACCATCCCAGGGTACCGAAGCCCTGGGGAAACAGGTAGGTTCGGGGCTTGTAGGCGGGATAGATCCGCGAAGCGCGGTAACAAAGGGTGGTCATGTCCCCCACCAACACATCCTCGGGCCCCAGGGAATCCCGGATGGCCCCGACGATTCCGGCCATCTCGGTACACACGGGGGAGGTGTATTCGTTCAGGAGTGCTTGCCGCAAACTGGCCAGATCATCGTGGAAGGCCGTGCGATCCGGCAAGCGGGTCCCTTCCATTTCCGCCAGCAGGGATCTAGCAAATAGGTCCGCGTCCGTCCGTATGGGGAGCGTGGTCTCGTATTCGTATTTCTTCTCCCAGGGTTCGAGATCCGCCCAAATCATGGTATCGGGCAGGTCGAGGCCTCCGCCGGCGGTCTCGGCCACGCCGAGTTCGCTACCGACGATCAGCAGACAGTCAAAGGCGCCCAAACGCTCCTTTATGATCTCCGAGCGCACGCAATTGCCCAGGGAGAGAGGGTGCTCTTCGGATACGACCCCCTTACCGGCCGAGGTGGTAATCACGGCCGCCCCCAGGAATTCGACCAGGGCCGTGATCGATTCGGAGGCATCCTTGGCTCCGCCGCCGAGCCATACCAGCGGCCGTCTCGCCTCCGCCAGGAGCCGCGCCGCACGTGTGACGTCCGCCGGATCGGGCCCCGTCAAACCGGGTGGGATCGGATCCCCGATCTCCACGTCGGCCTCGCGTTCCAAGACATCCGTGGGGATCTCCAGGTGCACCGGCCGGGGACGCTGCGTGCGAAAATGATCGAAGGCTTCGAATATTGCGCCGGGTATTCTTCGGGGATCGTCGATGCGACGGTTCCAGGCAGTACACCCGTAGGTGTGGGCCAGCTGGTCCTTCATCTGGTGCAATTCTCCCATGTCGCGATCGACGTAGCGGCTATCGTTTTGGCTGGAAATCATGAGGATCGGTGAAGAATCGGAAAAGGCTTGCCCCATCGCCGTCGCGGCATTGGTAACACCGGGGCCGGTGATCACCAGGTTGACCCCCGGTTCGCCGGAGGCACGGGCGTAGCCGTCGGACATGAACCCGCCGCCCCCCTCGTGCCGGGTAACGATATGCTTCAAACAATCCTGTTGGTCGCAGAGAGCCTCGTAGATCTCCAGGGTGTGCACCCCGGGAATCCCAAAGGCAGTACGCACATTTTCCCGGAGTAGAGCCCCCACCACGGCAGCTCCCCCGGTCATTTTTTCGATCATCTTTGGCACCTCCATAACTCGTCAGAAAACCCATCTCTACAATGGTAATATGTCCACCCCGGGGTGTCACCCTTGCGCCGGAAATCGGCGGACGCGGGCACGGCAAGGGGCCGGGGAATGATCTCCCGGCCCCCTGGAGACGGCTCACGCCTCGGAACTAGCCCAGTTCTTCCACGGCACCTACCGCAGCGCGCAGGTTCTCCGAGGGCGTTTCCAGGTTGATCGGCCCCCCGGGGGAGATGATGAGGCCCACCCCTTCAACCTGGCTCACGGCGTCCCCGATCTGCAGTGACACCGCCGCGGGCGTTTCGCGGTGCATCGTATCGGCCTCGTTGATCCCACCCATCAGGACGGCGTCGGACTTCATCCGCGCATCCCGAAGGCTGGGTTTTGCCCAGCGATCGTGCCAGTTGAAGACGTCCGCGGGGTACGCGATGACCTCGTCGAACAGGAGATCGACGCCGTGCATATGCAGCGCGAGAAGCGTATTGCGATCGGCGAGGGACTTGAGGGGGCGGAGATCCCGCTCCAGCGCCGCCAGCGCCGCCTCGTCTCCATCGGTGCACTCCGAACAGGTGAAATATGAAATGTAATAGATCCCGTCGACGAGCTCCAGCGCGGCGTCGATAAAGGCGGAAAGAGCGGACTCCATCGTGTCCAATGCGGGAGCCAGCCCGGCCTCATCCTCCCCCGACACCAGTCCATCGATATCGTGGCGGATTTCGTCGCCGCGCAAGAAAAGCGCCGTGGTCAGAGGGCCGTAGACGGTGAGAAGCAAGGGAACGTCCTCCCGGAGGTTTCGCCGCGTCAATCGCAATCCCCGGAGAATTTCCGAAAACGGGGCGGACTCCAGGTCCGCACCCCGCAGGTCCGGCCATCGATCCATACCTTCGAAAGGCCGTACGGGTTCCACCGGTCTACCGTGATCGTCCACCTCTTCGCCCCGGACGAATCCCCAGGGATCGGCGGCATATCCGAATGTGGGGGTAAACACCACGAGATCAAATCCGTACCGCATCTGGAAAGCCAGATGTACCCGGGCGAGACCCTCCGAATCCTCGAATCCCGGGAAATGCCTCCAGGCCGTGATGGGGATTCGATCCGCCCGTTCGTGCCGCAACGCGGCCCGAACCCGGTCCCATGTTGGACCATTCCTTCCCCAGCGTTCTACGTCCAGGCGGACGTTCACCCGGGGTCCCTCCTCGTTGTTTCTCACCTTGACCATCTCTTCTTTCCCCCAATTGCACCCCGCCGAACCCGCTCCGGCGAGGCATGAGTTCATCGATCCACCGCGGGGTGCTCCCTCGGCGGTACCTCCAACCCCGAGGTTCAATCCCTGCCGAGAACGCGGCCACCACGGGATCCCGTCAGGCGGCCATCCTCCACGGCGTGTACGCCGTTAACGAAAACGTGTTCGATGCCCCGGGGCGGGGTCAGCGGTTCGGCATAAGTTGCCCGGGACTCTATTATTTCCGGATCATATACAACGAGATCTGCCGCCCTACCGGCTTCCACCACGCCCCGGTCCGTCAATCCCAATCGTTCCGCAGAGGCGGAGGTCATGCGCTTGATGGCCGCTGCCGGAGTCAGGACCCCGCGATCCCGGACGAATTCGCCCAGTATGCGAGGGAACGATCCCCCGAGACGGGGATGCGGATGCGGACCGTAAATCCCATCCGTACAGGCCAGGCCCGCCGGATGCTTCATCGCCGGTATGATATCCTCGTCGGTCCCCCAAAACGAAATCATCGTGGCCGCAAGGCGCTCCTCCAATAGCAGGTCCATCAGGGCCTCGACGGGGGGTTTGTCCATTTCCTCGGCGATTTCCTGCAGGTTCTTCCCGATCACCCAGGCATTCTCCTGACCCTTGACCCAGGCTACCATGACCTCCTCGGGGCCTCCCCGGGCGTACATATTCTCGGCTTCTCCATCGCTCTCGTTCCCCGTCAATTCTTCGAATATCATCCGTCGGCTGTCCCCATCGGCCAATCGGGCCAGGGTTGACTCGAATCCCCCGGCGTGGACCCACTTGGGGAGAAGGGCATCCAACATGGTGCTACCGGCGGCGTAGGGATACTGGTCAAAGGTCACGTCCAGGCCCTCTTCCCGCGCATCGTCTATGGCCGCCAGCAGGTCGGGCCAGAGTCCCTTGTTGGCCGCCCCGGCAACCTTCAGGTGGGAGATGTGCAACGGACAGCCGCTCTCCCGGGCCACCCAGCGCATTTCCTCGAAGGAATCCAGTACCCGGTGGGATTCGTTGCGCATGTGCACGACGAAGAAGCCACCGGCCTCGGCGGTATATCGGTTCAGGTCCGCCAGCTCCTCGCGATCGGCGTAGGAACAGGGTGGATAGATGAGCCCGGTGGAAAAGCCGACCGCTCCGGCGGCCATGCCCTCGCGGATCATAGCCCCCATTTCGCGCCGAGCCGCAGCATCGGTGGGTACATCCTCGGTGCCGACCACGGCAGCGCGTATCGGTCCATGGGGCAGCAAATAGCAGGCGTTGACCTCGGGCGGGATGGCATCCAGGGCATCGAAGTACTCCGTGACGCTTTCCCAATTCCATTCGGCCGGCTCCTCGCCCAGCAACCCGGTCAATTTACCCCGCCACTCTTCGTGATCTTCCTCGGGGAGCGGCGCCACGGAAAGTCCATCCTGGCCCAATACTTCCGTGGTTACCCCCTGGAGCAGTTTCGGCCCCACTCCCTCCGGACGAAAGAGCGCCAGGTCGGAGTGGGAGTGCATATCGATGAAGCCCGGGGCCACCATCCTCCCCTCGGCATCCACCACTTCATAGCCCTCCGGGTCCACGGTCACGCCACCCCGTACCACCTCCGCAATATCGCCATCGCGCAGGATTACATCCGCGCGAAAGGGCTCCGCGCCCGTACCATCGACGACGAACCCGCCGCGAATCCAATATCGACCCCGATCGTACCCCCCACGGTCCTTATCACTCAACTGACGACGCCCCCTCCCCGTGTCCGGCGATCGCCGGACACCGCGAAAACGCAACTCGATTTCCCTATTTCCCCGCTGACACCTCCTTCTCGAAGCCCTCGGGGAATCCTTCCTGACCCTTCTTCAAACCCGCGAACTTCGCGACGCAGGCCCATCTTTCTTGACTGAACATCTCCTTCAGGATAACTTCTGTCCATGGGTAGAATGAAACGAACGGACGAACAAACCTACGCGCGCGTCGATGAGATCCTCGAGGGGGCCGCCGCAGTCTTCATCGCTCGCGGCTATCGCCGAACCACCATGGCCGACGTGGCCGCGGCGTTGGACCTCTCCCCCGGGACCCTCTACCTGTATTTCGAAGGGAAAGAGGCGCTCTTTCACTGGTTAGTCATCAAGTGTCTTAGGGATGATTGGGCCGCGGAGATCCCCGGCGTCCCCGCGGGCAATCCCGGTCCGGGGGCCACCCGGGATGTGTTGCACCGAGCAATCGCCCGGGTGGTGGCCGAATCGCCCCTGGGCTGGCCCATCGCCGAAGATCCGGCCGACGCCGCCGGCGAACTGGAAGCAGTCCTTCGCTCCCTGCACGCGACCCTCCGGGACTTTCGGCGCGCGATCGACCTGGTGGAGCGCAGTGCTGCGGATTGGCCCGAGTTGGGCGAAGTGGTCGATCAAACCCTCCACGGCGGCATGCTCGATGGCCTCTCCCGCTACCTTTCGACCCGGATGCGCCGCGGATACTTCGCCCCGGTCCCCGACGTCCCCGCCGCCGCCCAATTGGTCCTGCAGAGCCTGACCCTCTCGGCCCGCGGTGGGCGGGGAGATAACCCACGCGTCCGCGAAACCGTCCTGGCCCTGATCCTCCGGGCCTTCGCCCCGGGGGGAGAACAATGCGTCTGATCAATTTCGAGCGCTGGGGCAACGTGCCCGCCATGGCGATCACCAGCAGCATGTGCATCGGCGGGATGATGCTCTTCATGCCCGTCTTGAGTCTCATATTCCGCGACCTGGGCGCCTCGGATCTCAACATCAGTATCTCGGCCGCCGCCTGGACCACCGCCGCCGCCCTGAGCCAGTATCTCGGCGGGCAGTGGTCGGATCGCTTCGGGCGGGTACCCGTCCTGGTCTTCGCTTGCTTCGCCGGGTCCGCCGCCCTGGCCCTGGCCTCCTTCGCATCCTCCTGGCTGCCCTTCCTCTTCCTCTACATCGGCTTCCAATTTAACCACGCCGTCCAGGGACCGGTCTTCTCCTCAACGGTGGGCGAATCCGTGGAACCGCATCGACGTGGCCGGGCCTTTGGCCTGGTGGAGTTGTGCATCGCCGTGGCAGCGGCGGGGGCCCCGCTCCTGGGCGCGCGCATGATGGAATTGACCGGGACGCAGCAACTGCTCCTCCTCGCCTCGGGGCTGTGGTTCGGCGCGGGCGTGATCCGTTACCGGATGCTGCGCGAAACGCGCCCGGACATCGCCGCGGCCACGGGATTCAGCTTTTCCGAAGTGGTGCGGGGACGCCTCCTGTCCGTGACACTGGTGGCAGTGGGCGCCCAGGTCATGCTCACCCTGACCAAGTGGGGCCCCTTCATGGCCCTTCACGCCAGCGACTCCATGGGACTGACGCGGGTTCAGATCAACTCCTTCTACGCCCTGGGCGCAGTGTGTGCGGTATTCATCAGTCCCCTGGCCGGATCGGTGGTAGAGCGGTTCGGCTGTTATCTCACCCTGGCCGGGGGGGTGATCACCTTCGGCGTCGGATTCCTATTCTGGTCGATGCAGAGCAGCATACCCGCCATCATCGCCAGCTACATCGTCATAGGCATCAGCTTCCAGTTCTGCATGATCAGCCTGGGTGCCTTCCGCATGGCCGCCCTCGACGACGACATTCGGGGCAAGGCCCTGGGTGCCCTGGGCACGTTGAGCATGCTCACCGCCGCGGCGGCGGTGCCCCTCGTCGGTTACTTACAAAGGTTTCTCGGCCCCTTCACACCCTTCGGTGCGGCCTTCCTGGTGGCCATCGCCGTATTCGTTCGACTGATCGCCATGCACCGGAGCGGAGATGAGTACAGGGGGCTCGAGGTTTCCACCATCACGCCCAACCAGGCCGTCGGTCGACCGACACCATCCCCGGGACGCAGTCCCGTCCGCCGCTAGCACCCGGAGGTATATTCCACCCGCGAAACGAAAGGTGAGTCGATGATTCAACCCCGAAAGGTGGGAGCACGTCTATGAAGTGGGATGTGGATGCAGTAAGAAAACAATTTCCCGCCCTAACGATGCAGGTGGCGGGACGACCCGCGGCATTCTTCGACGGACCCGGTGGCACGCAGGTCCCGGAGCGAACCCTGGAAGCCGTGAACCGATACCTGGTGGAGACGAACGCGAACCGCGGGGGGCCCTTTCGCACCAGCGAAGGAACCGAGGAGACCATCCTCGGCGCCCGCCGGGCCGTGGCGACCCTCCTCGGCGCCTCCCCCGGGGAGATCGCCTTCGGGGCCAACATGACGACCCTCAACTACGCGCTGTCCCGGGCGATCGCCCGCCTCCTGGAACCCGGCGACGAGGTCCTCATTACCGACCTGGATCACGAAGCCAATCGCGGACCTTGGCTCGCTTTGCAAGCGTTCGGCATCGTCGTCAGGAGCGTCCGATTCCACCCCGAGGATTGCACCCTGGACTCCGAGCACCTGCAGTCCCTCCTCGGGCCACGCACCCGCGTCCTGGCGGTCAGCTGCGCCTCCAACGCCGTCGGCACCATCGTGGATCTACCGGCGATCCGCAGGATGCTTCCCGAGGAGTGCCTCCTGGTCGCCGATGGGGTCCACTACACGCCCCATCGCCCCGTAGATGTAAAAACCCTCGGTTGCGATTTCTTCCTGTGTTCCGCCTATAAGTTCTTCGGCCCCCACGTGGGGGCACTCTACGGGCGTCGCGAGGTCTTCTCGGAGCTGCCCACCGATCGTCTGCGGCCGCAGAAGGAGACAGCCCCGGACCGAATCGAAACCGGTACCCTCAACCACGAGGGAATGGCCGGCACCGCGGCGGCGGTAGCGTTCATGGCCGATCCCCTGGGTCGCGGCCGGGATGCGACGCGCGAGAACGTCCTCGAGGCCGTGACCTCCATGGCCAACTACGAGGATGGACTCTTCGAATCCCTGTACCGTGGGCTCGAGGGAATCCCCGGCGTAACGATACACGGACCGAAGCTGGACGCACCCCGAACACCCACCGCGGGGTTCACCATAAGGGGAGTCGATGCGAGAACCGCCGTTGAAACCCTGGGGCAAAACGGGATATTCTCTTGGGACGGTCATTTCTACGCCATGACCCTCGTCGAGAAACTGGACCCGGGACCCGGCGGCCTCATACGCGTCGGCCTCGCTCCCTACAACACCCGCGGGGAAATCGAACGTTTCCTCGAAATCATCGAAGACCTGGCGTGACCGGAGGGCGGACTTGGGAAAGCTGCAGAGGGCGGCACTGCTACGGAGATTCATACCCCTGGGGGCGGCGATCCTGGGCTTTTTGATCCTGGGGTTGGTCCTGGACCAGTTGGAGGTCCTGGACGTGAGCCTGCCCGGGATGTACCTACTGTTGCGCCGGGCCGGTCCCGCTGCACCGGCCACCTTCCTGGGCCTCTGTCTCCTGCGGGGATTGTTCCTGGTCCCCGCAGGAACCTTCACCGTCGCCGCCGGGATCATGTTCGGACCCGTAATGGGGCCGGTGTGGGCCCTGGTGGGAACCGTTATCAGTTCCATACCCCCCTTCCTCATATCCCGGCGCCTCGGGAGCGGATGGGTCCGGGAAATCCTGGCGAAGAATCGGCGCGATCCCCGGGTCGCCCGCGCCGCGCGCCTGGTCCGCACCAAGGGGTTCTGGGGTGTAACGCTCCTGCGTACCATGCCCTTCCCCCCCTTCGACATCATCAGCTACATCGTCGGGGTGCTTCCCCTGGGCCTGGGCCCCTTCGCCCTGGGCACGACCCTGGGAAGCATACCGGGGGTAATCCTACTCAGCTACCTGGGGGCAGAAATCACCCAGTCCTTCGGGCCCCTCTTCTTCGCCCTGGTGGGTTTCGTGGTGATTGAGGGCATCATCGGATTCGCCCTGGTCCGCAAATACCTGAACGCTGCCCCCCGCCCCGAGGACGGCTAGTACCCCCTCTCCGCGGGAGGAAATCCCGGAACGATAAATCCATCGTTTAATACTATTGTCCGGGAATTATCGAATAATGTACTATGTTCTCGGTTACAATGTTCACCCGGCCGTCTGTGGCCAAACCCACCGATGAGAGGAGGCGCGGTCCGCCGTGCCCGAATCCAAACCCACATCATCACCTCAGAATGGTATCCTCGAGAAGTGGTTCCACCTCAAAGAGAATAACACCGACGTCAACACGGAGATCCTGGCCGGCCTGGTCACGTTCATGACCATGGCCTACGTGGTCATCGTCCACCCCGCTATCCTGTCGGGGGCCGGAATGCCCATGCAGCCCCTGGTCGTCGTCACCGCACTGATCACCGCAGTATCCACCATATTCATGGCATTCTATACCAACCGCCCCTTCGCCCTGGCACCGGCCATGGGCAGCAACGCCTTCTTCGCCTATGCCATCGTGGCCGAAGGCCTGGCCACCTGGCAGCAAGCCCTAGGTATGGTCTTCATATCCGGTATCGTGTTCCTCATCCTTACAATCATGGGATTGCGCGAGGCCATCGTGAACCTGGTCCCCCGCAGCATCAAGGTATCCGTCGGCGCCGCCGTGGGCCTGTTCATCGCCCAGCTGGGCTTTTCCAATGCCGGCCTGGTCACGGCCCGGGACGGGCTGTTGCGCATCGGGGACATCAAGCAACCCGAGGCTATCCTGGCCATCATCGGCTTCTTTCTCATCGCGATGCTCATGGCGCTGAAGATCAAGGGCGCCCTACTCTGGGGCATCCTCGGCACCACCATCATCGGAATTCCCATGGGAATTACCCAGATCCCGGACACCTTCATCTCGACTCCCCCCGGGATCGGCGAGATCGTCCTGCAGCTGGACATCCTCGGGTCGCTGAGGTTGATGTTCATACCGCTGATGTTCACCTTCTTCGCCGGGGATTTCTTCAGCACCATGGGAACCCTCCTCGGGGTGGGCGGCAAGGCCGGACTGCTGGATGAACACGGCGACCTCCCGGGTATCGAGCGCCCCTTCCTGGTGGACGCCCTGGCGACCACCTTCGGTTCGCTCCTGGGCACCAGCACGGTGACGACGTACATAGAGTCCGCCTCGGGCGTAGAGGAAGGCGGACGGACCGGCCTCACCGCCCTGGTGACGGGCCTGGTCTTCGCCCTGATGCTCTTCTTCACCCCGGTAGCCACCATGATCCCCGGCGCCGCCACGGCCCCGGCCCTAATCCTGATCGGGCTCCTCATGATGCCCGCCATCGTCAGCATCGACTTCGACGATTTCACCGAGTCCCTGCCCGCCTTCATCACCATCGTGTTCACAGCCTTCACCTTTAACCTGGCCAACGGCATCAGCCTCGGCATCATCACCTTCGTGCTGGTCAAGTTGCTGTCGGGCCGCCGCGCCGAGATCCCGGCGGGATTGTACGTGTTGTGCCTGCCCCTCATCTATTACTTCTATCTGCTCTAGAATCCGGAACGGGGGGACGATTCCAATCGTCCCCCCATCGGTAGCCATCGAAAGGACGGTGAGAACTCCGGCATCTTCAGCCGGAACCCTATGCGAATCCAACCTCCCGACCGCGATCGACTGGTACAGGTAGCCCTGGGCGAACGCCCGGCGGATCTTCTCATCGAAAACGTGCAACTGGTCAACGTATTCACCGGGGAAATCTACCCGGCTTCGGTCCTCGTCCACGGGGGCTTCATCGCCCACGTCGAGGCCGATCCCGACGGATCCGGGGGCACATTCCCCGTCATGGATGCCGAGGAGAGGATCGACGGAGAGGGCGCCTACCTCCTTCCCGGCCTGGTGGATTCCCACGTCCACATCGAGAGTTCCATGATGACGCCGGCCAATTTCGCCCGGACCGTGATTCCCCACGGCACCACCACGGCCATCACCGATCCCCACGAAGTGGCCAACGTCATGGGCATCGAGGGCGTGCGCTACATGCTCACCGCCAGCGAAGATCTACCCATGCGGCAATACGTGTTGGCTCCCTCCTGCGTTCCCTCGGTCCCGGGACTGGAGACCGCCGGGGCCTCCTTCGAAGCGGAGGAAATCGCCGAGATGCTGGACTGGGATCGCGTCCTGGGACTGGCCGAGGTCATGGACTATCCCGGCGTGATATACGGTGGAGAGCGCATGCGCGCCATCCTGGCCGAGGCGCAGAAACGCGATGCCTTCATCCAGGGACACTCCCCCACCCTGTCGGGCCGCGCCCTCTCCGCCTATCTGTGCGCCGGCCCCACCAGCGACCACGAGGTGCGGGTCACCGCCGAGGCCCGGGAGAAGATGCGGGCGGGGATGACGATCGACGCCCGGGAGAGTTCCATCTCCCGCAACCTCAAGGATCTGATCCCCGCCCTGGAGGGCTTCGACCTGCCGCCGAACTTCACCCTGTGCACCGACGATCGGGAACCCGCCGACCTCATCGCCGAGGGCAACATGAACCACGTGGTGCGTCGCGCGATGGAGGAGGGCGTGGAACCGGTCCGGGCCATCCGATACGGAACCCTGCACGCCGCCCGCTCCGTGGGTCTCGAGAACCTCGGGGCCATCGCCCCCGGGTACGTCGCCGACATGATCCTGGTCCCAAAGCTGGAATCCATGCGTCCATCCCGGGTCTTCTTCGAAGGCTCCGAGGTCGCCCGCGACGGCGCCCTGACGGCGGAGATGCCCGGCGGTGATTTCGCCCTGGAACGGGAGAACACCGTTCGGCTCGAACCCCTGGACGAGGAAGACTTCCGCATCGAGGCACCGACGGAGGGTGACACCGTCCCCGTGCGGGTCATCACCTACGCCTCCAAGGACTCCCTCTTCGCCGAGTTCGCCGTGGAGGACCTCCCCGTGGAGGATGGCTACCTGGCCCTCCCCGACGGGGGCGGAATGAGTACCGTGGGAGTATTCCATCGCCACGGTCACAACGAAAACCGCGCCCTGGGAGTCATCGGCAACTTCGGGCTCACCGACGGGGCCATCGCCGCCACCGTCTCCCACGATTGCCACAATCTCACCGTCGTGGCCAGTAACCCCGCGGATGCCGCGGTGGCGGCCAACGCCCTCATTGCGTGCGGCGGCGGGCTGGCCTGCGTCCGCGGCGGCGAGGTCGTCGATATGCTGCCCCTTCCCATCGCCGGGTTGATGTCGAGCCTGGCCCCCGAGGAGCTGGCACAGAAGACCGATCACCTCAAGAATACCCTGCGGGACATGGGCATCCCGGGGGAGGATCCCCTGCTGCGGATCGCCACCCTGACCCTGGCCGTGATCCCGAAGGCGAAGATCACGGACATGGGCCTGGTCTCCGTGGACGACCAGACCCTCGTCCCGCTGTTCCCCTAAGCGCGCCGAGACCCCCCATGGCATCAACCGGACCGGCCTCTGAGGCCGGTCCGGTCCCCTGCACCCCGCGATCCGGGAAATGTCTCCCGGAAGGAGGATTCGCCACCGCCGACGCCATAATATGTCCACGGAGGTGTTCACCATGCGAGTCGATATCGAATTCGTGCCCGTGCAAAAACCGGACGACATGAACGTGGTCCTGGGCACTTCGCATTTCATCAAGACGGTGGAGGATATACCCGAAGCCGTGGCCAATGCCGGGGGCGGCATCCGTTTCGGGTTGGCCTTCTGCGAGGGATCCGGGCCGCGGCTAATTCGCACCGAGGGAAACGACGACAACCTGGTGCAACTGGCCACGGACTGCGCTTCGTCCGTGGGCGCGGGACATTTCTTCGCCCTGTTCATCGAGGACGGCTTCCCCGTGAATTTCCTGAACAACCTCAAGGCCGTGCCGGAAGTCTGCACCATCCACTGCGCCACCGCCAACCCGCTGGGAGTCCTCGTGGCCAAAACGGAGATGGGACGCGGTGTGGTGGGCGTGATCGACGGTGGGTCGCCCCTGGGGGTAGAGGGACCCGAGGACGTGCGGGAGCGGCGGGAGCTGCTGCGCAATATCGGATACAAGTTCGGCTGATCGGCTAGAGGAGTCGTTCGATGCGCCCTTCGAGCAGTTGGACGCCGAAGGTGCGGTCGGCGATGCGCCGCGCACCCGACAGGCGTTTCTCGGTGCCCTCCCACGAGGAGGATACGGCGGCGCACGCGAGGATGGCGGCATCGGTTCGATCGCCCGCCCCCACTTCGCCCACGCTCAGGTTGTCCTCGCCCATCCGGGCCATCAGGCGACGGATGAGAGATCGTTTCTCCTTGAGGGATCGACAGCCCGGTAGCCGCAGCGACAGGGTCAGGAGGCCGACCCTCGGCGAT
>PWSR01000193.1 GCA_003563985.1 Clostridia bacterium | reverse complement strand
CGGCATCGCCGCCTGCCGTTTCGCCTCCGCAAACGCCGAACGAGCCCATGGGTTGTTTCTATTCGGCTCCTACTGCGATGTCGACGCGAGGGATCTCCCGAGTCCCATCATCTCGATCATGGGCTTGGAGGACCGGGTCATCGATCGCGGCAATTACGAGGAAGCCAGGCGTCGCCTACCGGACTCGGCCCTGGTGGAGGAGGTCGAGGGGATGAACCACTCCGCCTTCGGGAATTACGGGCACCAGCGGGGCGATGGCCAAGGCAGCCTGGATGATGAGGCGGTGATTCGGATCATCATCGCGGCGTTCGATCGCGCGCCCTGATGGATTCGGTACCGGCGACGAGCCTCCAACCGCTGCATCGAACCCTCTCGCTGTGATCCCGGCACCCGGGGCGTCCGCATCACACCCTGCGGAAACGAAGCGCTGGCCCCTTTGGCATACTATACTGGACTGAGACCATCCTCTTCCGATGGCCGATAAACAGACGAACTCGAACGTTGGGAGCGAATACCATGCCAAATCGGCGAATCATGATGAACCCCTCGGCGGCCCCGGAATTGGTCGGTCTGTTCGAGAGGCAGCTGTCACTATGTAATCTTCAACCGGATGAACTCTGCCTCATTATCTCGGATACCGCCTTCAACCCGGTGTATTCCGACGCCTGCCTGGGCGCCGCCCTGAACCTGGGCGCAGCGGCGTACAAGCAAATCCTGCCCTTCGACCACCCCCTCCCCCAGAAGGGAATGGGTGCCGCGTGGCAGGAGGCCGATCTCATCGTCTACATGACCACGCACACCCTGCACTACCACGAACGGATGGGTCAGGCCCTCGAAAACGGCGGACGCATCCTGATGGTAGTACAGCCGCTGGAAGTATTGAGCCGCTTGCGCGCGATCCCCGAAGTCATCGAACGAACAAAGGCCGGGGCTCGCCTCCTGGGGGGAGCCAATCGCATTCACATCCGCTCCGCGGCCGGCACCGATCTGGTCATGGAGCGCGGCCAACGTCCGGCCCTGGCCCACTACGGGGTCGCCGATGTGGCCGGCCACCTGGACTTCTGGGGAGCCGGGATGGTCGAGACGGCTCAGATGGAGGGCACCACGGAAGGGCGGCTGGTATTGGACGTGGGCGACGCAAACTTCTCCTTCGGTCGCTACATGGAATCCCCCGTGGAGATCGACTTCCGCCGGGGCAAGATCGTCGACATCCGGGGCGGATTGGACGCTATCCTGCTGGCGGATTACCTGGATTCCTTCGGGGATGAAAACGCCTTCCGGGCGGGACACACGTCTTGGGGTACGGACAAACGGGCCCAGTGGCACGCCCTGGTGAAGGCCATCAACCCCGAACCCGGCATCTCCGGCGCGGACATCGAGTCCCATTACGGCAACGTCCAGATCCAACTCGGCAGCAACGACGATATCAACTTCAAGGGCGAGATCTCCAGCCGGGCGCACCTGGGATTGTGCTGCCGGAATGCGAGCCTGTGGCTGGACGACACCCTCGTGATCGACTCGGGGCAATTCGTTCCAGCGGATTTGCAGTGAGGGGAATGACCCCGGCCGGCTTCGGGTTTCTCGGTATTTCTCGATAATGCGCTCTACCCGACCGCCGCGAGGACGAATGATATGATGGAGGACATACGGAAAAATAGGAGGCGATACCATTGGATAACCCCATCGCAACAATCGAGATGGAAGGGGGCGGCACCATCACCCTGGAGTTGTACCCGGAGGTTGCTCCCAACACGGTCCGGAATTTCATATCGCTGATCCGGGCCGGTTACTACGACGGGCTCACGTTTCACCGCGTTATCCCCGGATTCATGATCCAGGGCGGTTGTCCCAAAGGTACCGGGACCGGCGGTCCCGGGTACCACATCGAGGGCGAGTTCTCCACCAACGGCGTGCCCAACGACCTGGGGCACGATCGCGGCGTGATCTCCATGGCCCGGGCCGGACACCCCGACTCCGCCGGCTCACAGTTCTTCGTGATGGTCGCGAAATCGCCACACCTGGACGGTGGATACGCCGCCTTCGGGAAGGTGCAAGAGGGCATGGACGTGGTAGATGAGATCGTTGCCGCCAAGCGGGATGGACAAGATCGACCCAGGGAGCCTCGACAAATGAAGAAGGTAACGGTGGAAACCTTCGGGACCGAATTCGATCCGCCGACTACAATAGCGACCCGCTGAAGATCAATACGCCCGGGATCCGAAGCATGCCAGGGGTCCCGGGCCATTGGTGCGAACCCGTCGAGCCTCCGGGGGACGTCCGGAGGCTCGACGGGCAAAATCCGCTCCCCTTCGACGTCACCTGCGGACACTTTCCTCGCGCACCCGGAGCATTTCCCGCGCAAACCGATCCGGTTCTTCGAAGTTCGGGCTGTGCGCCGATTCCTCGAACCACACCAGTTCACTGTGTGGCGCCCCGAGCACCTCGTAGTAGGACTCCACCTTCTCGAATACGGTCACGTAATCGTGTCGCCCCACGAAGAAGTAGGTCGGTACGTCGAGGGTGGGTACCTGGTCGGATAAGTTCGTCGCATGCAGGTCATCGAGTAACAGGTGTCCGGACCATTGATTCCCCCGCACCAGGTTCACCGTGTCCCCGATCGAGTATTCCGGTGCCACGAGATGCATCCCCAGGATTCCCGCGACGTATCGAAGGTTATTCGTCTCCCCGTACACTTCACCGCCGAAGCGGAACAACCATTTCCGTTGGACCCCGATGAATTCGGCGAAGTTCTCGACCGGGTAGGGAGGTGATCCGATGTCCTGCAACTCCCGCACGGCCTTCTCGTTTCCCAGGGCCCGGGCCCGATCGAGGGTAAATTGGTAGGAGATCTTCTCCGCCTCCACGAAGTCCACGGCCTGGCCGACCCCGACGTAAGCATGGTAGAAATCCGGATAGCGATCCGCGGCGTGCACGCCCACGATGCTGCCCCACGAGTGACCCACGAGATAGATCCGATCGACGTTGAACCGTTCCCGCAGCATGCGCGTCAGCTCCAGGGTGTCCTCCACGATCTGCCCCAGGGTCATCGTCTCCTCGGGGATATCGGGAGAGAAGGATTTTCCGGCCCCCCGCTGATCCCAGGTGACGACCACGAAGTGCTCCTCCAGTTCGCGATTGTAATGCCGCACCGGGACCATCTCGGACATGCCCGGTCCACCATGTAGAAACAGGAGCACGGGATTACTCGCATCGAGGCTGCGCAGGTAGATTGATTGTTCGACCCCGCCCAGTAGGACCGTCTCCAGGGATTGAATCCCGTCCGGCGCCTCGATGGCAATCTCCCGGGACGTCCTGTACGACCCATGTGCTGCATAGATGAATACCGACGCTATAAAAACCAGCAAGCCGGCCGAGGCGTAGACGAGAAATCGCCACCGACCCATTCTGCGAATCCGTGCCCTCATGTAATCCCCTCCATTCCGCGCTCCGCAATCCACGGGGATCCGTCCACCCGGGCCGGGTCCGGATCCTCTTACGCACACGCCAATATGCTATCGAATCCGACGGATTGTAGACAGCGGCAGCCCGTACCTCCGCAACCCCCTGCCCGCGGAGATCACCGGCGGCACCCACCACCGTACTGTGCCACCGGCAGGGAGTGTCCGGGGAGGCTTTGACGCGCTGGGACCGAAAGGATCAACGACCCTAGAATACGTGAACACTGGATACCCCAGGACCCGGGCGGCAGATCGTGGAATTGAAATTCCAACATCCCGTCGCCGTAACGGCCAAGAGCCGAGGGCCAGGAAGGAATGGGATCTATGGAGGAACAACCGTATAACTGTGAAAACCTTTGGTACGGCCAGGCCACCCTTACCCCGGATACCCCTATAATCGCCGGGCAGATGGGATCCTGGCAGCTGGTGTATCGAGTCGGAAAGTACGGCGTGGACAATGGAGGTCGTATCAAGATCGCCTTCCGTCTGGCCAGCGACTGGAGCCGACCCCAGTTCTGCGATCCCACCGCCGCCGACTATTTCACCGCACGGACCACGGGTCGCGGTTCCGTGACGCCGACCTTCGAACACAAAGGATACTACAGGCCCTGGTTTCGGACCGTGACTCTAACCGTGGGCGAATACCCCCTGGCGCCCGGCGACCTCCTGATCATGACCTTCGGTGATACGAGCGGTGGTGGGCCCGGGACTCGGGCACAAACTTTCCGCGAATCGGGTTTCGAATTCCGCGTACTGGTAGAATCTTTCGAAACGGGCGTGTTCGTTCGGGTTCCCTCCTCTCCGCGCATCCCCATCGTGGGTGACGAAGCCGCTCGACTCATCGCCATTGCGCCATCGGAAGCGAAGAAGGGAGAACCCTTCGCCCTCACCGTGAAGGCTGAAGATCGCTGGGGCAATCCGAGCCCTTCCTATG